>JAKSSB010000099.1 GCA_024403285.1 Lachnospiraceae bacterium | reverse complement strand
CAATTTCAAAAGAAAAATCCACGGAAAATCCGTGGACTTTGTCTTCACTCTGAGGCACACTGTGTAAAAACAGTGTGCCGATTTATCTTACTTTTTAATTTTCTCTTTTACGCTTCTTACGTTCCTCTTCGAAGATGTAACGAATGATTTCTTCACGTTCCGAATTCGTTATCTTCATAAACTGAATTCGATGCTCGTAATACCCTCGTTTGTTCTCCATTTCCTTGCAGGCCAGAATCTTTGAAACAACTTCGTATTCCTTCGTTCTGCCACCCATTGAAAGTGTAAAATATACAACGACGAATGAATCTTTTTCCAACGGTGAATTCATGGTAAAACGAATACCGCCGCCGCTGATGTCAACGATTGTCGCCTGTACCGTCGGAAGAAATTCCGGAGCGAAATCCGCCTCTCTCTTGATGGCAAAATTCTCATTCGGGGAGCATTCGCGAATACGCATATCCATCAGACAGGAATAACGATAATACTCTCTTCGCTGATATCTCTGAAGATTGCTGATCATCTCGATGGAAAGCAGGAAAATATTGCCGTTCTTGTATCTGTCGACAACCCTTACAAGACACTGAAACAGTCCCTTATCGGTGAAGAAATGTACTTCGTACTCTCCGTTTACCGGTAAAAGAACCAGTTTCGTCTGCTCCATCGGCATCAGAATTTCCAGATGCTCTTCATCGATTACTTCGACCACCTTCGAATCAAACTTCTTGCGCTTGTAAGTTCCGTCCTTCTGCAAAAGACGCTCAATCGCTTCGAGTTCGATTTTCGAACCGGGCACTATGAACTTTGATAAAAGTAAACCTTTGTCCTGTGACTTCATGAATTCTTTTTACCGGCCACAATATGCGAAAAGAATGCGGCCATACCCCTCTTTTGTATAGTCTGTTTAGCTTCCTTGTCCATAAGAACGTTTGCTATCCCCTCGTATGCCTGAGCAGACTTGGATTTCGGATTCTTAAGTGAAACCGGAAGCTGCTGCATAACGGCATTTCGTAATTCCTCATCCTGCGGTACCGAACCGAGATAGGAAATCGGAATCTTTAAATATCTCTGAACTACGGCATTCAGCTTGTTGAAAAGACCTTTACCTTCATCCGAAGATTCGACTCTGTTGGCAATTACCTTAATCAGTGTGCTCGAAGGTGAGAATCTTTCATGTCTCGTCAAAGCTTTTAACAGTGAATAAGAATCGGTGATTGATGTCGGCTCAGGTGTAGTAACAAGCAGAATTTCTCCGCTCGCAACAAGGAATTCCAGCACCGCATCGGAAATTCCGGCACCCGTGTCGACAATAATGACATCGGCCATTGCGTCAAGCTGTGCGAGATTCTGAATTATATAAGTCAGATAATCTCTGCTTAAATTCGACATTCCGACAATTCCCGAACCTCCGGAAATAAATCCGATATTCTCCGGTCCCCATGTTATTATATCACTCATATTCATTCCGTTATAGATTAAATCGGAAAGATTATGCTTCGGAACCGTTCCGAACATTATTTCAATATTGGCCAGACCGAAATCCGCGTCAAGAATAATTACTCTCTGACCCATTTTGGTAAACCATACGGCAAGATTGATTGCCGTATTGGACTTGCCGACTCCGCCTTTTCCGCTTGTTACCGTAATAACTCTGGCCAAAGGTCTGGTCTGACTGGCTTTTATTATATTTCTTAAACCCTGTGCCTGATCCATGTAAATCTCCTCCGAAATCACTTACCGCCCAAAAGTTTCTTGACGGTACTCTGCGGATTGAACAAAGCTATATCCTCGGGTACGTTCTGTCCTACAGTAACATAAGACATAACCGCATCAGAATACGTTTTGATATTAAGCAGATTTCCGTAACAGGAAGTTTCGTCCAGTTTGGTAAAAATAAGCTTGTAGCCGCCGATAACCGAATAATTGTCGACTATACTTAAAAGGTCTTTGTATTTGGTCGTTGCCGAAAGAACCAGATACACTTCCGTTTCGGCTTTATCTTTGACACATTCAACATATTCCACCATATTGTCGCGCTGCTCGGTATTCTTCTGCGAATGTCCGGCAGTATCGACTAAAATGTAATCAAACTGTGAAAAATCGGCAATTGCCGTGAGCATATCTTCCACAGAATAGATTACTCTGAAAGGAATTTCAAGAATGTTCGCGTATGTTCTAAGCTGCTCCGCAGCAGCGATTCTGTATGTATCCGCCGTTAGAAGCCCAACTCTTTCCTTCTCTTCGACAACAAATTTGGAAGCGATTTTGGCAATGGTCGTCGTCTTGCCGACACCCGTCGTTCCCACGAAGAACACAACCTTCGCGCCTTCGGATGCGGGTGTGATAATCTCCGGTTTACCGAAACGTAAAATCATTCTCTCGTAAATATGAGACAGAACGCTTTCCATCGGTGAATCTTCTTTTAAGCTTCTCTTAGCTTCATCTACGATTCCCTCGGCAAGTTTGTTCTCAACTTCATTGTCAATCAAAGCATTTTTAACAAGAGTGAAAATATTATCTTCATTCTCTTCTTCAGGCTCCGCAACCGGCTTTTCTTCCGTTTTGGCTGCAGCGGCTTCTCTTTTAACCGATTCCTCTTCTTCCTTCATTCGTTTCGTAAGCATAAGATGAATGTCTTCAAGCTTTTCCTCAATGGCATTCTCATCTATCCGCTCAGGCTGTGCAACCGGATGAGGATTATCATCCTTAATTCGAAGATCGACTCTCGATGCAATCTGCTGTTCGCTTTCCTCTTCTTTTGCCACGGTTACTTCGATAAAGGGAGCCTTGAAAAGCTTAAGAATTCCTTTTCTTTTCATCTGGCGGGAATTCATCAGAACAATGCCGTCACCAAGTTCTTTCTTGGCATTCTCGAGTGCTTCCGCTTCTGTTTTACCCTGATATTTCTTGATAATCATTTATGCTGTCACCATCCCAACAGACTGAAGTTCCACATTGGACTCAATCTCATTATAAGAAATCACTATCAAATCCTTGAAATACTCTTCCGAAAGTTTCTTGAAATACATTCTGACAATCGGCGACGTAAGAATAATCGGTGCTTTGCCGAGGCTTTCAAGTTTCTCAGTCTCGGTTTCGACGCTCTTCATAATCTGCTTCGTCTTCTCCGGGTCGATTGTAAGATATGCCCCCTGCTCGGTCTGCTTGACGCTGTTCATTATCTCCTGTTCAAGTTTCGGATCGAGCGTAACCACGCTTGTTGTTTCATTCGGGGTAAAATACTTGCCCGATATCGCCCTCTTCAGACTCTGGCGCACATATTCGGTAAGAATGTCCGTATCCCTTGTGGCCGTCGCCCTGTCGGCAAGCGTTTCAAATATCGTAAGCAAATCTCTGATGGAAATACCTTCCCATAAAAGATTCTGCAGAACTTTCTGAATCTCTCCGAGTCCCATAAGTTTCGGAACAAGTTCGTCCACCAGTACGGGATTTGTTTCTTTTAAATTGTCCACCAGACGCTGTACATCCTGACGTGTAAGAAGCTCCGACAGATGATGCCTTATCACTTCCGTAAGATGCGTCGCAATAATTGACGGCGGATCTACTACCGTATATCCTGCGGCTTCCGCTCTTTCTCTCTGACCTTCCGTAATCCAAAGGGCCGGAAGATGGAACGAAGGCTCGAATGTGGGAATACCTGTTACTTCCTCGGTTACGAATCCGGGATTCATCGCCATGTAATGATCGAAAAGAATCTCTCCTTCGCTAACCTGAATACCCTTTATCTTGATAATATACTGATTGGGGTTTAACTGAATATTGTCTCGTAAACGGATAATGGGAACTACCGTTCCGAGTTCAAGTGCAATCTGTCTACGTATCATTACGACACGGTCAAGCAAATCTCCGCCCTGGTTGACATCGGCAAGAGGAATGATTCCGTAGCCGAATTCAAGTTCAATCGGGTCAACCTGCAAAAGCGAATTGACATTTTCGGGCTGCCTTGTCTGTGTAGCCTCCTGCTCGTCCACATCGACCTCTTCGGTGATTTCTTTTTTACCGAGGGAATTCTGCATAAGTCTTCCGCCGATGATAAAAACGAGGCCGAAGCCAAGGTAAAGGAACAGATTAAGCGGTGTCAGAATTCCGAGTGCACAAATAATCGCGCCTACGAAATACATAACCTTCGGAACACCGAAAAGCTGCTTGACGATTGTCGGACCGAAATCGGCTTCCTTCGAACCCTTCGTGACGAGAATACCTGTTGAAAGTGAGATAAGAAGTGAAGGAATCGCACTTACAAGGCCGTCACCGATTGTCAGAACAACGTACTTCTCAAGAGCCGTCATGATGTCCATATTCTGCATAAGAACACCCATGGCAATACCGCCGACAACGTTTACACCGGTAATGATAAGTCCGGCCGTTGCATCTCCTTTTACGTACTTAACGGCACCGTCCATGGAACCGAAGAAAGATGCTTCCTGCTGAATCTTCTCTCGTCTTATCTTGGCTTCTTCGTCCGTTATCGCGCCGGTATTCAAATCGGCATCGATAGCCATCTGCTTACCGGGCATGGCATCGAGGGTGAATCTTGCGGTAACCTCGGCAACTCGCTCGGAACCTTTATTGATGACAACGAACTGAATGATAATCAAGATTATAAAAATAACAACTCCGACAATCAGATTACCGCTGCCTACGAACTGTCCGAACGTTGCGACTACGTTTCCGGGATTACCGGTCGTAAGAATAAGTCTTGTCGACGAAACGTTAAGTGCAATTCTGAAAATCGTGGTAAAAAGCAAAATGGTCGGATAATATGACATATCCAGAACTTCCTTCGCAAACATGGTTGAAAACATGATTACGAATGCAAAGGAAATATTCATGGTAAGGAAAATATCCAGAAGCCAGTTTGGGATGGGAACAATGAGCATTACAAACGCAAGAATAATATAAATCGCAACGATTAAGTTCGCGCTTTTCATTTTATTTAACACTCATCACCCCTCCTTTCGCTTTAATCCAAATCGTAAACTGTCTTCGGTAAAAGATATTCTTTTACAAATTCCGATCAGATTTTGCCCTGAAGCTTGTATACATATGCAAGTATGTCGGCAACCGCCTTGAACAGTTCCTGCGGAATTACCGCACCGAGTTCGACATTGTAATAAAGCATTCTCGCAAGCGGCTTGTTCTCAACAATTTCGACATTGTTCTCTCTCGCCGTTTCCTTAATCTTCGCCGCTAGATGATCGCATCCTTTCGCCACAACGTAAGGTGCTTCATACTTATCGGCATCATATTTTAACGCCACCGCAAAATGCGTGGGATTAGTGATTACAACATCCGCCTTCGGAAGTTCCTGCATCATTCTTCGCTGTGAAGCCTGCATCATTCGACGTTTAATCTGACCTTTAACCTGAGGATCTCCTTCGGACTGTTTGTACTCATCCTTGACCTCCTGCTTGGTCATCTTCATGTCGTCTTTGAACTTCCATTTCTGATATAAATAATCCGCAAAAGCCAAAACCATATACATTGCGGAAATCTTGATTCCCAGATTCAGCACCAGATTTCCGGCGAGCGATATTGCATCTTTTACATCCATATCGTAAAAGAAAAACAGATTTCTCCACTCGTCCTGCAGGGTGGAATATACAATCCATCCGATAAGAAGCACTTTCAGAATCGACTTTAACAGTTCCACAAGCGAATTCAGAGAAAATATCCTCTTGAATCCGTTCAGCGGATTAAGTTTCGAAAACTTCGGCTGAAGCGGCTTGCCCGTCGGTTCCCATTTAACCTGAACCACTTCAACAACAACTCCGACCAAAAGGGCCGCTCCCATAAACGGAAGCAGAATAACCAGTACCTGAAGTAAAACTTCTCTGAAAAGCACCGTCATATCCCAGAACGGAACATCTCCCGCAACCGACTTTGCAAAATCAGGTATTTTGTTGTAACATGCATTGAATATTTCAAGAAACTGCGTTCCCAGATATCCGACAAGGATTTTAAGAAGCACGAACATAACAAGAAGTCCGGCACCGATTCCCAATTCTTTGCTCTTGGCAACCTGGCCTTCTTTTCTGGCATCTTCGAGTTTTTTCTGGGTAGGCTCTTCTGTTTTTTCTCCGCCGGGTCCTTCCTTGGCGAACAACTGAAGGTTATATTCCAGCATCCATCATACCCTCCACAAACATGACAACCATCTTCTTCATTTCGGTAAAAATAATATCCGCATAATTCGGAAGAAGACCGATGGTCAGAAAGAGTATCGCAAGTCCCGTAATAACCTTAAGCTGAATTCCGACAGAGAACATATTCATCTGCGGTGCCACTTTTGCAAGAATTCCAAGCACGGCATTAAGAAGCATAATAGTCGCAAATACGGGAAGGCAGATTTTAAATCCCACTATCATATATCTGCCCATAAAAGATATAAATCCGTTTAAAATACCGTCTAAATTAAAAGACACGGTTCCTATCGGGATAAGTTCGAACGTTTCGGTAAGCGCCTGAATAAAATACTGATACATTCCCGATATAATCATTATCAGAAGAATCAGATACTGGTAAAACATTCCCGAAAGTGTAGCTTCTTCCTTCGTTGTCGGGTCCATCTGCCCTGCCATCACAAGTCCCATCTCGGTATCGATGACTCTTCCGGCGAAAAGCACGATACTTGCACACACATTTGCGCCGAGACCGATTAACAGTCCCGCACTTGCTTCCTTAAGGACAAGTGTTGCGATATCAAGCGTCGTATTCATCTCAAGTGCCCCGTGCGGCATCGTCACATAATATAAAAGAATCGACAGAAAAAAACCGAATCCTATTTTGACTCTGGCCGGAACACCGTCCGTCCCGAAAAACGGAGCAATGAAAAGAAAACATGTAACCCTGACCATAATCAGGAGAAAATATTCAAGTTCTTCGATTGAAAAAGCATAATTAACCATACGCTGCAGCTTTACTTAATGTAATTGGGTATGTTGTTAAGCAAATCGGTCATGAATGTAACCATATTGTTGAGCATCCAGTGTCCCAAAAGCATAATCGCAAGGAATATACCCACAATCTTCGGAACGAAAGTCATGGTCTGTTCCTGAATCGATGTGACGGTCTGAAAAATACTTACCACAAGACCTATGACAAGTGAAACAAGCAGGCAGGGAGCCGAAGTGATGACAATACAGTAAAGTGCGTCTCTCGCTATAGAAATGACTGTATCTATATTCACCTGCTCACCTCCTTATTTACACAAGTCTAAGTTTAACTTTCGCCAAAACACTGCTTACGTCGTCAGTAGAATGATTTGACCAGATTCACGATTACAAGATTCCATCCGTCCGCAAGAACAAAAAGAAGAATCTTGAACGGCATCGATATCGTGGTCGGCGGCAGCATCATCATACCCATACTCATCAACACGCTCGCCACAACCATATCGATTACAACGAAAGGAATATAAATTAAGAATCCTATGATAAAAGATGTACGAAGCTCACTCACGATAAAGCTCGGAATAAGTACCGTCGTCGGAACATCCTCCGGAGTTCCGTCCCACTCTTCGTTCGCAATCTGCATAAATACCGAAACATCCTTACTCTGAGTCTGTCCGTACAGAAACTCTCTACGCGGTTCATGGCCTGCTTTCATAGCCTCTTCCTGCTTGTTTTTGCCATTTTGGCAGCATTTTCCATTGGTTGGCACACGCTTGGCCTGTCTGATTGGCAGATGCTTGATCCGGCTAAGCTGATCGACCTGGCACAGACCGGTGCCATATTGGATCAGAACGGTCAGCTGGTCACGACGTTGGTCGGCAAAGAGAACCGGACC
>JAKSSB010000098.1 GCA_024403285.1 Lachnospiraceae bacterium | reverse complement strand
GCAGCTGCGCCCTCGAGACAGAGACCGGCCACAGCAAATTGGAAGATTTGTTAGGGATCTGCTGTCAGAAAACCGGGAAACCGAGACAAGGCGACAGCAATTTGGAAGATTTGTTAGGGATCTGCTGTCGGGAAACCGGGAATCAGAGACAAGGTGACAGCAATTTAGAAGATTTGTTAGGGATCTGCTGTCGGGAAACCGGAAATCTCGATTTATTTTGAAAATTGTTATATAATAGGGGACATGGAGCAGAAGATTTTTGATTACATTGAGGATAACGGAATGATTGAAGCGGGCGATACCGTGATTGTCGGGGTTTCCGGCGGCGCGGATTCGGTCTGCCTTCTTTTGTTGCTTAATAAGTATAAAGAGAAAGTTTCTTTTACCCTGAAATGTGCTCATGTCAATCATATGATTCGCGAAACGGCGGGCAGGGACGAGGAATTTGTGCGCGCGCTCTGCGAGCGGCTGGGCGTTGAGCTTGCGGTCAGAAAAGCTGACATTCCGGCGATGTCGAAGGAGTCGGGACTGAGCGAGGAGGAAACGGGGCGGAACGTCAGGTACGAATTCATGAGCGGACTTCTCGGGGATAAGAAGGGGAACATCGCCGTTGCCCATCACATGGGCGATGTGTGCGAGACGATGCTTTTCAATCTTTTTCGCGGCACGGGAATTTCCGGACTTGTGGGAATCCGGCCGGTTACGGACAAAGTCATAAGGCCGCTGCTTTGTGTGACGAAGGAAGAAATCGAGGAATACCTTATCGGCACGGGAATGACCTGGATGCACGATGAAACCAACGACAATACGGAGTATTCGCGCAACCGGATACGTCATCTGATTCTTCCGGAGGCCGTGAATGTTTCGGGCGGCGCGGTGCGACACATGGCGGAGACGGCGGGAATGCTCGCCGAAGTTAAGGATTTTCTCGATATTCAGACGGCGGAAGCGTATGAACGGTATGTCACCGAAAGCAATCTTGGCGAAGACAATACACGGATTGTCACCGATGACAAACACAGTGAAGAGAATACACGGATTGTCACCGAAGACAAACACCGTGAAGACAATACACGGATTGTCACCGAAAGCAATTTCATCGAAGAGAACGCGCAGGGAAGTACGCCCGGTAAAAGATATCTTCTCTCAAAGGATGTTTTGTCGCTTCATCCGGCACTACGGTCGGCGCTCATTCACAGACTTCTTGTTACGGCGGCGGGACGTGCGCGGGATATCTCGACGGTTCAGGTGCGCGCGGTCGAAACTCTTTTACGGTCGCAGGTCGGAAAAAGGCGTGAATTCATTTACGGCCTGAATGCCGAGCGGGTTTACGACGGAATTCTTTTATCACAGGCAAATCATCGGGGCGCGAATTTTGCTGGATCGCAAAAATTCGGAGCTTCCGAAGACAGGAAGGACGACACTCACGGAGAAGCTGCGGTTAGGAAGGATGACGATTCCGGATATTCCGGGGATGGGCAGGATGGCGCTTGCGGAGAGCCGGAATATGCACCGGAGGATTTTCCGTCGGCGGTTGTGCGCCGTTTCAAGTATGATAAGTCCGAAAATATTCCTAAAAATACATATACTAAATGGTTTGATTATGGTAAAATAAATAGCTACCTTCTATTCAGAAAACCGAAGGAAGGCGATTATCTTACCGTCAACGGTTCGTACGGACGGAAACTTTTAAAAGATTACTTCGTAAACGAGAAGGTTCCGCGCTCCGAAAGAGCCGATAAATGGGTACTTGCGGACGGAAGTCATATACTGTGGATTCCGGGGATGCGAATAAGCGAATATTATAAAGTAAGCGATGCGACGACAGAAGTTATCGAGATAACTCTGAGCATCGGGGAGGAAAGAAATGTCTGAAAATGTTAGAGTTTTACTTACAGAAGAGGAAGTTGACGAGAGAATCCGTCGCCTTGGAGAACAGATAAGCCGCGATTATGCGGGCAAGAGCATTCATATGATCTGTGTTTTAAAGGGCGGAAGCTTTTTTATGTGTGAACTGGCGAAGAGAATAACCGTTCCGGTTTCACTCGATTTTATGTCGGTTTCAAGCTACGGCGGAGGAACGGAGTCGAGCGGACAGATTAAGATTATCAAGGATCTCGACGAATCAATCGAAGGCAAGAATGTTCTTGTTGTAGAGGATATCATCGATTCGGGAAGAACCCTTTCGCATCTTTTGAAGCTTCTTGCGAGCAGACATCCCGAGAGCCTTTCGCTCTGCACGCTTCTTGACAAGCCGGACAGAAGAGTAGTCGATGTCGACGTCGATTATACCGGATTTGAAGTAGAAGACCTTTTCGTGGTGGGATACGGCCTCGATTACGACCAGAAGTACAGAAATCTTCCTTATGTCGGTGTAGTGGAATTCGAAGAATAAGTAGGAAATTGATTTAAAGAAAGAACAGGAGAATTGCTAAGTGGAGAACAACAGAAGAAGAGGAACGGGGCTTATTTTCGCCCTGATTATCATCCTCATTATTGTGGCGACTTTAATCAGTCTTATTGATTTCAAGTCAACAACTTATACCCGCGGAAATTTTGAGAAAGACCATGCTGCGGGTGTGGTTAATTCGGTTAACCTCAATCAGAAGAACGATTCAATCGGCGGTGATGTCATCGTAACGCTCCAGAGCGGAGAGACGAAGACTTTCTACGTTACGGATCTTCCTTCAACAGAGAAAGAACTGCGTGAGATGGGCTACGACCCGATTGTCGGGGAAGTTCCGCAGGAAAGCTGGTTTGTCAAATACCTCCTTCCCGCACTTATCGTACTCGTTATCTGCGTTTTCTTCTTTGTAATGTTTATCAATGCGCAGAATGCGGCCATGGGCGGCGGCTCGAACAGCAAGATGGCCAATTTCGGTAAAAGCCATGCGCGAATTATCAAGGACAATGACAAACGTCTTAAGGATGTTGCAGGTCTTGAAGAAGAAAAAGAAGAACTTAATGAAATTGTGGAATTCTTAAAAGATCCCGGCAAGTTTACCAAGCTCGGTGCGAGAATTCCCAAAGGTGTCCTTTTGGAGGGACCTCCCGGAACCGGTAAAACACTTCTCGCCAAAGCACTGGCGGGTGAAGCGGGAGTTCCTTTCTTCAGCATTTCCGGTTCGGATTTCGTGGAAATGTTCGTAGGTGTCGGAGCTTCACGTGTAAGAGACCTTTTTGAAGATGCTACCGCCAACAAACCCTGTATCGTTTTTATCGATGAAATCGATGCTGTGGCAAGACGAAGAGGTACCGGCTTGGGCGGCGGACATGACGAGAGAGAGCAGACATTGAACCAGTTGCTCGTAGAGATGGACGGTTTCTCGGAGAACAGCGGAATTATCGTTCTTGCGGCAACTAACCGTGTCGACATTCTCGATCCCGCAATTCTTCGTCCCGGACGTTTTGACCGTAAAGTCATGGTCGGAAGACCGGATGTCAAGGGACGTGAAGAAATTCTTAACGTACATGCCAAGAATAAGCCTCTTTCGGATGATGTCAACTTAAAGAAAGTTGCTCAGACGACGGCGGGATTCACGGGAGCGGATCTTGAGAATCTTCTTAACGAGTCGGCAATTATTGCGGCCAAGAAGAATGCTTCCTACATTACCGACGAAGATATTTCAAAAGCATTTGTTAAAGTCGGAATCGGAACAGAGAAGAAGAGCAAAATCGTATCGGATAAAGAGAAAAAGATTACCGCATATCATGAAGCAGGTCACGCTATTTTATTCCATGTGCTTCCGGATATGGACCCGGTATATACGGTTTCAATTATTCCCACGGGTTCGTCGGCAGCAGGTTATACGATGCCGCTTCCCGAGAATGACAACATGTTCTATACGAAAGGCCGCATGGAGCAGGATATTATGGTTTCGCTCGGCGGACGTATCGCCGAAGAGATTATTTTTGACGATATTACAACCGGAGCTTCGAGCGATATCAAGAAAGCTACCCAGGTTGCGCGTCACATGGTAACAACTTACGGTATGAGCTCTAATATCGGAACAATTAATTATGCCAGTGATGATGACGAAGTATTCATCGGACGCGATCTTGCACATACGAGACCTTACAGTGAGCGAATCGCTGGCGAAATCGATGCCGAGGTTAAGAAGATAATCGACGGCTGTTACATTAAGGCCAAGGAGATTATCAACAACAACATCGATGTGCTTCACGCTGCGGCAGCACTTCTTATTGAGAAGGAAAGAATTTCCAGAGAAGAATTTGAAGCGCTTTTCCCTGCAGAGAACAACTAATTGGCGGAGGAGATTATGAAAAAAAGAATTTGGCTGATTCTGGCATCACTTCTTCTTGTATTCTCATTCCTCGGTGGATGTGGCCACGGAGATGATGATTATGATGACGAGTATTACGATGAAGAGTGGGAAGACGACGAGTACTGGGAAGATGACGAGTACTACGACGATGAAGACTGGGAAGACGACGAGTACTACGAGGACGAAGACTGGGAAGACGACGAGTACTACGATGACGAAGAGTGGGACGATGAAGAGTTCTACGAAGAAGATTGGGAAGACGATGATACGTCGGACGGCTTAACCGCATCGGTTAAGCCGGACGGCCAATATACTTCCAAGGACGAAGTAGCGCTTTACATACATACTTATCAGAAGCTTCCTTCAAATTACATTACCAAAAAAGAAGCACAGAACAAAGGCTGGGATTCAAAATCCGGCAATTTAAATAAAGTAGCCCCCGGATGTAGCATCGGGGGTGATTTTTTCGGAAATTACGAAGGTCTTTTACCCGAGAAAAAAGGACGAAAGTACTACGAGTGTGATATCGATTTCGACGGAGGATACAGAAACTCGAAGCGAATAATCTATTCAAACGACGGGCTGATATATTACACGGACGACCATTACAATTCTTTTACACAGTTATACTGATCCGGTGAGAATTGAGCGAATCCGGAGAGAATTCGGGCGTATCCCGAAAGAACGATGCGGAGGGTTAACACATGAAAGTAAGACTTAATGCTGCCAAACTGAACAGCAAAGAAACAGCACACGAATATCTTAAAGAGAAATTCAGTTTGCCGGAGTATTACGGCAACAATCTGGACGCACTTCACGACTGCCTCTCGGAGCTTACCGATGTTCAGGCGGAAGTGTTCAACTACGACGAAGAAAACGCCGACTATGTGAAACGCGTAATCAGGGTTATGGAAGATTCGCTTTCCGAAGTGAGCGTTGAGAATATCAAAATTCTTGACTGGAACGAGTACGGTAAAAAAGCTGTGGAAGCGGCTGCCGAAGGCTGCGTACTCCTCAAAAACGACAACAATGCGCTTCCTCTTGACCGAAACGAAAAGGTATCGGTTTTCGGAAGAATTCAGGCGCACTACTATAAATCGGGCACCGGCTCGGGCGGAATGGTTAACGTGACGAAAGTTACGGGAATTCTTGATGCGCTCCGCGAGTCGGAACGCGTAACCGTAAACGAAGAACTTGCGAAAATATACGAGGAATGGGAGAAAGAGAATCCGTTCGTCGAAGGTGAGGGCTGGGGAAACGAGCCCTGGTCGCAGCTTGAGATGGTTCCGGACGAAAAAGACGTAATTAAGGCTTCCGCAGAAAGCGACGCCGCCATCGTCATCATCGGCCGTACCGCGGGCGAGGACCGCGACGCCACGGACACGCCGGGCTCTTACAGACTTTCCGAAAACGAAGAGAAAATGCTCGAAATCGTATGCCGCCATTTCGACAGAACGATAGTTGTTCTGAATGTCGGCAACATCATCGACATGAGCTTTGTCGATAAATACTCGCCGGCAGCGGTTCTTTACGTATGGCAGGGCGGAATGCTCGGCGGATACGGCGCAGAGCGAATCTTAACCGGAGTTACGTCTCCCTCGGGCCGCCTTACCGACACAATCGCCCGACATATCGAAGATTACCCTTGCGCGAACGATTTCGGCAGCGGTGAATTCAATTTCTACACCGAAGATATTTATCTCGGATACAGATACTTCTCGACTTTTGCCCCGCAGGACGTGGCCTATCCGTTCGGTTTCGGCCTTTCGTACACTGCTTTTTCGGTAAAAGACATATCAGCTTCGGCCGATATCGTCGGCAGAACGGTTTCCGTAAAATGTACGGTTGAAAATACCGGAAGCCGTCCCGGCAAAAATTCCGTTTTAATCTATGTTTCGGCGCCTCAGGGCAATCTGGGCAAACCTGCGAAAGTGCTTGCCGATTACGGCAAAACAACGGAACTTGCCCCCGGTGAGAAGGACGAACTTAAATTCTCGATTTCTTTTGATTCTTTTGCATCTTTTGACGATTCGGGTGCGATGCGCGCCGAGAACTGCTTTGTTCTTGAAGAGGGCGAATACCGGTTCTTCATCGGAGGAGACCCCGATTCGGCCGAAGAATTTTTCTCCTTCGAACTCGATGAAAATCTTGCAATTGAGAAATTATCGGAAGCAGCAGCTCCCGTTGAAGCGTTTAAGCGCCTTCGTCCCGGCAAAGCGACGGACGGAATATACGAGAAGACATACGAGGACGTACCTCTTCTCAAAGTAAGTGAGGAAGTCCGTAAAGCTGCAAACCTCGGGGACGAAATCCCGGCGACGGAAGAGAGTATATCCCTCAAAGATGTCTTTTACGGCAGAAAATCAATCGAAGAATTTGTCGCTACACTTTCGGACGATGATTTATCGTGTATCGTCCGTGGCGAGGGCATGGGCAGCCCGCTCGTAACACCCGGCACTGCATCGGCATTCGGCGGCGTATCGCCCCATCTTCGCGAACTCGGAATTCCCGCAATCTGCTGTGACGACGGCCCTTCCGGAATGCGTCTCGACTGCGGCAAAAAGGCATTCAGCCTTCCGATTGGTACGCTTCTTGCGTGCACTTTCAACGATGAACTGGTCGAAGACCTCTATTCATACACCGGTCTTGAGATGAGCGAGAACAAAGTCGACGTGCTTCTGGGACCGGGAATCAACATCCACAGATATCCCTTAAACGGCCGCAACTTCGAATATTTCAGCGAGGATCCGCTTGTTTCCGGCCGCATGGGCGCGGCAGTCATAAGAGGACTTCACTTGGCGGGCGTGACCGGCTGCATCAAACATTTTGCCGGCAACAATCAGGAATTCAGAAGACGCAACATCGATTCGAGAATCTCGAAGAGAGCGCTTCGTGAGATATACTTAAAATCATTCGAAATCCCGGTAAAAGAAGCAAAGGCCGATGCGGTAATGACCACCTACGGCGCACTTAACGGTCTTTTTACCGCGGGAAATTACGACCTCGTTACGGAAATTCTCAAAAACGAATGGGGCTTTAGAGGTGTCGTAATGACAGACTGGTGGGCCGAGATAAACGAGCGCGGAAGCATGGATTCTTCCAAGAACCGTTACGACCGGATGGTCGGAGCCGGAAATGACCTTTACATGGTCTGCGCGGACGGCTCAAAGAATGTGGAAGGCGACAATACTTTGGAATCCCTCGCCTCCGGCAAGCTTAAGAGAAGCGAGTTGCAGAAGGCCGCAGCAAATGTCTGCAAATTCGCATTGTCGACACATGCGATGACCGGAATGCTCGGAGACGAAGAAATCGTCAGAATCATCAACAAACCGGTCGATCCGGAAGATGTCGAAGTCGGCGATGTGGAATTCATTCCGCTCATCGATGAGACCGAGGTTGATTTGACATACCAGAAGGCAGAAAAAGGAACGAACTACATCATGGCTTTCAGCGTCGAAAAAATCGGTGTTTACGAGATTACGCTGACCGGAAGCTCGAATTTGAGCGGCCTGGCACAGGTTCCTTTTACCATTTACAATACGGGTATCCCCGTTGCATCTTTTACCTTCAACGGAACGGACGGTAAGGATATTTCGATATCGAAGAAGGTCGGATTCTTCAACCGGTTCGGCCTGATGCGACTCTACGCCGGAGGAAACGGTGTGGACGTCAAGAAAATTAAGTTTAAGCTTGCGTTTGACATA
>JAKSSB010000097.1 GCA_024403285.1 Lachnospiraceae bacterium | reverse complement strand
AGCACTTCACTCGTAATGAAGGGGTCGTCAGTTCGAATCTGATTTCCAGCTTTTAACCATATCCGGTGCGGGTATGGTTATTTCTTTTAAAAGGATAATTGTTTGTTTTACAGTTTAAGGAGATACGATATGGCTCAGTTATGGGGCGGAAGATTCACCAAACAGGAAGATGCCGAAGTTAATGCTTTTAACGCGTCGATTAATTTCGACAAGAGAATGTACAGGGAAGATATCGAGGGAAGCATTGCGCATGCGACCATGCTCGGAAAATGCGGTATCATTCCTTCGGAAGATTCCGACAAAATCGTTTGCGAGCTTAAGAAAATTCTGGCGGAGCTTAACGAAGGAAGTCTTGTTATCGGTGACGAATATGAGGATATTCATTCTTTTGTTGAAGCAACGCTTATATCGAGAATCGGCGATGCGGGTAAGAAGGTTCATACCGGAAGAAGCCGTAACGATCAGGTTGCTCTTGATATGAAACTTTATACAAGAAATGTATTGGATGATACGGACAGACTGATTAAGGAACTTCAGATTGTTCTTCTTGATATTATTAAGAACAATACCGAGACTTACATGCCCGGATTTACACACCTTCAGAAAGCACAGCCTACGACACTTGCCCATTATTTCAGCGCTTATTTCGATATGTTTACGAGAGACCGTTCAAGAATAGCAGATATACGTGTTCGGCTTAACAAATGTCCTCTCGGAAGCGGAGCACTTGCAGGAACAACATATCCGCTTGATCGTGTGTTTGTTGCGAAAGAACTCGGGTTTGACGGACCGACCACGAATTCCATGGATTCGGTTTCCGACAGAGATTATCTTATTGAGACACTGAGCGCTTTTTCAACAATTATGATGCATCTTTCACGTTTCAGTGAAGAACTTATTCTCTGGAACTCAAATGAATACAGATTTGTGGAAATGGATGATGCTTTTTCTACCGGATCAAGCATTATGCCGCAGAAGAAGAATCCCGATATCGCAGAACTTGTCCGTGGTAAAACAGGTCGTGTCTACGGCGCACTTATGTCGATTCTTACAACGATGAAAGGTATCCCTCTCGCATATAATAAAGATATGCAGGAAGATAAAGAGATGGCTTTCGATGCGTTTGATACTACAAGGAACTGTCTGCATCTTTTCACCGGAATGCTTGCCACAATTTCTTTTAACAAAGAGAGAATGGCTGAGAGTGCAATGAAAGGCTTTACAAATGCGACAGATGCCGCTGATTACCTTGTTACAAAGGGAGTTCCTTTCAGAGATGCTCACGGCATTGTCGGAAGACTTGTTCTTCTTTGCATTGACAAAGGCTGCTCAATTGAGGATCTTTCACTTGATGAACTTAAGGCACTTGCACCTCAGTTTGATGAGGACGTATATTCGGCGGTTTCGCTTGAAGTATGTGTAAACAGACGACTTACAATCGGTGCACCCGGTAAGGAAGCGATGGATAAACAGATTGCCGAGTATGAGAAAATGATATAAACTGTGCACAAAAATCATGTTTTTTACCATTTTTCATTGACATTGAAATCAAAAAATGTATTATATGTAAATAATTAAAAGAGATACTTGGAGGTATACGTTATGAGTGAGAAATTACGCGTTGGTATTTTAGGCGGAACAGGAATGGTCGGACAGAGATTCATCTCTTTACTTGAGAATCATCCCTGGTTTGAGGTTGTTACTATTGCAGCATCACCCCGTTCGGCAGGCAAGAGATATGAAGATGCCGTAGGCGGAAGATGGAAGATGACAACACCCATGCCTGAAGCTGTTAAAGATATAATTGTTAAAGATGTCAATGAAGTTGCAACAATTGCTTCCGAAGTTGATTTTGTATTCAGTGCCGTAGATATGACAAAGGATGAAATCAGAAAGATTGAGGAAGATTATGCAAAGGCAGAGATTCCCGTTGTTTCCAACAACTCTGCTCACAGATGGACACCCGATGTTCCCATGGTTGTTCCCGAAATCAATCCCCAGCACATGGAAGTTATTGATTCCCAGAAGAAGAGACTCGGTACCAAGAGAGGATTCATTGCAGTTAAACCCAACTGTTCAATTCAGAGCTATGCTCCCGTTCTTACAGCATGGAAAGAATTTGAGCCTTACGAAGTAATCGTATCAACTTATCAGGCTATTTCAGGTGCCGGCAAGACATTCAAGGACTGGCCCGAAATGGAAGGCAATATCATTCCTTACATCGGTGGTGAGGAAGAGAAGAGCGAGAAAGAGCCTTTAAGAATCTGGGGTGAAATCAAAGACGGCGTTATCGTACCCGCAGACAATATTAAGATTACAAGCCAGTGTATCAGAGTTCCGGTTCTTAACGGACATACAGCTACCGTATTTGTTAAATTTAAGAAACAGCCTACCAAGGAACAGCTTATCGAGAAGCTTGTTAGCTTCAAGGGCAAACCTCAGGAATTAAACCTTCCTTCGGCTCCCAAGCAGTTCATTCAGTATCTTGAGGAAGACAATCGTCCTCAGGTTGCTCTCGATGTTGATTTCGAGAACGGAATGGGTATCAGTGTAGGACGTATTCGTGAAGATTCAATCTACGACTGGAAATTCGTAGGTCTTTCACACAATACCGTAAGAGGTGCTGCAGGCGGTGCTGTTCTCTGTGCAGAGCTTCTTAAAGCTATGGGATATATTCAGGCAAAATAATCGGCTGACGGGGATCATTCGATTTTAATTTACGGAGGGTACGGATGCTTCCCGGACGAGTTAATGAGTTAATCCAGTTAAATAAATATTTCGGTCAAAACGAGAGTTCTTTGCTCGTTCTGTACGGACAAAGCAGTGTCGGTATTTCTTCCCTTCTTGAGGAATTCAAAGAAGGGAAGAATACCTTTGAATATTGTTCAAAGCACTGCTCCGAACGTGAACAAAGATATCTCTGGGCCGGAGAATTAAGGAATCAGGGAATCGTTTGTGATAATGATTATCCTGATTTTTCTTTTATTTTCGAAAGAATAATCAGCGATTCGAAAGATGGTAAGAAACTTATCATCATAAGGGATTTTCATCGTATAGTCCGTGTCTGTCCGGAATTTATGACTTCGCTTTCTGCTTTTGTAAGAGCGTACAAGAACGATAACCGTTTAATGTGCATTCTTGTAAGCAATCATCTCGGCTGGATTGAGAATGCATTTGTCGATACGATTGGAAAGAATGCTTTTGCCATTACGGGATTTATGAAGATTAAACCGCTTCATTTTCTGGAACTTGTATGTCACTACGATACTCCCGATACTGCCAAATGCATGGATTTCTACTGTATACTCGGAGGAAATCCCGAATACTGGGATTATTTTGATATCAGTCTTTCGTTAAGAGAGAATATTATCAATGTTCTTTTACGTGATGACGGAGCTTTCAGAAATATCGGAACGGATATTCTTAAGAAGGAATTACGAGAGACCGGAGTTTATGCGACCATTCTTGCAACCATTGCCGAGGGCAGGGAGAAACTTAACGATATCTTTGTACATACCGGCTTTTCAAGAGCCAAAATCAGTGTTTATCTTAAGAATCTGATGAACCTTGAACTTGTGGAAAAAGTTTATTCTTACGACACCGCCGGAAGCGAGAATACGAAGAAAGGTATATATCGGATTTCTTCGCCTCTTGTTGATTTCTGGTTTCGTTTTATATACCCGAACGAGTCGCTCATTAAGCGAATGGGTGCGGAAGAATTTTATGATTCATTTATAGACGGAAGTCTGAATAAATGTATAGGCAAATATTTCGGCAGTGTCTGTTGCGAATATATAGATATACTTAATGACAGAAATCTTTTACCGTTTAAATATACCAAGAAGGGCGAGTGGGTAGGCAAAACGGGCACAATCAATATAGTTGCCCAGAATACCGACAGAGATACGCTTCTCGGATTCTGTAATGTAGATAAGCCGATAACAACATTTTTCGATTATGAGTGGTATTGTTATACAGCCAAAGAAGCGAGACTTCGCCCGGATGTAATGTATCTTTTCTCGAAAGGTGGTTTTGACAGGGAACTTACGGAACTTGCGGAGAAAGATGACAAGATTAAACTAATTGATATGAGGGAGTTTTAATGGGGAAAGCGGTTTATATAGCGGAGAAACCGTCTGTTGCAAACGAATTTGCCAAAGCGTTAAAAGAAGATCTTGCAACCAAAGACGGTTACAAAGAAGGTCCCAACAGCATAGTTACCTGGTGTGTCGGCCATCTGGTCAGCATGAGTTATCCGGAAAGTTACGATCCGGCACTTAAGAAATGGTCATTCGATACCATTCCTTTTATACCGACCGAATACAAGTATGAAGTTATAGGAAGTGTTACCAAGCAGTTTAAGATAGTCAGCGGGCTCCTTAACAGAGATGACGTCGATACAATTTATGTCTGCACCGACTCGGGACGTGAAGGTGAGTATATTTACAGACTTGTTGAACAGCAGGCGCATGTTACGGGTAAGAAGAGACTCCGTGTATGGATTGATTCACAGACAGAAGAAGAAATTCTTCGTGGAATAAGGGAAGCCAAGGATTTGTCGGAATATGATAATCTTTCGGCTGCGGCGTATCTTCGTGCCAAGGAAGATTACCTGATGGGTATTAATTTTTCCAGGGCACTTACGCTTAAGTACGGTTATCAGTTTAAACAGTTTTTGAACACGGAGAGAGCATCTCTGGCTGTCGGTCGTGTAATGACATGCGTACTCGGAATGGTCGTAAAGAGGGAGCGTGAAATCAGATCTTTTACCAAGACACCGTTCTACAGGATTCTGGCGCATGCGGACATATCCGGAACCGATATTGAAGGTGAATGGAGAAGCGTCGAAGGCAGCAAGTATTTTCAATCTCCGGTTCTGTACAGCGAGAAAGGATTCAAGACAGAAGACGGTGCGAAGGAATGCATTAAATACTGTCTGGGCAAGGATTCGATTGAAGTTGAACCGGGAACAACGATTTCCGTTGCAGGAGTCGAGAAGAAAAAAGAAAAGAAGAATGCTCCGCTTTTGTATAATCTTGCTGAAATACAGAATGACTGCTCCAAGTATTTCAAGATTAATCCCGATCAGACTCTTAATATTATTCAGACATTGTATGAGAAGAAGCTTGTTACATATCCCCGTACCGATGCGAGGGTGCTTTCGACAGCCGTTTCGAAGGAAATTCACAAGAATATCGGCGGCTTGAGAAGTTTTGCATCGCTTAAGGAGTTTGCTAATGAGATTCTTGAGTCGAAGTCGTATACGAAGATTGCTTCGACAAAGTATGTCAATGACAAGCTGATTACGGATCACTATGCTATTATTCCCACAGGTCAGGGACTTCAGAATTTTGCTTCATTAAGCCCGACCGAGAAGAAAGTATATGAACTGATTGCCAGAAGATTCCTTGCTATTTTTATGCCGCCGGCGGTTTTCGAAAAAGTTTCACTTGTTCTCGAGAAGAACGGTGAGAAGTTTTTCTCTTCGTTTAAGGTAGTTGTGGACGAAGGTTACAGGAAGGTTATGAATTATTCATTCTCTTCAAAGAACAAAGATTCCGGCGACAACTCGGGTGCGAAGGATGCGCAGGATGGATCTAAAAACGGAAACGACAACAAAGAAGATGAAACAGAGGACATCAAGTGTGATGCGGCTTTCCTTGAACTTCTGTCAGGTTTAAAGAAAGGCAGTGAGATTCCTCTTACCGCAATGGTTATTAAGGAAGGCGAAACTCAGCCTCCCAAAAGATATAATTCCGGTAGTATGATTCTTGCAATGGAGAATGCCGGTCAGTTCATTGAAGATGAGGATCTTCGTGCACAGATAAAGGGCAGTGGAATCGGAACATCCGCGACGAGAGCCGGAATTCTTACTAAACTTGTGAACAATAAATATCTTGCTCTTAATGCCAAAACGCAGATAATTACTCCGACTCTGCAGGGCGAGATGCTTCATGATGTTGTCATGCTTTCGATTCAGCCTCTTCTTAATCCTGCACTTACAGCCAGCTGGGAGAAAGGTCTTTCCGGAGTGGCGGACGGTACGATAGAAGAGAAGGAATACATGGACAAACTTACCGCTTTTGTAACGAAGAATACTCAGACGGTCAAATCCATGAACAATTCGAATGAACTGATAAAGTATTTTAAATATGCGGCTCAGTTTTATAAGAAGTAATTGTATTAAGGTTTAACTAATTCAATTTTTTTAAATCGAATTTAATATAATATAGATTAATTTATTTTAATTCAGTTTAATTCAATTTAATTCAATTTAATTTATTTTAATTTAATTTAATTTAATTTAATTTATTTGTTATTCTTTATAATATATATAGTTTTATCGTATTTAGTTTTATTCTATTTTTATTATTTTCATATTTCTTTTATTGACCGTGAATATATATGTGATATTATGAGAAATCGGAAAACGTATATACAAATATTTAAGATGCATTTGCATGGAAAGTGTGATTTATGAGCGAACTTATGAAAATTTCCAATATGTACAGCCTTGACGAAACCATTGCGGCTCCGTTATTTGAAGGTCATGAGTATCCATGGGAACTTTTACCGTTAATTAAAGACTTCATCATTGAACTCGGTAAAAGCCTTCCTGAAGATATATACGAATTGAGAGGCGAAAACGTCTGGATTGCCAAATCTGCCAAAGTATTTGATTCGGCATATATAAACGGTCCCTGTATCATTGATGAAAATGCGGAAGTAAGACAGTGCGCCTTTATCAGAGGAAATGCCATAGTCGGAAAGAATGCCGTCGTCGGAAATTCCACGGAACTTAAGAACGTTATTCTTTTTAACAATGTTCAGGTACCTCATTACAATTATGTGGGTGATTCAATTCTCGGATTCAAGTCACATATGGGTGCAGGCGCCGTAACAAGCAATGTTAAGAGTGACAAGACTCTGGTGGTTGTAAAGGGTGACGGTGAGGAAATACCGACAGGACTTAAGAAATTCGGAGCTATGCTTTCGGATCATGTTGAAGTCGGCTGCAATTCCGTTCTCAATCCCGGAACCGTTATCGGTAAGAATACCAATATTTATCCGACATCCTGTGTAAGAGGATATATTCCCGCAGACTCAATCTATAAAGACAAAGACAATATTGTAACCAAAGCATAAAATATAACAGAGCCCTTTTTACATTTAATAAAAAAATACTGGATTTTTGGGCTGATTTGTGCGAAAATATTTGAGGCGGCTGTGTAAGGCACAGCCTGGAAGAGAGTAACTCATATATATGAGTTAATGATATTTCTTGAAAGGAGTAAATAAATACATGATTTATTCAAAAGAAGTTGAAGAAATGTGCCCTGTTAAACAGGGTGTAAACCATGGATGTGCACCTATTCCCGAAGAAGCAAAATGGGTTAAGGCTAAAGATGTTACAGACATCTCAGGTTACACACATGGTGTTGGCTGGTGTGCACCTCAGCAGGGAGCATGCAAGCTTTCCCTTAATGTTAAGGACGGTATTATTCAGGAGGCACTTGTTGAGACACTCGGATGTTCAGGTATGACTCATTCAGCTGCTATGGCTGCAGAAATTTTACCCGGACGTACAATCCTTGAAGCTCTTAACACAGACCTTGTTTGTGATGCTATCAACACAGCAATGAGAGAACTTTTCCTTCAGATCGTATACGGACGTACACAGTCAGCATTCTCTGAGGATGGTCTTGCTATCGGTGCAGGTCTTGAAGACCTTGGTAAGGGAACCCGTACAATGGTTGGTACAACCTACGGTACACTTGCAAAGGGACCCAGATATCTTGAACTTACTGACGGATATATTACCGGTATCGCTCTTGATGAGAATGATGAGATTATCGGTTACAAGTACATCAACTTTGGTAAGATGATGGACTTCATCAAGAAGGGTGACGATGCCAATACAGCTCTTACAAAGGCTTCAGGTCAGTACGGACGTGTAGCTGATGCGGTTAAGGTTATTGACCCCAGAACAG
>JAKSSB010000096.1 GCA_024403285.1 Lachnospiraceae bacterium | reverse complement strand
CCGAAGTTATCGACTGCTGGTTCGACTCGGGCGCAATGCCTTTTGCACAGCATCATTATCCTTTCGAAAATAAGGACAAATTCGAGGCTCAGTTCCCCGCACAGTTCATTTCGGAAGCCGTAGACCAGACAAGAGGCTGGTTCTATTCTCTGCTTGCGGAGTCAACTCTTTTATTCAATAAGGCTCCTTATGAGAACGTAATCGTACTCGGCCATGTTCAGGATGAGAACGGACAGAAGATGAGTAAATCAAAGGGCAACGCTGTAGATCCTTTCGATGCACTCAATACATACGGCGCAGATGCCATCAGATGGTATTTCTACATCAACTCGGCACCCTGGCTGCCCAACCGTTTCCACGGCAAGGCCGTATCGGAAGGTCAGAGCAAGTTCATGGGAACACTCTGGAATACATATGCATTCTTCATTCTTTATGCCAACATCGATGAGTTCGATGCCACGAAGTATACTCTCGAGTATGATAAACTTCCCGTTATGGACAAGTGGCTTCTTTCCAAGATGAATTCGGTGGTAAAAGAAGTGGATGACGACCTTGAAAATTACAGAATTCCCGAAGCTGCAAGAGCACTTCAGGATTTCGTGGATCAGATGAGTAACTGGTACGTTCGTCGCGGACGTGAGCGTTTCTGGGCTAAGGGAATGGAGCAGGATAAGATCAATGCTTACATGACTCTTTACACAGCACTTGTTACGATTGCCAAGACTTCCGCTCCCATGATTCCTTTCATGGCAGAAGAAATTTATCGTAACCTTGTTTGCTCAATCGATAAAAATGCACCCGAATCCGTTCATCTTTGTGACTTCCCCGTTTGTGACGAGTCGAAGATTGACAAAGAAATGGAAGCTGAAATGGATATGGTATTAAAGACGGTTGTTCTCGGACGTGCCTGCAGAAATACAGCCAACATCAAGAACCGTCAGCCTATTGCAAAGATGCTTGTTAAGGGATGCTCATCACTTGATAAGATTTACGTTGAAATCATTGAAGACGAACTGAATGTCAAAGCGGTTGAATTTACCGATGACGTTCGTGAGTTTACTAGCTATACATTCAAGCCTCAGCTTAAGACTGTTGGTCCCAAGTACGGCAAGTTCCTCGGCGGAATCCAGAAATATCTCTCAGAGGTTGACGGCAACGAGGCTATGGACAGACTCAAAGCGGAAGGCGCACTTAACTTTGATGTTAACGGCGAGGCTGTTTCACTTGCAGAGGAAGATCTGCTTATCACGATGGCTCAGAAAGAGGGTTATGTGACAATGGCAGACGGACCTGTGACCGTAGTACTTGATACAAAGCTTTCGGATGAACTTATCGAAGAAGGCTTCATGTACGAAGTAATCAGCAAGATTCAGACAATGCGTAAAGATTCCGGATTTGAAGTAATGGATCATATTAATGTTTACATTTCCGGAAACGACAAAATCGCAGATGTCGTTAAGAAGAATGAAGCTGTAATCGCCGGCAAAGTTCTTGCCTCAAGTGTTGTTTACGGACAGGAGAACGCTGCAGCGAAGAAGTGGAATGTTAACGGGGAAGAAGTATCAATTGGGGTTGAGAAAATCTAAAGATTAACGGAGGCAGTAATATATGGCATCTAAGAAGACAATCGAAGAGACATCAAAACCCTCTGCAAAGAAAACTGCAGAGAAAACGGTAAAAACCGAAACAAAGAAAACGGCGGATAAATCCGCTGCCAAGAAAGCAGATACAAAGACAACCAAGACGGCTGCTAAAAAGGCAGACACCAAGGCAACTAAAACGACTGCCAAGAAGGCAGATACAAAGGCAACCAAGACAACTGCGAAGAAAGCAGATACAAAGTCAGCAAAGGCACCTGCCAAGAAAGCAGATACAAAGGCAGTCAAGACAACAGCGAAGAAGACCGAAACAAAGGTTTCAAAGCCTGCAGTTAAGAAGACTGTACACAAACGTCCGATTGTTAAATTCAGAAAAGATCTTTTCAAGAGATCGGTTGTATACAATGTAAAGACTCTTTACAGAAAGAGTATGGAAGAGGCTACTCCTCAGCAGATTTTCCAGGCTGTTTCTTATGCGATTAAAGATCAGGTGGTTGATTACTGGCTTGAGACACAGGAAGCATATGAGAAACAGGATCCCAAGACAGTTTATTATCTGTCGATGGAATTCCTTATGGGACGTGCTCTCGGTAACAACATGATTAACCTCTGCGCATACAAGGAAGCCAAAGAAGCACTTGAAGAGCTCGGAGTTGATATCAATGTCATCGAAGATCAGGAACCCGATGCAGCACTCGGAAACGGTGGTCTCGGAAGACTGGCCGCTTGTTTCCTTGATTCACTCGCTACCCTCGGATACTCGGCATACGGTTGCGGAATCCGATACAGATACGGTATGTTCAAGCAGGAAATCAGAGACGGATATCAGGTTGAAGCTCCCGACAACTGGCTTGAAAACGGAAATCCTTTCGAACTCCGTCGTCCGGAATATACCAAGGAAGTCAGATTCGGCGGTTATGTTTCGGCACGTGTCGATGAGAACGGAAGATACAATTATTTCCAGGAAGGTTACCAGGCTGTTAAGGCTGTTCCCTATGATGTGCCCATCGTGGGATACGGAAACGGAATTGTCAATACATTAAGAATCTGGGATGCACAGCCCATCGACTGCTTCAGACTCGATTCTTTTGACAAGGGTGATTATCAGAAAGCTGTAGAACAGGAGAATCTTGCCAGAAATATCGTCGAAGTTCTTTATCCCAACGACAATCATTATGCAGGTAAGGAATTAAGACTTAAACAGCAGTACTTCTTCATTTCCGCATCGGTTCAGGAAGCAATCGCCAAATATATGCGTAACCATGACAATGTAAGAAATCTTCATGAAAAGGTTACGTTCCAGTTAAACGATACGCATCCGACCGTTGCCATCGCGGAAATCATGAGAATTCTCATGGACGAGTATTATCTTACATGGGATGAAGCATGGGATGTAACAACGAAGTGCTGCGCATATACCAATCATACAATTATGGCTGAAGCACTTGAGAAATGGCCTATCGAACTTTTCTCAAGACTTTTACCGAGAATTTATCAGATTGTTGAAGAGATTAACCGCAGATTCATTCATGAAATCGAGAGCAAATATCCCGGCAATCAGGATAAAGTCAGAAAGATGGCTATCATCTATGACGGACAGGTCAAGATGGCACATCTGGCAATCGTTGCGGGCTACTCCGTAAACGGTGTTGCAAGACTTCATACAGAGATTCTGAAGAATCAGGAATTAAAAGATTTCTACGAGATGTTCCCGGAGAAATTCAACAATAAAACAAACGGAATTACACAGAGAAGATTCCTTCTTCACGGAAATCCCCTTCTTGCCGACTGGGTAACGGATCATATCGGTGATGAGTGGATTACGGACCTTCCTCAGATTTCCAAACTGAAGGTTTATGCTTCCGACAAGAAGGCTCAGGCTCAGTTCATGAACATCAAGTATCAGAACAAAGTCCGCCTTGCCAAGTACATCAAAGAGCATAACGGAATCGATGTAGATCCCCGTTCAATTTTCGATGTTCAGGTTAAGAGACTTCACGAATACAAACGTCAGCTGCTTAACATTCTCCATGTAATGTATCTTTACAACGAGTTAAAAGAGCATCCCGACATGGAATTCTATCCGAGAACATTCATCTTCGGTGCGAAGGCTGCGGCAGGTTACCGCAATGCAAAGCTTACAATCAAGCTTATCAACTCGGTAGCCGACGTTATCAACAACGACAAGTCGATTGACGGCAAAATCAAAGTTGTATTTATTGAGAACTACTCGGTATCGAACGCAGAATTTATATTCGCCGCTTCGGATGTTTCCGAGCAGATTTCAACAGCTTCCAAGGAAGCATCCGGAACCGGTAACATGAAGTTCATGTTAAACGGTGCCGTAACCATCGGTACAATGGATGGTGCAAACGTAGAAATTGTTGAAGAAGTCGGAGAAGAGAATGCTTTCATTTTCGGTCTTTCATCCGATGAAGTCATTAATTTCGAGAACAACGGCGGATACGATCCGATGGAGATTTTCAACAACGATCCCGATGTCCGCAAAGTGCTTATGCAGTTAATCAACGGTACATACTCCAAAGATGATACCGAAAGATTCCGTCATCTGTACAATTCGCTTCTCAATACACAGTCGACATCCAAGGCCGATACATATTTTATCCTTAAAGATTTCAAGGCTTATGCGGCAGCACAGCGTAAGGTTGAGCAGGCTTACATGGACGAGAGAGGCTGGGCTGAGAAGGCAATTATGAATGTGGCATGTTCAGGCAAGTTTACATCGGACAGAACGATCAAACAGTACGTTGATGAAATCTGGAAACTGGACAAGGTTACTCTTTAATCTTTTACCAATCTAACTAGAATATTTACGATGCCGGGTTCGTATAATTTGCGTGTCCGGCATCGAATGCGGAAAAGCACAAATAAAATTTCAAATAGAAATGAGGTACTTCAATGATTAAATTAAGTGAAGGCGGCGCATATCTTGTTAACGGCACTGCGTTATACGAAGACAATGCCGACGGAAAAGCAGCGCTTAAGGCAGCTATCGGAAGAGATGCATCGGTTGAAGAGGCCAGAAAAGGCACAATCAGCTACGGTATTCTCGCAAGTCACAACACATCCGACAATATGGATAAGCTTAAAATCAGATTCGACAAGCTTACCAGCCATGATATTACTTTTGTCGGAATTATTCAGACGGCACGTGCATCGGGACTTGAGAAATTCCCCATGCCTTATGTTCTTACCAACTGCCACAACTCGCTCTGTGCCGTAGGCGGAACAATAAATGAAGATGACCACATGTTTGGTCTTTCATGCGCCAAGAAGTACGGCGGTGTTTATGTACCCCCTCACCAGGCTGTTATTCATCAGTTCGCACGTGAAATGCTCGCAGGCGGCGGAAGAATGATTCTCGGTTCCGATTCACATACGAGATACGGAGCACTCGGTACCATGGCCATGGGCGAAGGCGGACCTGAACTTGTTAAACAGCTTTTAAATCAGACCTATGATATCAATATGCCCGGTGTTGTTGCGGTTTATATGACCGGTGCACCCGCCAAGGGAGTAGGTCCTCAGGACGTTGCCCTTGCTATTATCGGTGCCGTATTCGGAAACGGATATGTTAAGAACAAAGTTATGGAGTTCGTAGGCCCCGGCGTTTCAAGTCTTTCACCCGACTTCAGAATCGGTGTGGATGTAATGACAACCGAGACAACATGTCTTTCTTCAATCTGGAGAACAGACGATCAGGTAAAAGAATTCTACGACATTCACGGTCGTTCGGAAGATTATAAGGAACTCAATCCTGCGGATGTTGCGTACTATGACGGCGTAATCGAAATCGATCTTTCAAAGATTAAACCCATGATTGCGATGCCTTTCCATCCGAGCAACACTTATACGATCGAAGAACTCAATGCAAACCTTACCGATATCCTCGCAGATGTTGAGAAACGTGCGCTTGTTTCACTTGACGGTCAGGTTTCTTACAGCCTCAAGGATAAAGTTAAGAACGGCAAGTTTGTAGTAGATCAGGGTATCATCGCAGGATGTGCCGGCGGTGGATTCGAGAATATCTGTGCAGCTGCCGATATCCTCAAAGGCAAGTTCATCGGTTCCGACGGATTTACTTTAAGTGTATATCCCGCATCAATGCCCGTTTACATGGAACTTATCAAAAACGGTGCGGCAGCAACTATTATGCAGACCGGTGCGGTTATGAAGACTGCATTCTGCGGTCCCTGCTTTGGTGCAGGCGATACACCCGCCAACAACGCATTTTCAATCCGTCATTCAACACGTAACTTCCCGAACCGTGAAGGCAGCAAGTTACAGAACGGTCAGATTGCTTCGGTTGCCCTTATGGATGCACGTTCAATCGCAGCTACGGCAGCCAACAAAGGTGTACTTACACCCGCTACCGATTTTGACGGAGATTTCACCAAATACAAATATTACTTCGATTCGAAGATTTACGAGAACCGTGTATTCGATTCACACGGTGTTGCCGATCCCGATACGGAAATCGTATTCGGACCGAATATCAAGGACTGGCCGACAATGGTTGCGCTTCCCGAGAACGTTCTTCTTCAGGTTGTTTCGGAAATTCACGATCCCGTTACGACAACCGATGAACTGATTCCTTCGGGCGAAACATCGTCTTACCGTTCAAATCCTCTCGGACTTGCAGAGTTCACGCTCTCAAGAAAAGATCCCGAATATGTGGGACGTGCCAAAGCCGTTCAGAAAGCTCAGAAGGCTATCGAAGCAGGCAAATGCGCAGGCGATGCAGTACCTGAGGTTGCAGAGGCAATGAAGGTGGTAAAAGAAACCTTCAAAGATGTCTGCAAAGAGAATCTCGGCGTAGGTTCAACAATTTTTGCGGTTAAACCCGGTGACGGTTCTGCCAGAGAGCAGGCTGCAAGCTGCCAGAAGGTACTCGGCGGATGGGCTAACATCGCTAATGAGTACGCAACCAAGAGATATCGTTCAAACCTTATTAACTGGGGTATGCTTCCTTTCCTTATCGAGAAAGGTGACCTTCCTTTCAAGAACCTTGATTTCATCTTCCTGCCCGGTATTCGTGCTGCGGTTGAGAACAAGGATGAGGTAATTAAGGCTTACGTTGTATCAGACGGAGCATTAAAGCCGTTTGACTTACGTCTCGGTGAACTTACCGACAAAGAAAGACAGATAATCCTCAAGGGCTGCCTGATTAATTACAACAGAGTATAAATTTATGCGGAACTCGTATGAAGTGGATACCTGTTACGAAGATATTGATTACATCGGTAAAAGTCTCAAGATTACTGTTTGTTTAATCTGCACAAATTGATGCCCGAAGTATGGCAGAGTGCACAAAAAAACAAGAAAATGTACACATCCGAACATAATCGTGTAAAATTGTGCTCGGGTGTGTTTTTTATTGAAAAAACTTAAATACACTCATAAATGTGCTCGTGCACTTAAAGATACTATCAAAAGCGTCTTGTTTTCTAGTTAAGCAGACAGGGGGATCTGTTGGGAAACATTTGCCGAACAAAAGAGAGGAAAAAGAATGAAAAAGTTTAGAAGATTTGTTGCAGTATTTTGCGCTGCACTCCTTGCAGTATCATCGTTTGCGGGAAATATCACTGTTAACGCAAGCGAACCGGAAACGGATGTAAATCCGTACGTAATCGTCACTACAGATACATTTGAAGAGGAATCCTCAGATGTTATCGATTTATTTGAAGACGGTGTCGAAAACGGAATTGATGGACAGAATGAAGATTTAGAAAATGAGTCCGACGAACAGAATGCAGATTTTGAAAGCAATTTCAAAGAACAGAATGAAGACGTCATAATCGACGCTTCGGAAGAAGGTGCGGAGATTGAAGCCGAGACAGGTGACAAGTCTTTGGATGAAACCGAAGTTTATGAAGCTGTTTCGGACGGAGAAATCGAAGACACGGACGTGATTGAGAATGAATCGGAAGGAATCATCGAAGATACCGAATCGAATGAGATTATCAAAGAAGCAGCCGAGGAACTGATATCGGATGATGTCGTTGATACCGATGACCATGAAGTTATTACTGAAGAAACTGAAGCATCCGAAAGTGAAGAGATTGCAAAAGAGGAAGAAGTTCTGGCAATTGAAGACACTACCGGCAAAGCCGACAATTCTTTTACCGTTACTTTCTTCAAATACGAAATTGACGGAAGAAATTCGGCATATTACAGTGAAAACTACGGTATTTCATCGCGGTATGACGAAAAGAATATCAGATGCACGAGAACGGGCATCAAAAAAGGTAAGACGACATCTCTGCCGGTCAATTACTCCGATTCGGATAATTGTATTGAGTACTGGTATTACAGAGATTCATCGAATGAAAAAGTTATTTTTACGAATAAAACCAAAATCTATTCCGATATGAAGATTTTCGCGCAGTATTTTGATGCGCAAGATGTTATGTTTGGAATTGTCTTAGATAGCGAAAATATGTATTATACAGGCAAA
>JAKSSB010000095.1 GCA_024403285.1 Lachnospiraceae bacterium | reverse complement strand
CGGGCGGATTCGGGACTTTAACCCGTTAGAAACGTGCGCCGCTAGGCGCACATAAAAAGAAGTGCACCCCTTTCGGAGCGCACTTCCTCTGACATGATATTTATGAAAATATCTTATTTTGTTGCGGGTTTAACTGTATAGAAGACATACTGTTCACCTTCGTAATACTTACCTGTACCTTCATACACCGCATAAATGCGAGTTCCGGCAGCAATCTTGTCGCCTTCCTGAACAGCTTCACCGTTTTTGCGGTAACTAAGCTTGCCGTTATTCTCTACAGCGAAGTCTCCGTCGTAGTAATAGCCGACCAACTTATAATCGGTACCTTCTTTAAGTTTGCCGTTTACATCGCTTTCAAATACAGTCTTAATCTTATAATCTGCGTCTGTTCCGCCGGTATAAGAATAATCGATACAAATTAAATCATTCTTGACAATGTCAAACTTCGTGGTGATTTTTCCTTTGAAACCGCCCTTAAATTTAATGGTAACCGTAGGAGCTTTCTTAGAATCACTGGAAGCAATATTTTTATTGTTCTTGTATGTAACTGTGTAATCTACGCCTTCCTTAAGTGTCCAATCATAGTAATAAACATCACCGATTAAATCTTTTACACCCTTTTTGTTGTAAGGAGCGTATCCTTTGTCTAAGCCCACAGCATACCAGATGTCTTCAAATGTATCCATCGTAAGTTCGACAGGAACTACCTTTACGGTTACTTTCTTGGTGCCGGAGAACTGACCGAGACCTTCAACCTTAGCGGTGTGCTTGCCAACCTTGAAGTTATTCATAATATCTTCGTAATTGGTAACGGTATAATCCACACCAAATATAAGTTTAATTGTTTCACCGTTTGCTTTATAAGTGGCTGTTATATCTCTGAACGGATCGAACTCTGCATAGTATCCTTCAGGACAGTAAGAAATATTCTTAACCGTGAATTTGGCCTTGCTTATATCAAATCCTTTGATTGTATAAGAAACTTTCTTGGCACCTATAGAGCTGTAATTTCCTATTCCTACCACATATGCGGTTTTCTTTCCTGCGGAAATCGAATCCAGTTCTTCATCGTTATCGAACGCGATATTAATTGAATTTCCGATGACGGGTTTAAATGAAGGATATTTTATACCGGATTCTATACTCAATGCATCTTCAAGAAGATAGTTCTTATATCCATAATTGTAACTTACATAGTAATCACGGTTTTCTACAAGCTTTGTTTTGCCATACATTACCGATGTAATAGCGCCTTCGGCGTCAGAACCGGTATAATCAAGAGTTTTAGTCTTAACTTTAATCTTGGAAACATCCGGTGCGGTAACAAAAAGTGACAGATTTTCAGGATAATATTCACCTGCATAATTTCCCAAACCAATGAAAACCACACCATACTGACCTGATTCGATTACACTGTCAAGTAATACTCCACCGGGTAACGGATTGGTAGTATTCAGCACAGAAGAAAACATTCCTTCGGCAGACACAAACTTGATTTCATAATCTTTACCAAGTTTGAGAGCTTTACCATCAATCTTAAGCTGGGGATCGGGAGACTGCGCTTTACCCGTATATGTAGCTCCGTATAAATACAGAGATGCTCCCGGAATCATCGGAAGCCCGTAATTTTTGGCCTTGCCATATGTCATTCTGTCTTCAAGCTCACTAAATTTACCTGCCACAACAGAGAATTCATACTTGGTTGCACGAGTTCCTTTATACTGACCTTTACCCTTGATGGTAACAGTTGCTTTCTTGTCGGTCGTAATCTTCTTATTGTTGGAATAAGTTACCGTGTAATCTTTATTCTCAACAAGCTGCTCGCCTTTGTAGAAAATATTAATTTCCGGTTTTGCACCTGCGGGTGAAAACAATGCTTCAGGATCAACATAAACATCCACATCTTCGTCATTAATATCTACACTACCCTTAATTGTATATGTCTTGGTAACAATACCTGTATAATTACCTATACCGGAAATTTTAATTGTCGCAACACCGGGTTTGTAATTATTCTCGAATACTACTTTATAATCAACACCCTCAATAAGTTCTTTTTTGCCAACCTGAACCTTCGATACTTCGCCCCATCCGTTGAAACCGCTTTCTTCAAATTTAGAAGCATCATAGTCAAAAGACTTGGTATATGTAATCTTAGCCTTGCTGATTGATGCGGGAGTAACTTCGAAAATGGCTGCATTCTCTTCTGAAAGTGCTTTGCCGCTTATTACAGGAGTAACGGTTCCCCAATACTTACCGATACCTCCTACTTCCACTACATATCTGCCGGCGTTCACAGGTTCATCAACATATGCACATTTATCTATATCGTAATATACAAGTTCGCAATCCTTGCCCACAACAAACTTTTGGTCTCCTAACTTAACCGTGAGTTTTTGCTTATGAGCTTTACCGTCATATTTAAAGTTCTTGGGAGCGGATACGGTAAAATACTGACCAGCATACGGATTCTGGATATCTTCCAAATAAATTTTTTGAACACATCCTACCGACATATAATCCGATTCTCCGGTAAAATGAGCTTTTGCAACAATTTTAACGAATATCTCAGCTTCAGAATCAAAAGGAACATTTTCATAATCAGTAAATGTACCATCATCGTTCTTGAGTGCATACGTAAATGAATAGTCTTCATCGTTTAGAGAATCATAACCTGAAACATTAACCTGGAATGTTGCATCCATCACTTCCAGTGTTTCATAGTCAACATACGGACTATCTACCATAGATAAGCTGACTTCACGTTTACTCAAATCGGTAGGAACTACTTCAACAGAGACAACAATCGAACCCTTTGCTGCAGGAGCTGTTCCGTTTACAATGAAGGATAACTTTCCGATTCCGTATTCGTTAAGTTCAGATTTATCACAATCAATCGAATATAATTCAGAATCAACTGTTGTTTCGCCATCTTTAACCACGATATAGCCCGTTAAAAATTCAGGAAAAGGAATCGATGTTACTTCGTAAACAGGATTAAGGCCTGTAACCATATAGCCGGAAATGTCAACAGGTGAAAGAAGATTTGCATAGAAAGCGCATTCCACTGTTCCCGAAAAGTTTCCTTTACCGGTAATTGTTGCAGTATACGCATAACTGCCTTCCGACGGAACCTTAATCTTTCCATCTTCAACTTTACCGTTTTCATCTGCAGCAGCAACAGTCAAATCGTAGTCAGTTCCTGCTTTAAGGACAACTGATGTGTGGGGGTCAACGTCATAATACACGTCAAGGTTGGGAACAACCATATCAGTCGTACTTGTGAAAAACTGGTCTTCATAAACCTGAATATTACCATCGTTCATTGCTGCTGCAAGAACGGTAAATTTGCCTTCCTTCGAATCTCCGACAACATTTTTACCGGTAAATTCAATCTTCCAGGAAGCCTCTCCGGGCACCTTATTGCCGGTTAATGTTACTTTGTAATCTTCCTCAGGGAAGTAAACATCAGAATCCTCTGTTGCTTTTACAGTAATATCAGGAATTGCTTCGCCAAAAATGGGATTGTATTCTGCAGTTGCAGAAACTTCTACATAAATGTCTTTTGAGTCAACGGAAGTAATTGTAAATTCTTTTTCAATCTCTCCGAAATAATCCCTCTTACCACTTACGATTACTTTACCTTTTCCTACATTTAAATTATTCTCATAATTAACAGAGTAATCCTCTTTGTCTATAAGTTCTTTTTCTCCCTGTTTTACAATAACAGAAGGACATACACTTTCTCCGTTATATGCATAACTGCCACCTTCCACAAACTCAACCGTGATGTCGTTAGCGGCTGTGAAATTAGGGTTAAGAGTAATTTCTTTAATATAATCAGCATCGATAAAACCATAGTTCTTAGGAGATATTACCAATTGCCATGTTTTTTTACTAAGATCCAAACGATAGAGTCCTGCCTCATAGAGTTCCGGTGAAATCTTAGTGCCGTTAAGGTATACTGCCAGAGATAAATCCTGTCCAAAGGTAAACTCCTTAGGGAAGTCAACTTCTTTTCCGTCAGCATTGATATACTTAACAACAGCCTTGCTCAAATCACTCCTGTCGATGGATACAGTGATGGTGAAACTTCCGGAATAATTTCCGGTTCCTTCAATACTAACACTATAATCATCGTACTCTGTCTGGGCAAATTCCTCGCCATTATATATCATGACAAAGTCTTTTCCGTAAACAAGTTTTTTACCGTCAACAACGCATCTGTACTCAAAATCTGCCCCTGTTTTAACCGTTCCGTCGAAACTGGGTTCGGAAACAACGATGAAATTTTCTCTTCTTATCTCTTTCTTCCTAAGATAGTAATATGCATAGTATTCACCGGTAAATTTTCCCATACCGGTCAGTTTTGCATAATACACTGTATCTAAATCAAGGTCACCTGAAGCTTTGACATACTCATTGTTTGCTTCGTCGAACACATAACCGTATTCAACATTATAAGCGACATTTTCATAAAGCTCTTCAGAGTATATTTCATAAGAAGTAACCTTCTTTTCTTCAGGATTGTAGTATGCATAAATATTTACATCAATATTCTCGTCATCGATATATGTTGCAAGATCCATGGGAGTAATCTTGAATGTCTTTGTAAATGCCTTTGCACCGGCAAAGTCAGCACTCGGTGTTAATTCTACCGATGCCTCACCGATGTAAATATTGTTCTTGTAAGAACGCTCGGAATAATCAAGACCTGTAATAGGTTTTTTATCTGCATCACCTTTAAGATAAGGAATAGATAAAACATTCTCTCCACAGAATTCTGCATCATCAACAACTACATCAGCAAATGTATTCTCATCACATACATAAGGTGCATATGAAACACGATATGCGGGAGTGAATACATCGTCGGTAATAGTACCGATTTCCACGCAGTATGAACTGATGGCCGGCATGTTGGCCTCATCTTTCTTCATGACTACTTTGCATACTTCACCATCAATCTCTGCACCGTAGAAATTGGCTTTTTTTTCATCGAAGCCATTTACATACATTCCATCGACATGGTCAGTGATAACTCTCTCATCACCTTTTCCCACCATCATCGTGGTCCAGTCCTCTTCGGTCCAGTCTTCTTCTTTGCCTGCCTTGATTTTGTTAAGTCCTCTGATAGCAATGCTTGTTTTGGACGAATCGTATGAATTATTCGGAATAAAGACAATGAAATCCTTTTTTCCGTACAAAGCATCTTCGAATGAAAGTGTCGGGTTTGTTGCAAGTTCGTTTTCTTTGTTGAAAACGTATGTGTTGTTTTCCTCATTATGCGCACTTGAATCAAATACATTCAAAACCGGAGCGGTAAGCATAAATGTAACAGATGAACCTTTATAGCCATCATCTCCGTCCCATCTAAAGCCGTATTCTCCACATGAGCATCCTTTCACTGTAAGTGTATACAAATCATTTCCTTTGGAAGTGATAGTATAATCACCCGGATAATCAGTAGGCTCATCATCACCGGGGTAGAATTTAAAAAGCGTAACATTGTCTGCTGAATCAAGTGAAATAACATTACTGTTATCTATCGATTCTGCATCATCGCCCTGGTTAATTCCAAGGTAGAAATTGTACTCAGCTGCAATCTGCAGTTCTGTACTTTTAGCAAAATCAGTTGTTTCTTCAGAACGAATAACAAGACCTGAATTCACAAAAGTCGGATTTCCTTCGGGCTCCGAAAGAACTACCTCCTTTGCATCTGCTGTTTCATCTTCTAAAATTTCTTCGTCGGCAATATCGACATCGTCTGCAACTGCCGCATCATCGAGTAAAAGACCGTCGTCTTCACTCAAAGTGTTTTCTTCGATATCAATTTCCTCAGCCTTTGCCGAATAGAAATTGGTAGCGAAAATCGTGGTAAAAATCATGAGGAATGCCAGAAGATATGACACACCTCTACGCAATAACTTATTGCTCATCCACATTTTCCTCCTATTTTTTATTTGAGGCTTTTTGTCCGCAAAAAACCTACGGATATAATGCCCCATGATGTCTCCATGATACCATTTTTTACCCCGAATTTATATTGACTGAATAGACAAAACTACAGTCACTGTGAACGGGATTTTTTTGACACTTTGCTATTTTTTTAACATTCTTGCATTTTTTATTGAAAGGGGGTTAACAAAACAATGTATCTTTCCGATATACACGCGCAAAAAAGGTGTATCCTTTCGGACACACCTTATCTTTATCATTCGTAATTATCTTAATTTGCAAATATGGTCTTTTCTCCGGGAATAAGTTCCGTTGCATCCGCAGCGGTGTAATCTCCCTGATGGCCTTCCGCATCGGAATGGTTCAGCCATACATACAGTATACCTCCTTGAGTCTGACAATATATCACGCCCGAAGTTCTTGCCGGTCTTGATGACATAAACTTAAGGCATTCTCCGTCATCAAAAGCATCAAAACCTGTTATGTCACGCACGACCTCATTAAAAAGGGTATCGCCGTCCAATCCGGAAAGAGGGACAACTGTCCCACCACGAAGAAGTTCAACAAGATCCGAACTTCCGTCATTATTCGTTACAACCGACGGATCGGTTGAAGCCATCTGCAAAGCTTCCTGAATTGAATCGCACAACTGAATATCGGAGGAAACATTCGCTTTCTCAAGATAAAAAATGAACTGGAGAGCCGCAATGACTACCAAAATACTCAAAATTCCTATAACAATAATAAGCTCCAGAATTGTAAAGCCTTTATTATTATCTATACTGTTGTCTACAGTTACTTTCTCTTCGTCCATAACGCCCCTCCTCTCCTCCTTGATTAGGGCATCTGCAAGTTTCATTTGTTATATTGTAGCATACTAAAATGAAATGTCATTACTAATTCAACGCAAAAAATGCGTTATTCGTTACATTTTCAAGCAGATTTAAGCGATTCCGTTCATTTATTCGTTCATTTATTGGTCCATTTCTTTAAAACTGCCCTCTCCATTGTCCTCAACTTTTCTGTTGCCGGTAAAAAGATTAATCAACTCACCTACAATTCCAAGAACCAGAACACCTCCGTCATCAAACGGACCAAGTCCCAGAAGGGCATCGGGAATTGCATCTATCGGCAAAATGCCGTAACCGACAACAAGTGCAACTATAATAATTGTCACAATAATCTTTCTCATCCTGGTCTTGTCTTCCATTGTCAAATCCTCCTCTAAAAAACCAACCTTTGATATTTCTGTGCCGATTTGCGAATGTAACCGAATATCAATCTGCTTCGCTTCAGCATGCTTTCTCTCCGTCATTCTTGAGCAGTTCAGCCGGGAAAAAGGAACCGAGTGAACAGGTAAGCGGTTCGCTGGGTGCCAGAAGTTCCAGCACAGCCTGCATCTTCATCTTAAACGCTTCATCGTTAATCATGAAAAGATATATCGAAGCGGTGTTCTCCGCATCGTCGGCAGCGGAATGTTCCTTGCCTACAAAAGGTATATCGGCACTTCTTAATGCATTCGCCAGCGAAAGTTTCTGTCCGAAACCGATTTTCCTGCAATACTCAGCCTGAAGATCGTGCCAGGAAGCATACATTCTCTCAAGAGCGGGATTCTCGTATCCCTTTGCTTCCGCTTCTCTCTTAATCTGATAGAAGTCAGCGGTACTCCAGGAATAAATCTCCGCTTCATCTTCCCCCATCCACGCCGCAAATCTATCCATCGCCTCTTCAAACGAAGGCGCACCGGCCAAATCCGCCTCAACGATTCCGGTCAGGTTCTGAACTTCCGGAGAAACAGTTGCCATCAACGGTTTCACATACATGTCAAATCTGTCGACAATCTGCTTCGTCTCATCGAGTTTCACTGCCCCGATTTCAATAGTCTCGTTATGGCAGGTCTTCCTGAACTCCTTAAATTTCGACGGAACAGCGGTAAACTCCAAATCAATTACAATAATATTCATAAGACGGACTCCTTTCATGACTTATATCACCCGTCCGGTAAAAGATGTATCGGCCTAATGCCACATTTTCTTAATGCCTTTGCACCCGCCCGGACGGCTGCCCTTCGCCCTTCGCACTTTAAGTATGCCGGATATCAAGTCCGAAAGTACGGACACGTTCAAAAAAATTCCCGGCAGGGTTACTGTTCAGACCCTAGCCAGAAGCCCTGTCTCGTAACCACATTTTATTTATA
>JAKSSB010000094.1 GCA_024403285.1 Lachnospiraceae bacterium | reverse complement strand
ATTTCAAAAGAAAAATCCACGGAAAATCCGTGGACTTTGTCTTCACTCTGAAACGGGGTTCTTCGGAACCCCGTTCAATTTTTTTACCTGATTAATCTCTATTACAATTTGTGTAATACTCTACGGTTATACTCTGAATAACCCCGGATATTCGGTATCCGATTCAATGTAACCCCATGTGGAATTTGTAATCTTAAGAGTAAGGCTGTTCTCTGAATCTCTGTAAATCACGCCTTCCATAGGCTCGCCGCTGGGATCGATTGTGGTAAAAGAAATCTTGTGCTCGTCATACGTTCCTACACCTTCATCCATACTGCACAATCTGAAAATACCGAATCTGACTCCGTATGTTCCGTCTCCGTTATCGCTGATTGTAAGATCAACTTCCTCGTTTTCGGTCATGAAACTGCCAAGGAAATACTCTTCGATTTCTGCCTGTGCGTCAGCGTCCAGATCTCCGCTCACTTCCTGCTGCGACGGTACATATACGTTTTCTGCAATCTGAACAATTGCATCCGCTTCTGCGCCTTCGGATATTTCGCTTAAAGAATACAATTCCGGGTTCGTTGATGTGTTTTCACCTGTTTTGGCTGTGCATCCTGCTACACATACCGATGCGATTAAAGCCATGATCAATAAGTACGATTTTCTTTTCATATTTTAACTCCTTCTTAATAATATCGGGCACTATTATATCACTATTTGTGTGACGGTCAAGCGGATGGCGATCCCGCTAAAACAATTCCGGCTTACGAAACGATTGCGATGCATAAGTCGAAATTTTGGAAAAACCGGTAATCGTCACCGCAGAACACATTTTTTCACATTTTTGTAGGAAAATGAGCTGTTCACAGGTTCAAATTCCCTGCATTCTTCCGATTATATATAAAGGGAAAAATATAAAAGACAAGGAGAAACGTCACATGAAAAAAGTTCTATCTATCTCACTTGCCCTTCTGATGATTGTATTGTTTTTACCGGCATGCGCACCCCAAGGACAGGAAATCAGACTCGGAACTACTCACTTTTCACTAAAAGTGCAGAAAGTATTCCAGAAAGGTGAAATAACCAAAGAAGACACCGAAATCAGTCAGGTTGCTTACTACTACAGTGACGAAACCCTCGTGGATTTCGATGTTTATCAGTGGGCAAAAGCCTCCGGTGAAACGCTTATGGATGCGATTGAGGATGAAGTTGTAGAATTCGATAATGCCGACATTCATGAAAAACAGGTTAACGGAATCGATCTCGTGTACTACTACGCCAACGAAGAGTATCAGGGAACAGACTACGATACTGTAACCTACATCGCAGAAGACGGCGATTACTTCATCGAAATTGTTTTCTGGCTCGACGGCGAAGATGCTGAAATCGAAGCCGACGAGATTTTGAATTCTCTTCACAAACTCAAGAATTATACAAGAGGATAAAAAACACTTGATAAACTATTAATTCAGGAGGAAATATTAATGGCAGATATAGAACCAAAGCCCATATGCAATGAAGGCAGACAGCCTGAGCTTGACATAGCAAGAGGTCTGGCCGTTATTTTTATGGTACTTATTCACACGGTTGAGTACTATTGGGATTGGGAGAATGCAGTTTTCGACAAAGTCGCAAACTTCCTCGGCTCACCGCCTGCAGCTCCCGTTTTCATGTTTCTTTTAGGATGCGGAATCATTTACTCAAAACGCAGCACTCCCGGACAGGTCTTCAAACGAGGCATCAAAATGCTCGGTCTTTCATACGTGTTCAATGCTCTCGTATATGTACTGCCTTATGCAATCAGTGCACTCGTTTATCAGGATATCGAGTATATCGCCGACGGCTGGACGCAGATTTACGATGCGGACATTCTTCAGTTCGCCGCCCTCGCTTTCATCTTTTTCTCAATAGTACTTGCATTGAAGATGAAACCCTGGCTTGTAGTCGTAACCGCAACGGTAATCACGGGGGTCGGCATGCTTCTTAATTCTTTTATCCCCGAAGTGGATTCGAACGTTCTTCAGGCGATAACGGGATTATTCTGGGGCTCTCACGAAGGAAGCTACTTCCCTTTCACCTCATGGATTCTCTATCCTGCAGTCGGTTACGCTTTTGCCTATGCGCTTAAAAGAACTTCCGACAAAAAGAAACTTTACCTTACAGTCAGCCCGATTGGTGCTGCAGTGTACCTTATTATGACATTTGTCCTTCTCAATTTTTACGAATGGGATCTGCTTATGGACGGCGAATACTATTACACGCAGAACATATTCTTCAATATCATGTTCATCGGATTCGTTTTCATGTGGCTCGGCATTTGCTATGCGCTCTTCCATATTACGCCCAAACCTGTTATGCGAATTTTAGAGAAGTTCAGTTCAAATGTAACCATTATCTACATTTGCCAGTATATTCTGATAATCTACATCGAAGTTATTGCATTCGGTGACGAAGCCGAACTCGGTGTTCTGCTGACGCTTGCTCTGTTCGCGGTTTACACGGTTATCAGCTATTTTGCGTCAATCGGTTACAAATCGATTATCAAAAAAAGAAAGAGTAAAAAATCCGCCAACGCTTAATTTTTACCCTTAATAAATGAACGATCAAAAAACGGATGCCTCCCTGTATTTGTCGGAAGCATCCGTTTATTTGTTCACAATCTCATGTCACCTATGTTCATCTTTCAAATTTCTGCAAACCTTTACCTGCCTTCGGCGACAGTCCGAATCTCTCGCAGATTTTCATTGCATGCTTGTCTTTCGGTACATAAATCGCATCGCCCGACATTCCGAGTAAAACAAGCTCCGGTGTGCCGTTATCGTCGTATTTGACAGCATAGAGGATTCGTTCTCCCGAGTCCATCGCGTAGTCGTATTTTCTGTGTTCTTCGGCTTCGATTTGTGCGACTTCATTCGATATTTCCGTCATTTCTTCCTTCGAAAGAAAAGCAACACCGCCTTCTCTCTCAACGTTAAAAACATCTTCCGGACCATAATCCTCCCGTCCGTCATCAGAAAAATCATGTTGGAAATACGTTCCGTTTTCAGTCACAAATTCAGCCTCGTAATGATATCCCCACGAATAATTTAGATTGATTAAAATTAGTGCTATCGGTGATTCGTCTTCAACCGAATTCCCGTCCGTTACGGATGTGGGAGCAACCCCAAATGCCAGTTCCCGTGAGATATTATTCCCGCAACCGGCAAGTACGTTTTGTAAACACAGTATAAGTAAAAGAACCGGTATTATAAGTTTTCTCTTCATAAAAATCCTCCATTCAACATTGGCTTAAGCCACTATTCTATTTTTCTTTCCTGTAACCCGTTACAATACTCGCTACGAGATAGACCAAAAGTCCGTACATGGGAGCAAGGCTTACCGTAGAAATCACTTCACCGAGATTGTTAAGTTCGACAACAGTCGTCATAAGAAAAATTCCTCTGAATAATCCTATGAAAACACCGGAAGGAATTGCAAATCTGCGAATTGATTCAAATATCCCTTCTTTAATTCTAATGCCCGACAACAAAACACAAATTCCGGTAACAAGAATAAAGGACAGTATCGTCACCGGATCAAAATAATATGCCACCGACTGCATACTGCTTCCCGGAATGGAAATGCCTAAAAGACATAATGCAAATAAGGCAAGAATCACGCCGAGAATTACCGTCAGTTTATTGCTGCTCTTCCGGTTCTCATTTTCTTTGATAAGTTCTATGATGTTTTCTTCTGTTTTCTGCGTGAGGGCTTCTTCGCTTAAATCTTCGCCTGCGATGAGTTCGTTTATCGTGACATTCAGAGTTTCACACAAGGGCGACAATCTGGATACATCCGGCAGACCGTCACCGCGCTCCCATTTGGAAACCGATTTATCCGTCACACCGATTTTCTCGGCAAGTTCTTTCTGCGTCAAGCCGAGCTCTTTTCTTTTATCATAAATGTATTTACCAACTTTAACCTGATCCATATGTCTGCCCCTGTCATAAATACTTCTGTTAATAATCAGATATGTATCCGACGCTATCAGCGCTCTTCATGATTATGGTTCTTTTCTTTTACCACTTCGAGATTAGCGAATAAATTAATGTCACTCGGAATCGCCTCATAGCCACCGCTGAAAGGGAAACTGCAGCCGGTATATCCGGCTAAAAGACATCCGACAAGTATGATGATTGGCAATACTAATTTATTCTTCATTGCATAGACATTTCTTTAATGCTTAATTTACATATTTCGGGCAAGAATCGATGAAGGTTTCGAAAACGTTATTGGATTGCCTTCTATGTCCGTCACCACGCCTCCTGCTTCTGTTACAAGAAGGGAACCTGCCGCATAATCCCAGGGTGATAAAATCAATTCGAAATACAGTTCAGCACGTCCGGAAGCAATTGCACATAAATCCAAAGCTGCAGAGCCGCTTCTTCGGATGTCCAAAGCCTCCTTGAAATACTTAAAAGCCATATCAAAAGACTGCTTATTCAATTCTTCATGATACGGCGAGGTTCCGAAAAGAACAATTCCGTTGCTTAAGGGCTGCTTTGAAACAGATAACCTTGCAGTATTGCAAAACGCTCCGTTTCCTTTCTCCGCCCAATACATTTCATCCAGGTAAGGATTGTAGATTACTCCGATTTCTGCTTCACCGTCAACTATCAATGCCACTGAAACGCAACTCATGTGATAGTCCTTGATAAAATTGGTTGTTCCGTCGATTGGATCAACGATAAAAAACTTTCCTTTTTCGGAAAAAGCTTCCTGTTCGCCTTCCTCTCCGATGAAAGCCGCATCCGGAACAATTTCTGCCAGGCTTTTTCGTAAAATTTCCTGAACCTGCCTGTCGTAATCGGTTACAAAATTGGCCTGACCTTCTTTGGCGTCAATGTGCATGTTATCTCTGGACGCTTCGGTAATGATTCGCCCACATTCTTTTACCACTCTGCAAATTTCTTTGGTTTGATCCTTCATATAACTCTACCGTGTTGAACTCAGATTGGCATGCTATCACGTGCTTATGCCTAACTAACAGAATATCAAATCGAAGGTGATTTTTCCACATTTTTTACATACTTGTTAAAATGTTCTCTCCATTTTTCGGATTCGAAAAAACATGTTTTTAAAATTTCTAATCATCCGAAGATATTACTTCAAGATACGGAGCGTTAAAATTTTCTTTTACATAATTGCTCTTCATTACCAACGGTGTGGGGTTAATGAGGCGCATATCGGTTCTGTTGTTCGTTACTTTCACGTAGACCTGTGCCTGGCCCGATACGGTATAGAAATGATATCGGTACTGTTCAAACGAACTGATATACAGTTTTGCGGCGATAGCCCTTTCAAGATCGTTTCTGGGTTCTTCCCAATTTGTAATCATTACGCCTCTGCAAAGTGAATCATAAGTTGCCCTGCTTGAATCGTCGGCGGTATCGTAATCCCACTCTTCCAGAATATCGTTGATATAATATGCCGAACCGTCGAGATAGTTTAAATCATTACTTATAGCTTTCTGAAAAATATACATATTCAGGCTTTCTACCTGCGACCGAACAAATACGCATAATCCCAAAGTAAGCAAAACGACTACGAAATAGTCAAAAACCTTGTATTTCTTCTTGTAATTCATCAATGCTATCGGAAGCAAAACGAAATTTAGCACCATGGAAATAGTCCAGACTCCACATTCACCCCATTCAATCATCGTTACTATATTCCAAACTTCCAATCCCAGGAACAGCAAAAGGACAAAAATTGTTCCGACCATATTCCAGTTACATTTAAGCCCACCGGCTTTTGAATTCTCAGTATTTTCAGTCTGCATGTTTCTAATCTCCTTGACTCTTAGTTTTGTTTTGTTCTGATACCGAAATTGTAAGTTAATATCGCCGGTAGAATCAACTCCAAGATGGTAGAATTACGGTAGAATCACGAAAAATTGCCTTTTACGGCCGCGTGAAACCGAAGTTCCACCGGACTTCTTGCACCGCCAAGGATCATTCGGCAAACTGATGAATTTTAGCCCGTAGTGCAATCAATGAATTAACAAATAACTCACGGCAAAGTCTGCCGTGAGTTTGTAAACTCAAATTTCAAAAATCGTTACATTCTATGTTTGCGAAGTCCGTCCGGTTGCACATATCGTTTCCCTATACCGAAAAGTCCATCTTTCTGCCGAGATTCTTCTCTTCCGGTGTTTCAACATTTACTCTCTCTCCGAATTCAAGTTGCTGCGTGAATTTCAAATGATTGTAAATATCTTCTATCTCATTGGCAGCGTCGCTGAAATCGGCAGTTTGAGTCTGAACTCTGTCCTTAGCGTTATCAAGTTCATTCTGTGCTTCATTAGCCGGGCTTTCTGCCACTGATTCCTGTGGAAGATTATCCGGATTGGCGGATTCTTCAACAATTGCATTGGCAATCCGGTTCTCCGTCTTCGTCTCCTCGGCGCGTTCCACAGCCTGATCCGTTTCTGAAGGAAGTTCGCTGTATTTGCCTTCCTGAATGAATTCTTCTTCAGCCGCCTGGATATTCTTTGTTTTACCCAGTATCTGCTGAGCCTTCTTCAGTTTCTCACTCAACGGAATATTTGGATTATTCACAATCTTCTTAAGCGATGATAAATGATTGCCCAATGTGGTGGTCTTAAGGCGCTGGACTTCTTCCTTTGTCCGACAGTTCTTAAGCTTCTTCTCGTAGGTTTTGCGCTCTGTCTGAGTCTGCTTATAATCAGCCAGTCCCTGCGGATCGTATGATGCCAGATACTTTTCTTCCTCCGGAGTCAGTTTCTGACCACAGCTGATTTTATTGGCTATTGCGGCTCTTTTGTTGCCTTCCCTGCTGTTCTCGAGCTGCTCCTGATAATCGTTAAGCATTCTCTGTTCAGGAGTCCAGCTCTCCCGCTCATTCACTTCATTTTTGGACAAAACATCCCCGGAAGACTTCTTCTGTTCCCACTTCTTCGTAAGCATATCAAGTTTAACTGAATTCTTTATAGTACCTGATATCATCCAAACAATCTCCTCCGGATAAAAACAATCTTCGTTCTCTTAGTTATATCGTGAGAAAGATAAAAAAAGTTTAGTGACCGCCGGAAATCAAAAGACTTCCGTGTCATTTGCTTCGTTTTCTATGGAAATATACTCAATCAGCGGAAATAATCGGCATCGGCCTTGAAAACTTCCTGCGTTCCTCCTCCGTCCGGAGTATACGTAACAACAACGTCACCGGCACGGAGAGTTGCGTCGAAAGTATTAACAATCTTAACCTCATATGCATTGTGCTGGTTCTGATAAATTTCTCCGTTGAAGAAAGTGCTGATTTCGAATGTTCCGTCACTTTGCTTATAATATTCGGCGCGGAAGGTATTTACAACCGAGTTTTCCTGAGGAGTTCCCTTTGCACCGTTATAAACCATTTCAATAACACCCTTATCAGCAGCGTTTTCGTTCAGCTTGATAACGACCGAATAAATACCGACTTCGTCAGCACCACCTGCAACCTTCTTAAGCACCCCACCGGCTTCTTCCGGTTCGGGAGTCGCTGTTTCCTGCGTTGGCTCGGTATCAGCAAATTCTTCTTCGGGTTCATCAGTTACGACCTGTTCCTCATCCGTTGTTTGCTCTTCTACCGGCGCTTGTTCTTCAACTTCGATAATCTGAGGAATTTCACCGGCCGAATCCTCAATTTGCTGCTTTTCCGGTTCATAAAGCGTATTCGCCGGCTTGCTGCAAGCGGATAAAACGAGTACACCGGATACCGTAATAAGTGTGACAATTGCTGTAACTGAAAATCTTTTAATCATGTTTTTTCTCCTTTTGGATTTTAACCCTGTTTGATACTTCATGTGTTCTTCTGACTCGATAAAATTGATAAAATCAGGTCAGTCTTTGTGGTTCTTTGTATTTAAATTTTCACATAAGTCTTTTATATATATCGAGCATACTTTCTATCTGATACTGTAAAAGCCATGCTGCATTTGAGTATTCCGGATCCGCTTTAACCACCTTCAGCAACTTTGGAAAATATGCTTCAGTTTCTTTTATCATACGATAAATTCTATCTCTGCTAAGCCCCCAGGACATGGTAGTTAAATTGTTGCAACGGTCAATGCATTTAACCAGTGCTGCTTTCGTATTGTTGCCTATCGCTTCGAAATACGCATTCATCATCTGCTCCCGATTATCATC
>JAKSSB010000093.1 GCA_024403285.1 Lachnospiraceae bacterium | reverse complement strand
ATATCTTCTGCATACTGTTCTATTGGTTCCAGGATGTTGTTTTTATCAACCACGCGACTCGTAACCGATGCAAATCCGTTCTTTTCGAGCAAATGCATGCGGTTAAGCACCGAGTTCTCGAAATCCACACCTTCCGCTTCAACCAGGGTAAAAGCGAAAAACTTCACCCGGCGGGATGCGGTAACCGAACTGTCCAGTGCCCTGACCGAACCGCTGCAGAGATTTCGCGGGTTCTTGTATTTGTCGGCCGGATCCGAAATCTGTGAATTAATCAGTTCGAAATCTGGGTAGCTGATAACCGCTTCGCCCCTTAAAATCAGTCTTCTCTTGAAAGCAATTCTAACCGGTATATTGGTAAAAGTCTTCGCATTGTTCGTAATAACTTCTCCGACTTCACCGTTTCCTCTCGTAACGGCTTTAACAAGTTCACCGTTTTCGTATGTAAGCACAATTGTCAGACCGTCAAGTTTCCAGGAAAGAAGTCCTTTTTTATCCTGCAACCAGTCTCTTAATTCTTCTCTCGATTTCGTCTTACCGAGCGAAAGCATCGGCGATGCATGACGTTCCTTCGGAAGTTCATCTACCGCTTCATATCCGACATTTCTCGTCGGAGAATTAGTAAGTACGATTCCGGTTTCTTCTTCGAGTGACACCAGCTCATCATAAAGCCTGTCGTACTCGAAGTTACTCATTATCTCTTCATCCTCTGCATAGTAGCTTTTCGCCGCTTTATTAAGGATTTCAACAAGTTCTTTAATTCTTAAACTTTTATCTTCCATCTTCTTCAAAAACCCCCCGGTATAATTCCTGTTTCTCCTGTTCCCCGATTTCACGATACTCACCCGGTTTCAAACCGTCGACCGTGATATTCATTACGCGCACCCTGAAAATCTTCTCAACGTCATACCCGAGTGTCGCACACATTCGACGAATCTGACGATTGAGTCCCTGTGTAAGAATGATGCCGAATTTCTTGCCCCCGATTAAGCGTACCTTGCATCTTCTCGTTTTGACACCGAGTTCCGGAATAAAAACTCCGGCAGACATTTTCTTGAGGAAATCTGCCGTAACCTCCTGTTTGACCGTTACAATGTACTCCTTCTCATGGTGGTTCTTCGCCCTCATCATTCCGTCAATCAGATCTCCGTCGTCAGTCATGATAAGAAGGCCTTCAGAATCCTTGTCGAGGCGTCCGGCATATGTCAGTTTCTTCGGATACTTGAAAACATCATCAATGATTAAATCGGCATGTTCGTCTTTGGCCGTGCAGGTTACTCCCGCAGGCTTATAGAACGCCACCACCGTCCGCTCATCGGATAAAAGAATCTCTTCTCCGTCGCAGATTACCGTATCGCCTTTGGCTACTTTGCTCCCGGACACCGCTGTTTCACCGTTTATCGTGACTCCTCCTCCCCCGACAATTACATCCGCTTCACGTCTGGAGCAGATGCCTGCAGCAGCCAGATATTTATTTATACGCATTAATTCCTTATCGTCCATATTTCTCCGTTGGCTCATAAATGGCAAAACGGTCTGCAATCTTCCGACTGCAGACCTTCAATTGTTCGTCTATTCTACAAATTCCGATTTAACGTATGCTTCCTTGCCGTTATACTTGATCTTCGTCCAGCCGTCGGTACGTTTCTCGATAACTTCGAGCTTGTCACCTGCTACAGCAAGTGCAACTTTCTCGCCCGTCTGACTTGCCGACGCACGTATATTGACATTCTCCTTGACGGTTACATATGTTCCGGTTCCTGCCACATCAGTACCGCCTGTACTGCCGGCAGCTGAAACCACGGTAAGGAACTCAGTCTTTACGTAACCTTCGCTTCCTTCATACATAACACGGCTCCAGCCGTTTATCTTCTCTTCAAGACGGGTAAGTTTCGTTCCCGGCGATACTTTGCCGAGCTTGTCTGCCGTCTCGGAATCGGATGAACGAACATTAACCGTTGTCGTAGGTTCAACAATATCATCAGCACCGGGAAGCTTGTTCTCAGCATTCTCCGAAGCTTCAATCGAAGCCTGCTCACTTGCCGCAACAAGTTCTTCCGAAGCGGTTCGAATAGCGATTCTCTCAATCATGTCATCTCTGACCATGTCTTCGAAACCGTCCATATATTCTTTAAGTTCATCGTTTGAATCAATTACGCTGTTGTAATCAAGAGCAACATTCTTGTAAAGAGACTGAACATCCGGTTCGGTAAAAGCTACCATTAAATCCGTGTATACGTCCTCGCTCAAATCGTCTTCCCTGAAGATATGATACTCACCGTTCTCATCCGGGCAGTAATAGAATCCAATCACACCGGGAACACGGTCTTCAAAATCTTTAAGAGCAAGCATATACGAAACATATACATAGTAAGAATTCTCGGCGAGACCTTTCTGCGTGTAGCAGTTAATGTCTTCATAACCGTCGATATACTGGCTTTTCACCGCAATGTTATCAAGATCGTTCTCATTTACATAGAGAAGATATTTCTTAATTACTTCTTCGTTGTCCTCGGCAAGTGCTTTATGGTACTCTTCCATAACAGTCTTCACTTCGGCATTTGTATTGCATTCAAGAACATAACGGTTAACGTCTTCCGGCAACTCTGTAGATTCCTCCGTCGAAACTTCTTCTCCGGTTCCGGGATTCTTCCTGTCAAAGCCACCCACAGCGAAAACCACTGCTACAACCACAACTGTTACCAGACCAAAAACAATACATGAAGCAATAAAAGAATGCGCTTTGATAAAACCGCCGATAACATTCGTAAAAAACTTTTTGATTTTAGCGAACATTTATCTGATTCTCCATTTCTTCCATGCGATATGCACCCGACAGGAATCGAACCTGCATTAAAGGCGTCGGAGGCCTTCGTTCTATCCATTAGACTACGGGTGCCCGTAGCGGATGCAAATTTGTTACAAAATTATTACACCACGTTGCTTATCATATCACATCATTATTTTTTTGTCTAGTAAAATAAGGCTATGAACAGAGAACTACTTTCTTCTCAGCCCTTGAATAATAGTACACATTATCGGACAAAATCTCCTGTTCTTCGAGTTGTGTATCATTCACTTCTTCGACCATCTGTTTAAGCTTCGGACTGTCGTCGCTGTTCTTCGCGGGAAGAATGATAACTTCATGCACGGACGACGGCAAAATATATAAATCAGCCTTCTGCTCATCCGCAAATTCATCAAGAACATCGCTGTAGAGAATGCATGCGGCTCCGTTAACCTTGCTCTTATTACTGAGCACGAACATTCCGCCGCTGTTCTCGATTCCGAGCACATCGTTTTCGGAGAAATCATCGCAGGATTGTCCGAGCATGTCTTTTAACACTTCGACAATATCCTTGATTTCGCAGTTAAGAAGCTTCGGTGTGTTCTCCTTCGCAATCTCCCAGAGTTCATCCGCATCCTTGCCCCAGCTCTTTGCGTGATCGTTATGAATAAGAATCGTCGCGCACTTCATGGTGCTGTCTTCCATCAGATAGTAAAAGACAATCGCCAGATCAAGAAATCTTATATGTGGAACGGTCTTTAACAGATCCTCATTCTTCTCAAAATTGACCAGTTTGAATGCAATTCTTTCTTTGACCTTCTCAAAATCGGTAAAAAAGCTTACGTCCATGCGGTCCGGAATTCTGTTCTCGCGATAAATTCTTACCACTTCGTTTACAATAGTATCCATTGTCATTCCGTGCTCATATGCCTCATAAAAATCGTTCAGATAAATGGTCGGAGAAATGTTCTCCCCTGCCGTATTGATGGTAAGCCCCTGTAAAATAACGCTGTTGTTCTTGGTAATATCTCTGACTTCCACTGAAACGCTCTCCGAAAGAGCTTCCTTAACCTTTTCTTTAACTGTTACACAAAATTTGTTATACTCCATATTTCCTCCTGATAAAATAAGTTAATAATGTACGCCGCCAAGGTTCTTTAAGCAGGCTGATTTGGCTCGTTGTTTGAGCCGTTTTTAAAAAAAGTGAATAAAAAAAGACAATGAAAAGAAAATTCTCTTCATTGTCTTAATAGCTTGTGATATAAAGATTCGTTTACAGATTAAACTCTGCTTAAGTACTCTCCGGTTCTTGTATCAATCTTGATCTTCTCGCCGATTTCTACGAACAGAGGAACACTAACCTGTGCACCTGTCTCAACAATAGCGGGCTTGCTTGCGCCTGTAGCTGTATCACCTTTGAAGCCGGGCTCTGTCTCTGTAATCTCAAGTTCTACAAAAAGAGGGGGCTCAATTGCGAATACGCTGCCGTTATGAGAACACATCTTAACCATCTCGTTCTCTTTAACGAATTTAAGTGAATCGCCAACTTCATCTTTGTTAAGAGCGATCTGTTCATATGTCTCGGTATCTATGATGTTAAACATGTCTCCGTCTGGATATAAGTACTGCATATCTTTTCTATCATTACGTGCCTGAGGGCATTTCTCGGTAGGTCTGAAAGTTTTCTCTACAACACCACCGCTCTTGATATTTTTCAGTTTAGTTCTTACGAAAGCTGCGCCCTTTCCGGGTTTAACATGCTGGAATTCAATAATCTGAAAAACATTGCCTTCTAATTCAATAGTAATACCGTTTCTAAATTCACCGGCAGAAATCATTGGTTTTTCCTCCTAATATAAACTGTACAAAAATAATTCACGAATATTTTAATATATCATTTTGCTTTTTTCAACACCCAAAGTCCAAAAAACTTTATTTTTGTTGAAATTGCACTTAAAAACTATCTGTTCTCGTTCTCATTATATCTTTTAAGCAGAATATTCTCGAATTTACGCTTAATAACAATCTGAATTTCTTCCCTCGCATTAATCGGTTTGACGAGAATCGATCTGATTCCGAGCCTTTTGGCTCCCCATACATCGGTAAAAAGCTGATCTCCGACGAAGAAAGTATTTCTTTTATCGGTACCCATCTTCTCCATCGCCTTGCGGTAATTAAACAAAAGCGGCTTCGCAGCGAGCGAAATATAATCGATGTCTTCGATATTCTCGGTAAAAAGTTCGACTCTCGATTTGGAGTTGTTCGATAAAAGAATCACCTTGAAGCCCATCTCCTTAAGCGACTTAAGAAGAGCCCGCGAGCGTTCGTCCGAGGGTGCTCCGTGCTCGACTAAAGTGTTGTCGATATCGAAAATGATGCCTCGAAAACCGTCGTCATACAGCTGTTTGAAATCTATTTCGTATGTGGAATCCAGATATTCGTCCGGATAAAACCAGTCTAACATAACATATCTCCGTTAATTGCAGTGTCGGCCCGGGACTTCTAATCATCGAGTGCCGCGCTTAAAAGAATCTTCGTATAATCTTCTTTAGGGTTAAAGTATACTTCATCTATGGTGCCGTCTTCAACAATAATTCCGTTTTTCATTACATAAACGTAATCGCAGAGGTTGTAGACAGTTCGTAAATCGTGTGAAATGAACAGTAACGAGAGGTCGTTTTCATCACGAAGTTTCTTGAGAAGTTTCAGAATCTGCGCCTGAACCGTCACATCGAGCGCCGATACCGGTTCGTCTGCTATAAGTAAGGTCGGTTCGGATAAAAGAGCCATTCCTATTCCCACTCTCTGCCTCTGGCCTCCCGAAAGTTCGCTCGGATAATGGTTTAAAAGGTCCTCTTCAAGTTCGGTCTTGCGAAGAATTCTGTCGATTCTTTCCTTCCTTTGTTCCTTAGGGATTTTCGACAGTCTCAAAACTTCTTCAAAATGAAAGCCGACCGTTTTGGAAGGATTTAACGACGAGAAGGTATCCTGAAAAATCATCTTCGCATCATTCTTCGAAATGCTTCCTCCCGCCGGCTTCAAAAGACCGGTGATACACTTGGCCAGCGTCGATTTGCCGCTTCCCGATTCGCCGACGAGTCCGACAATCTGCCCTTTATAGACCGTCAGACTGACATCCTTGAGCGAAGGCATGTTTTTACCGTATGAGAACCGGAGATCTTTCACTTCGAGTTCTGTTTGCCATTCATTGTTTGCATCCATATAAATGCCTCCGGATTACTTCGTGTCGGTAATTCTCTCCCAGGTACTTCTTGTCTTCCAGTCGGGTACTTTCGGAATCGAATCGATAAGTTTCTTCGTATATTCTTCTTTGGGATTTGTGAATATTTCATCGCACGGTCCGCTCTCGACGACAAATCCGTCACTCATGACAAGAACGCTTCCGCAAAGTTTCCTGACAAGTGACAAATCGTGCGAAATAAAGAGAATCGCCGTGTTGTATTTCTTATTAATCTTCTGTAAAAGAGTTATTATCTGAGCCTGAACCGTTACATCGAGCGCAGTTGTCGGTTCATCCGCGATAAGAAGCTTCGGCCTGTCAATCATCGCACCCGCAATCATAACACGCTGTCTCTGGCCGCCCGAAAGTTCGTGCGGATACGAATTGTAGATTCGTTCCGGATCATCGAGACTAACGTCTTCAAGCGCCTTGAGCGCCTTCTGTTTCATCTCTTCTTTGGTCATCTTCTCGTGAACTCTGAGTGCATCCTCGACCTGCCATCCGACTTTAACAACCGGGTTTAAGCTGCTTAACGGTTCCTGGAATACAAAACCGATTTTGCTTCCCTGAAAAGAACGAAGCACGGATCTCGGCGAATTGAGAAGATTCACTCCGTCGAACATAATCTCTCCGGAAACTTTAGCGTCTTTTCGTTTCATAAGACCGGCTATCGCCTGGGCGGTTAAGCTTTTACCCGAGCCCGACTCTCCCACGATTCCCAGAATTTCTCCCTCTTTCAGGGTAAAATCGACATCGGTAACCGCAACTTCCGGAAGAGAATGATCGAAAAACTCAATTCTTAAATCTTTTACGGTAAGCATAGTAAAAGCTTCCTCCTTCCGACAAAAGACCCGGTCCCAGGAGAATCAGAATGAGCACGATTCCCGGGAAAATAATGCAGTGCGGGGCAAGCGACAGATATCCGTTTGCTTCCGAAAGCATACGTCCGAGCGAAGACAACGGCAGTCTGACTCCCAGACCGATAAAAGAAAGTCCGGCTTCGGCAAGAATGCAGTTGTTAAATGCGATAAACAGGCAGTTTCCGAGTGTTGGAAAAACATTCGGAAGGATATGCACGAAAATAATGCGAAAATCCCCCGCCTTGTACAATTTCATTGCCTTGACGTAATCCATCTCCTTGTGAAGTTTGAATTCCTGACGGATCATCTTCACAAAACTCGGAACGATGGCCAGTGAAAGAGCGATGATGATATTGATGATTTTGCTGTCCGAAAGGCTGACGAACAGAAGTGCTAAAAGAAGGCTCGGAATCGAGAATAAAACATCGGTTATTCTCATGATAACTTCATCGAAAATGCCTCCGAAATATCCGGCAAGCGCACCGATTACGGTTCCGATAAACGCTCCCGCCAGCACGGACGCCAAAGAAATGCCGACCGATATTGCCGCACCCTGCGCCGCTCTCGTGAAAACGTCCCTTCCGAAGTTGTCGCAACCGAATATATGCTTAAAACTCGGACCGGCATATTTGCTGGCCGCATCCATATCCGTACTTGAGTAAGGCGAAAGAAAAATGCCCGCAATAATAACACCGGCCATAACCAGTGAAATAATCAGTCCGATTTTAAATTGTGAGCTTCTGTGTTTCAACATATCTACTCCAGCCTAATCCTTCTGTCCATAAGAGCCTGTATTATATCGGTAAGTGTACTTGTTACAACAATTCCCGCCGCAATAAACATTACGATTGCCTCAACGACCGGATAATCTCTCGAGGTTACGGCATTCAACAGATTCAGTCCGAGTCCCGGAATTGAGAAAGTCTGTTCCACGATAATTCCGGAAGCAATCATATCCGCAAATACCATTCCGATAAAAGTAATCGTCGGCATAGCGGCGTTTTTCAAAACATATTTGTAAAGAAGGCCCGTAGTGTCACGGCCTTTCGAGTAGGCGCATTTTGAATAATCTTTCTTCGCTTCTTCGAGGATGTTGGTTCGAAGAAGTTTAATGCACATCGCACTCTTCGGCAGAGCCAGCGCCAATGCCGGGCAGATAAGATAGCCTAAAAAGTCGAAGAAAGTCTCGTCATACGAAACGAAATGTCCCGGGGTAAAAAACTTCATTACCAAACCGAAAACAAAGATAAATACAAGTCCGAGAAGAAACGGCGGTACAGCCATTCCTATCTGATTGAGGACCAGAAATACCTGGTCAATCGGTCCTCCCGTATGCTTCGCCGTGTATATTCCGAGAGGGAACGAAATTGCGATAACGAAGATAATCGCCATCACGGAAAGTACCGCGTTGATGGGTATTTTACCCAGAATCAGACTTCCCACGCTGCACGAATATGAGTAGGAAGTTCCGAAATCA
>JAKSSB010000092.1 GCA_024403285.1 Lachnospiraceae bacterium | reverse complement strand
TGAGATTTATGCAGAGTGGGCACCCAACGAGAAGGTTGCCATGGAAGTTGCCATCGGCGCATCAATCAGCGGCGTAAGAGCAATGGCATCCATGAAGATGGTAGGTGTCAATGTTGCAAGCGATCCTCTTTATACTGTTTCATATATCGGAGTTAACGGAGGTCTTGTAGTTGTTGCGGCAGACGATCCCGGTCTTTATTCTTCACAGAATGAGCAGGATTCAAGATGTGTTGCAAGAGTAGCTCAGATTCCCGTTATTGAGCCTTCTGATTCAGGAGAAGCCAAGGAATTTACCAAACTTGCATTTGACCTTTCCGAGAAATATGACTGCCCGATTATGATCAGAACAACCACACGTCTTGCACACAGCCAGGGTGTTGTTGAACTGGGCGACAGAGTAGAAGTTGCAGACAAGCCTTATGAGAGATCCGTTCCCAAGAATGTTATGATGCCGGCTATGGCCAAAGGCCGTCACGTATTCGTTGAGAAGCGTCTTAAAGACATGGCGGAAGATGCCTGCACACTTCCCATCAATAAAGTTGAGTACAATGATAAGAAGATTGGTATTATCACATCAGGTATTCCGTATCAGTATGTTAAGGAAGCCATTCCCAATGCTTCGGTACTTAAACTCGGACTTGTTCATCCGCTTCCCAAGAAGCTTATCGAAGAGTTCGCAGCAAATGTTGAGACTCTTTACATCGTAGAGGAACTTGAGCCTTTAATCGAGGAGCAGGTTAAATCCTGGGGAATCGCATGCCATGGCAAAGATATCCTTACCGTTCAGGGTTAGTATTCGGCCAACATGCTTAAGAAAGCTATCCTCGGAGAAGAGATTAAGACGGAAGAACCCGCAACGGTTCCCGCACGTCCCCCCATTCTCTGCCCGGGATGTCCTCACAGAAGTACTTTTACCGTACTTAATGAACTTAAGATTCATGCAGCGGGAGATATCGGATGTTATACACTCGGTGCGGTAGCACCTCTTAACGTTATCGATACTACGGTCTGCATGGGCTCATCCATTTCTACACTTCACGGAATGGAGAAAGCCAAAGGCAAGGAATATATTAAGAACTGGGTTGCCGTAATCGGTGATTCAACTTTCCTTCATACCGGTATCAATTCACTTATGAATATGGTATATAACAAAGCAACCGGTACGGTTATCATCGTTGATAACTCAACCACAGGTATGACAGGACATCAGGACCATGCCGCTACAGGTAAGACACTTAAGGGCGATGCAACATATGCAGTCGATCTGGTAGAACTCTGTAAGGCAGTAGGTGTTAAGAGTATCAATGTTGTAAATGCATTCGATACAGAGAAGCTTAAAGCTGTTATCAAGGAAGAAGTTGCAAAGGACGAAGTAAGCGTAATTATTTCACAGGCTCCCTGCGCACTTCTTAAATCGAATGTTTCACATAAGAAATGTGTGGCTGTTCCCGAGAAATGCAAGAAGTGCGGAATGTGCCTGAAACCCGGCTGCCCGGCTATTACCAAGAATGCAGACGGAACCATTTCAATCGATGACACAATGTGTAACGGATGCGGTCTCTGCAAAGGACGCTGCAAATTCGATGCCATTGTGGAGAAGGAGGTTTAAGATGGAAACGAAGAGTATTATGATAGTGGGTGTAGGCGGACAGGGAACTCTGCTTACCAGCAGAATCTTAGGCGGTATTACTACTCACGCAGGTTTCGATGTTAAACTTTCGGAGGTTCACGGAATGGCACAGCGTGGTGGTTCCGTAGTTACTTTCGTTCGTTACGGCGAGAAAGTATATGAGCCTATCGTAGAGGAAGGATGTGCGGATGTTCTTATTGCTTTTGAGCGTCTTGAAGCATTAAGATATGCTCATTTCCTTAAGAAAGACGGTGTACTTATTGTTAACGATCAGAGAATCGATCCCATGACCGTTGTAACGGGAGCCGCTGAATATCCTTCGGATATCATCGAGAATCTTTCGAAGAAGTACAAAGTTATTTCACTTGACGCTCAGTCAGAAGCCAAGAAACTCGGCAACGCCAGAGTTTTCAATACAATTATTGTCGGCGTAGCAGCCAAGCATATGGATTTCGCCAAGGAAGACTGGCTTGCTGTTATCGAGAAGACAGTTCCCGCCAAAACAGTTGATATCAACAAAGCCGCTTTCGAAGCCGGTTTTGCCTTTTAGCACGACGGTAAGACGTCTCATCGGTTAAAAGTAACTGAAGGTGCGGCTTTTATGCCGTGTTGAGAGGACGATTGTTCGTTGGAGGAATTATGATCTGGAATGAAGCAAGAGAGTGCATGAGCCGCGATGAGATGACGGCTATGCAGAGTAAAAGACTGGTTAAGCAGGTTAACAATGTATATCACAATGTAGAGTTCTACCGCAAGAAAATGCAGGCATTGGGACTCGAACCCGGAGATATTAAAGGTATAGAGGATATTGACAAACTTCCCTATACAACCAAGACCGATTTGAGAGATAATTATCCGTTCGGTTTACTGGCTGTTCCCCAGTCACAGATTGTCAGAGTTCATGCTTCAAGCGGAACTACAGGCAAAGCTACGGTTGTGGCATATACACGTAAAGATATTGAACTTTGGCAGGAGTGTGTTGCAAGAGATCTTGTAATGTGCGGAGTTACGCCGAAGGATAAGATTCAGATAGCATACGGTTACGGACTTTTTACCGGTGGTCTGGGACTTCACTACGGAGCCGAGAATCTCGGTTGTACAACAATCCCGATGTCGACGGGTAATACCAAGAGACTTGTAACCATGATGGAAGATTTCGGTGCTACCGCCATTGCATGTACACCTTCTTATCTTCTTCATATTGCCGAAGTAATCGAAGAGATGGGTGTAAGGGACAAACTTCAGATTAAGACAGCTATCTGCGGTGCCGAGCCCTGGACCGAGAAGATGCGTAAGCAGATTGAAGAGAAGCTTAACATCAGTGCATTCGATATTTACGGACTGAGTGAAATCTGCGGACCGGGTGTTGCGGCAGACTGTCCCGTTCATAACGGAATGCATATTCAGGAAGACCATTTCTATCCTGAAATTATTTCGGCAGATACACTTAAGCCGATTCCCGACGGAGAAGTCGGAGAACTTGTATTTACAACACTTACGAAGGAAGGCATGCCTTTACTTCGTTACAGAACCAAGGATTTGACAAGCATCGACAGAACTCCCTGCGCATGCGGAAGAACGACTCCGAGAGTTTCTGTTTCATTAGTTATTACTTGCTTATCATCAGATTTGTAAATTTATTCCCTTCACATGTTGAGAATGCTCTTCTTGAGATTAACGGTACAACACCTCATTATCTGATGGTTGTTGACAGAGTTAACAATCTCGATACACTTGAAGTTCAGGTTGAGGTAGAAGAAAGCTTCTTCTCCGATGAAGTCAAGGAAATGGAGAAACTTACCAAGAAGATTGCCGCAGCACTTCAGAGCGCACTTCTTATTTCAGCAAAGGTTAAACTTGTGGAACCCAAATCTTTGGAAAGATTTGAAGGCAAATCCACACATGTAATTGATAATCGTAAGTTTGACGATTAATTTTACTGTCCGGGGACAGGGGGTGTTTATTTATGTTTATGGAGCAGCTTACAGTTTTTATTGAGAACAGAGAAGGCCGTCTTGAGAAAGTAACGGAGATTCTTGCACAGAACAATATCAATATTGTATGTCTTTCTCTTGCTGACACCAGTGAGTACGGTATGCTCAGAATGATTGTTTCCAATCCTGAGAAAGCCAAACAGTCACTTAAGGAAGCCGGTTTTTCTGCCAGACTTACCGATGTGCTTGCCGTTAAACTTAAACAGGATTTCGGCACACTCAACAAACTGGCCAAGAGCGTTTCCGATAAGAATATCAATATTGAGTATATGTATACTCTTAACTGCAGCAAGGATGACGGTGCCATTATTATTAAATGCTCCGATATCACGCTCGGTTACGAGGCTGTAACGGAAGCCGGATTGTCACTTGTAGATCCGCAGACAATTTATTCGATTTAGTTTTTTGCGGAATTGATGACAACTTGATTTGTAATTAAGGAACACTAAATGTTTTGTTTTCGGTGTTCCTTTTTTATTCACAACAGACAGTAATTATACAATTCCGAAACGGAGATTTTTATGAGACTTGAAAGATATTTAAATCCTGAACAGCAGAAAGCCGCCGAGACAATCGACGGTCCCGTTCTTATTCTTGCGGGCGCCGGTTCGGGCAAAACACGTGCCCTTACATACAGGGTTGCAAACATGATAGACAGCGGAATCAATCCCTGGAACATACTCGCCATCACTTTTACCAATAAAGCGGCAGGTGAGATGAGGGAGAGAATTGATGACCTTGTCGGATTCGGCTCGGAAGAAATCTGGGTAGCGACATTTCACTCGACCTGTGTGAGAATCCTGCGTAGACATATAGATAAGCTTGGGTATGATTCTTCTTTTACCATATACGATTCTGATGACTCGAAGAGCCTTATAAAGAGCATTTGCAAGGAACAGGGAATTGATACCAAACAGATTAAGGAGAAGAAAATTCTTAATGTGATTTCGGGTTGCAAAGATGAACTTATGGGACCGGAAGAGTATGAAACTCTTGCCGGCGGTGACTGGGAACAACTGAAAATCGCCCTTGCGTACAAGGAATATCAGAGACTTCTTAAGAAGAACAATGCGCTTGATTTTGACGATTTGATTGTAAAATGCGTTGAACTTTTCAAGAAATGCCCGGATGTGCTGGAGAATTATCACAGAAGATTTCAGTATATCTGCGTTGACGAGTATCAGGATACCAACAGCGCACAGTTTGAACTGATAAGGCTTTTGGCACTGGGACACGGAAATCTTTGCGTGGTCGGTGATGATGACCAGTCGATTTATAAATTCAGAGGTGCCAATATTCGTAACATTCTCGATTTCGAGAAAAATTATCCGAATGCGACAGTAATCAAACTCGAACAGAATTACCGTTCGACTCAGACGATTCTGAATGCGGCCAATGCGGTCATTGCCAACAACAAAGGACGTAAGAACAAGAGCCTTTGGACCGACAAGGGTGACGGCAATAAGATTCATTTCAGACAGCTGGACAATTCAAGGGAAGAAGCGGAATTTATCACCGATGACATTGCGCGAAAAGTTCGCAACAGAGATGCGACATACAAGGATTTTGCGATTCTTTACAGAACGAATGCGCAGTCCCGTGAACTGGAGGAACGTTTGATTTACGAAGGAATTCCGTATCAGATTGTTGGCGGACAGAACTTCTACGGACGTAAGGAAATCAAGGATATCCTTGCTTATCTTAAGACTATCGATAACGGCAGGGATGATTTGAGCGTCAAGAGAATTGTCAATGTTCCGAAGCGCGGAATCGGTGAGACAAGTGTGAAGAAAGCGCAGAACTTTGCGGATAATGAGGGTATTTCTCTTTTTGAGGCCCTTTGTCGGGCGGAAGAGATTCCCGGTATCGGAAAGACGGCTGAGAAACTTATTTCTTTTACCAAGACCATCAGAGTGTTCAGGACGAAGATTGAAGGTAACTACTACGAGGATTTGCCGGAACTTATCGATGATGTAATTAACGAGACCGGATATATAGATGAAATTCGTGAATCGGACGACGAAGAGGATAAGGACAGAGAGCGCAATATCGACGAGTTCATTTCCAAAGCTGCCGTTTATGAGCAGAAGTATGCCGATGAGAATCCGGAAGCAGAGGCGGGCCCGACATTGACTCAGTTCCTCGAGGAAGTGTCGCTTGTTGCGGATATCGACAATGTAGCATCGGATGCTGAGAAGGTTCTCCTTATGACAATCCATTCCGCAAAGGGACTTGAATTCCCGAATGTTTATCTCGCCGGTATGGAGGACGGAGTTTTCCCGGGTGATGCAAGCAAGTATTCCGAATCGGATGAAGATATCGAAGAGGAGAGGCGACTTGCGTACGTCGGAATCACGCGTGCGAAGGAAGAACTTACGCTTACCGCAGCCAAAGCGCGAATGATGCGCGGAGAAACGCAGTACAACGATATCTCGATGTTTGTCAAAGAAATTCCCGAAGAATATTTTGACTCGAAAATTCCGAAGAAAAAGAAACATGATATTGATTTCGATGATGATATAAGCGATTATTCGATGTCGGTCATGCGTTCGGCACCTTTCGGCGGCGTGTCGCGTACCGCCATCAAACGACCATCGGTTAAGATTGCGCCCGAGAAGAAACCGTATGGTTTTGCGGACGGCCTTAAAGGGCTTACAAAGGGCAGTGATTTAAGTGCCGGCAGGATTGATTATGAGGTGGGTGACTGTGTGCGCCACATTAAATTCGGAACCGGAACCGTTAAGGAAATTGAGGTAAAAGACGGTTCAACAAATGTTACCGTCGAATTTGAAAAATGCGGTGTGAGAGTTTTGAACGCTTTATTTGCGAAACTGACTAAAGTTTGATATGTCTTTTACCGATATTAATTTATGGAAAATTCAAAAAAAGATAGAAAAGTCACCGAAAATATGTTACTATTTTAGATGACAGCATAGTTTACCGTAAAAGGAGGTTTTAAATATGTGGAAAGCAATTAAGAGCATTAAGAGTTTTGATGATTTATTGGAAGCTACTAAACTTGACGATATTATTTACAAGAAACAGAGAGAGGAAGAGCGTAAGAGAAAGAACATTATCATTACGATTCTCGCTATTATAGGTGCGGTTGCAGCAGTAGCAGGTATTGCTTATCTTGTATACCGTTATCTTACTCCTGATTATCTTGAAGATTTTGACGATGATCTTGATGACGATTTCGAAGATGACTTTTTCGATGATGAGGCCATTGAGGTTAAAGCAACAGAAGAATAATTCTTGATTTTTAATGAGTTTATTTAGCCCCGATATTTCGTCGGGGCTATTCTTTTTTTACGCGGCTGCGAATGGAAATATGGCCGGCGATATGAGTGGTGGTTTTCACCTGCTCGGTTTATACATTATAAATTTTGAAACACAAGGAGAGAGTTATGCGCAAAGGCGATGAAGTAATCGGAGAAGTATACAGAATGGTTTTCCCGGATAAGGGAATCGCGAGAGTTACAGAGGACGGACAGGAATACAACGTTAAAGTTAAATATGCACTTCCCGGACAGAAAATACGACTTCGAATCAGCAAGAAGAAAGCGAATAATCTTGAAGGAAATTTGTTGGAAGTAATTGAGCCGGCAGCAGGTGAACTTAAATCCGACTGTCCTCATTTCGGACAATGCGGAAGCTGCATTTACAGGACATTTCCCTACGAAAAACAGCTTGAAATCAAGAAGGGACTTATCGGAGACCTTTTCGCACCGGTACTCGGAAGAGCTGAATTTGACCGGATTTTCGAAGGAATTTACACAGGCCCGGAGTATGAAGGATATCGTAACAAGATGGAATTTACGTTCGGTGATGAGTATAAGGACGGTCCGCTTGCACTCGGAATGCATAAAAGAGGAAACTTCTATGACATAATCACGACAGGCGGATGCAGGATTGTCGATGAGGACTACAGAGCGATTGTGTCTTTTACCCTTGAATACTTTAAGGGTAAAGGTTTGCCGTTCTTCCATCGCGTGACTCATGAAGGATACCTGCGCCACCTTTGTGTGCGAAAGGCTGCGAAGACAGGAGAGATTCTGGTGGCACTTGTTACGACTTCTGCGATTGATTTCGATTTGACGGAATGGGCGGATGAACTTCGCGCGCTGCCTACAACCGGAACTGTTGTCGGAATTCTTCATACCGTGAATGACTCGGTGGCCGATACCGTCCTTGACGAAGGCACGACCATTCTTTACGGCCGCGATTATTTCTACGAGGAACTGCTCGGTTTGAAATTCAAAATTTCACAGTTTTCATTTTTTCAGACGAATTCGCTCGGCGCGGAGGTTCTTTATTCCAAGGTAAAAGAATATCTTGGCACGCCCGAGATTCCGAATCCGGTCGTTTTCGATTTGTATTCCGGAACCGGAACGATTGCCCAGCTTGTTTCACCGGCAGCAGGAAAGGTTGTCGGAGTGGAAATTGTTGAAGAGGCCGTTGAGGCTGCTAAGGTCAACGCCGATATCAACGGGCTGACCAACTGTGAGTTTATCGCAGGTGATGTTTTGAGAGTCCTTGATGACGTTGAGGAGGAGCCGGATTACATTATTCTCGATCCGCCGCGTGACGGAATTAATCCGAAAGCACTTACGAAGATAATCGCATACGGTGTGGACAGAATGGTTTATGTTTCCTGCAAACCGACCTCGCTTGCACGTGACATGGAAGTGTTAAAAGAAGCGGGATATGTTCCGCAGAAAATGTGCTGTGTGGATATGTTCCCGGCAACGGTGCACGTTGAAACGGTAGTATTGATGTCAAGGGATAAGGAATGATGGCTG
>JAKSSB010000091.1 GCA_024403285.1 Lachnospiraceae bacterium | reverse complement strand
CGCCAAATGGAAGCTTAATTCTTATACGGTACGTTTCCATGACGGCCTGGAAAGCAATCAGACTGTAGACGAAGAATTCTTTTACGGTAAAAAGAAAGCACTTCTTGCCTCAAAGGATGTCGAGTTTGTAAACAACGGTTATTACATTTCGGCCTGGACTGCTAAGATTAACGGTAAAAACAGGAAATTCAAAGTCGGAGAGAAAGTCACAAACCTCACGGAAAAAGACGGAGAAGTTATTGATTTTTATCCTGTATGGAACGAGATTACTTACACTGTTACATACAAGGCAAACGGCGGAAAAGGCAGCGTTAAGAAGCAGACTGTAAAAGGTCTTGATGAATTTACCTTGAGAAAGAATTCTTTTACCAGAAAAGGATATACTGCGGACGGATGGGTTGATGAAGCCGGCGTCAAATACATAAGTCTTGCAGGGGTAAGTCATCTTACGAATACGAACAAAGCAAACATCGTTCTTAACGCAGCTTGGGTTGAGAACGAATATACCCTTAAATTATGCCCGGGTAAAGGAATTCTGCCCGAAGGAACAGATGATTATCCGGCTTTGATGTGCAAATATTCGGATGGAATTATTCTTCCCAAGAATATTTATACCAAAGAAGGATACTATTTCGCAGGCTGGAATACGAAGGAAAACGGAAAAGGTACAACATACGCTCCCGCTTCAAAGGTTAGTAAGCTTGCTGCGAAAAACGGAGCAGAAGTAAAACTTTATCCCGTTTGGAAGAAGAATAATGCCAAAGCATATGTTATTATTTACAATGCAAACGGCGGAACCGGAAAGATGACTGAAACCGTCATGAAGAAAACTGCCAAACTTAAAGCAAACAGTTACAAGAAAGACGGATATAAGTTTGCCGGCTGGCAGGATGCGGAAGGAAATATCTATTCCAACAAAGCACAGATTAAATGGTCAAAAGACCTGAAGGGACAGATTCTCGAGCTTACAGCCGTATGGAATCCGCTCGGAGAGAACTAGTCGTGTATAATCCGGTATAATATAATCGGAATTGCAAATGGAATTACCTTGTATCCGAGAACTTGAATTTTCGGAGATGAGGAAGAAGATGATTTATTTACCTGAAACTGCATGCAAATGACGCCTGATGTGTGATAAATTCAGATGAGAACCGGTAAAATGTGCAACTTATACATTTTACCGGTTTTTTGCATCAAATCTTTGTCGCGTTGTCCGCTTGTTTTACCCCAATGTCGGTGTTAGAATGGCTTCTTGTGGGCCTTGCCCGCAAATTCTAATATCAGGGTGTTGAGGTATGAACAGTAAAGACAAATTAAAACCTAAATTTTTCAGTGTTATGAAAACGTATTCATGGGGGCAGTTCGGCAAGGACGTTGTATCGGGAATCATCGTTGCAATAATTGCGCTGCCTCTTTCAATTGCGCTCGCGCTTGCGTCGGGCGTAGGTCCCGAAGAGGGTATCTACACCGCCATAATCGCGGGCTTCTTAATTTCGTTCCTGGGCGGAAGCCGCGTGCAGATTGCAGGACCGACTGCGGCATTTGCGACAATCGTTGCCGGAATCGTGGCAACGAGCGGAATGGACGGACTCATCGTGGCGACGCTCATCGCCGGTGTAATTCTTATCGTGATGGGTGTTTTCCGTCTCGGAAATCTTATCAAATTTATTCCCTACACAATTACAACAGGCTTTACTGCGGGCATCGCGGTAACAATTCTTCTCGGTCAGGTCAAGGATTTCCTCGGCGTGACCTATCTTGACGGCGCGAAACCGATTGAGACGGTCGACAAAGTCAAAGCCATTATCAACAACATATCAACTGTCAACTATCAGGCCGTAATCGTCGGCGTTGTCTGCCTCGCGATTCTGATTGTCTGGCCTTTTATCAGCAAGAAAATCCCCGGTTCGCTTATTGCGGTAATTGTCGGAGTTTTAATGGTAAAAATCTTAAAGATGGACGTCAACACTATCGGCGACCTCTACACAATAAGAAGCGGCCTTCCGCATTTCCACTTCCCGGCTCTTTCTTTTGATATTGTGAAAAGCGAGCTTTCCGATGGTTTTACCATAGCTATTCTTGCAGCAATCGAATCTCTTCTGTCGTGCGTCGTTGCAGACAGTATGATTAACTCGAAACACCGCTCCAATATGGAACTTATTGCGCAGGGCGTCGGCAACATCGGTTCGGTTCTTTTCGGAGGAATTCCCGCAACCGGCGCAATCGCCAGAACCGCAGCCAATATCAAAAACGGAGGACGTACTCCGGTAGCCGGAATGGTTCATTCGGTTGTGCTTATTCTTGTGCTTGTAGTGCTTATGCCTTATGCGGCACTTATTCCGATGCCGACCATTGCAGCAATCCTTTTTATGGTTGCTTATAACATGTGTGGCTGGCGTACATTCAAGCATCTTTGTAAAACAGCCCCGAAGAGCGACGTGCTTGTACTTGTCGTAACCTTCGTGCTTACAATTGTTTTTGACCTTGTTGTAGCCATCGAAATCGGTATGATTCTCGCCTGTGTTCTTCTTATGAAGCGTCTGAGTGATGAATCGGAAGTCCGTGGCTGGAAGTACTTTGATGACGAAAACGATCCGGATGCGATTGAACTCCGTATAGTTCCCGAATTTGTCCGTGTTTATGAAATCAGCGGACCGATGTTCTTCGGTGCGGCCGACCGTATCGCTGAGATTACCTTAAAAGATTACACGAAGTGCCTTGTAATCCGTATGCGTGGCGTACCCGCTCTTGATGCGACCGCGATGCATTCACTTGAACTTCTTTATGACCGCTGTAAAGCCCGTGATGTGCAGATGATTTTCTCACACGTCAACGAGCAGCCTATGAAGACAATGCAAAAAGACGGTTTTGTAGAGAAAATCGGAGCCGAGAATTTCTGTGCCCATATCGATGATGCCTTGAAACGGGCTTCGGCACTTGTTAATACTTCCAACAGTTGTTCCGAGTAGAAAACTTAATTTATTATTTTTTATATCCGATATATATCTTAGTTGTGTGAGGCACAAAAAGAGTAAAAGGATTTATTCCATCAAAATTCATTCTTGAAAAGGAGAGCATGCGAATGAGAAAAGTGAAACGTTTTCTTGGTGTAATGATTTCGGCATTAATGGTTGTAACCAGTATTCCCGGCTCAGCATGGGCTGCAGAAATACCGGCAGACGATTTTGACGAAACCGTTATTGAAGAGCAGGGTGATTACATCGAAGATGAATTATCCGAGGAAGTAATTGTTGAAGAGGAAGCCGAAGTTTCCGAAGAAGAGATTGCCGACGAGGAGACTGAAATCTCCGAGGAAGAAATCGCTGACGAAGAGGCAGAGATTCCCGAAGAAGAAGTAATTGTCGAAGAAGAAACTGAAGTTCCCGAAGAGGAAACTGAAGTTCCCGAAGAGGAAACTGAAGTTCCCGAAGAAGAGACAGTTATCGAAGAAGAAATCGAACTTCCCGAAGAGGAAGTAATCGAAGAAGAAATTGAGATTTCAGAGGAAGAACTCGTAGCCGAAGGAGAAGAGAAGACTTTTGAAATTTCCAATGTGCTCGCAATTGACAGCAAATTTGAATTTAAAGTTGAAGGTGCACATGTTGTTGCTGAAGGAAGCAATAAGTATGCACTTGACAGTGAAGAGGTTGAGAGTGTTGTTTTTTCAGCCAAGTCATACGGCGGAACAGAAGCAGCTTTGAAAGTAGATGAAGTGGAATTTATCCCTGCATCAAGCACTATTAATGTTCCCGATGAAGCAGTAGAGACCGTATTTGAAGTTCCTGCGGCAGATCTTTTCAATGAGCCTGTTGGTGAAGAACCTGTAGAGGAAGTTGTTGTTTCTTTTTCCGAAACACCGGTAAATGTAAGTTATTCAATTACCACGACAGGAGCCCAGACAGGATACTTGGTGTATCATGACAAATCCGGTGATTTGGATGACAGCAACTTTGACAGCAATTTTATGGGAAAGGCGCCTTTGTTCGGTTATGTATATCTTCATTTAGCGAATATTCAAAAATACGTTGAGGTTGTTGATGTAACCAACGGAGACGTTAAATCCGAGTGTATCGGAAACTACAGCGGCTTTAGCGGTAATCCGAAATATGCAACTTATCTTACCGGCAGAGAGAACAATATTGAAGTAGTAATGAAAGCGGTTAATCATACTGTTGTTTCTTCCGGTTACAGCAATGTTGAAAAGAATAACGGTGTGTATACGCTTTTATCCGGTTCAGACTGCAAAATCAGTGTTATTTCCGGATTTAAAGACGGTACCGTTGCAATCGCCGATGATTTCAAGGCAGTTGTTGACAAGAAGGCAGCTCCCGAAGGATTTATAACCCTTGGCGAAGACGGAACTTTGAAAGTTGATACAACAAAGCTTGTAGGCGAGAATTCAAAAGTCAGGTCCAAGGACGCCGTTGTATCTTTTAATGTTAAAGACAATGCAGGAGAAGTGATTTACTCCAATTCGATTACATTGAGAGTTAATAAGGTTGTTTATCCTACATCTGTTAAGATTAAAGGCATTAAGAACAATACAGTGAACATCTCCGTAGGAGAAGATTATCTGATTCCGATTTCAAATATTCAGTTCAACGATCCTTTACTTGAAATGGAAACTTATGAAGACTATATACACATCAGTTGTGATATTCTCGATGAGGATAAAACGTGTGAAGCCTCTATAAATGGCAAAACCTGGTTTAGCGATAATGTTGGATATGTTGTTGTTATAGGTGGTTATGGAATGGATGAATACTATAACTATTTATATAAACCGGGAAAGGCTAAATTCCAGTTCTATTACATGGACGAGAACTACGAGAAAGTATATTTTGGACCGAAGTTTACCTTAAACGTGACAGCAAATGCATTTGCAAAAGTGGCTCCCGGAGCTTCGATTGTTTCACAGGAAGTATTAAGCGACAATGCGGTAGCGGTAAATGTTACATTTAAGCGCCCTTCAAGTGCAAAATATCTTAGTGGTTGCTTCTATAAATGTACCTTCGAAGTGAAGGATGGTAAGAATTATAAGGCCGTACCTGAACTTACAACTTACATTCCTTATGATATTCTGTTTTATGATATAGAGAATGAATGTTTTAAGAATCAGGGATCATTTGAATTCTGTTTGGAAAACTATAACGGTAAAGCAATGAGAATGAAAACTCAGCTTGTTTCCGTTACAAATAGTGATTATGAGCTTAGCGAAGACTCATTCAGACTTGTTTCGGGAACACCGGAGGAACTGATTAAGAGTAAAGTTAATACTTTAACATTTAATGTTCTTCAGGATAACGTATATGAGTCGAAGCTCACGCTGAAACGCGAACGCAGTTCATTCAATCAGGGAGAGACTACGGGAGTTCTTCTTGCAACTGCCAAATTCTCCAAGAATACAACGGTAAAAAAAGTCGATGTCAAGAGAAGCTACATTATGGATTCAGAAGGTCATAGATATTTCAACTCTTTGGTAACTGATGAAACCGGACAGAAAATTTATTTGAATCCGGAAGTAAATACATGGACTTGGGCACCCGGACCTGTTCAACTGGTCGTTTTTCCTTTAACCGATTCCGATAGAGAATTATCCTCTTTCTGTCAGACAACACTTACCTTGAAGGCTAATTCGGCAGGCGTGATAGTAAATGCTCCCGAGAAGATTATCAAGAATAAAGGCAAAGAATCCAAGTTCAAAGTAAGTCCTGTTTTCTTTGGTGCTGACGGAGAACCGATGGAATGTGATATCAAGAATTTAATCGGTGTCGTATCGGAATATGAATCTTCTCCGAATATTGTCGGATATGCTTCTTATAAAAACGGAGTCGTTACAATCAACAAGAAGTATGTTCCTTCTGTTGATGCGTATGACAATATTTTGGTAATTGACTTTTTCTTAAAGGACGTTCCTAATCCTTACGGCATTCCTGAAGCCACTATTATGGTCAAGATTGCGAATGAGACTGCTATGCTCGATAAGATTGAACTGGTTCAAACTTCGGCTCCTTACAGTGTTTATTCCGACGGCGATTCGATAACCTCGAACGAAGCATTTGATTTAAAAGCGGTTGCTTATGATACTGACGGCAAAGAAGTAAAGACCGCCACATGGAAATCATCAAGCAAGAATATAGTGATTTCAACAGATGGATATATCAAAGAAGTCAATGCTTGTGGCAAAGCAACTCTTACCGCAACATTTGATTACGGATGCGGCAAATCGGTTAAAAAGTTTAATATTGAGATTGCTCCCGTAGAGAATGAACTTAAGGTTACTTATGATGTTCTTCCCGGTGCATTTGATTATATGCCTAAAGAACTCGGTGAATTAAGTGAACTTAAGCCCGGCGATGAGATTGAGAATAAGTGGGGCAACGGTGTTATCGTTCTTTCTCTTTACAAGAATATCGATTACAGCTATTTTAAGAAAGATTATAAAGTTGCCATAAGCGGTGCAAAGAAAGTAAGAACATACTTCAACGGTTACGAAGATTTCTATATGCTTGCACCTACTGCTGCGAAGACAAAAGTTACGGTTACACAGGGTTCAACAAAGAATACTTATACATTCCTTAATACAGGATATACTTCAAAGAAGGTTTCCTTACAGAAGAAGAGTGTTACTCTGTACGCTGATACTGCCAAGCCTCAGAAACAGGTTCTTCCGATTAACAAGAAGAGCCTCGACAGCAAAGTATATAAGTATTTCTTCGTGGTTAGCGCAAATCCTTCGGCTCTTATAGACAGTAATGGTGATTTGAATGATAGCTATATGAATATTTTCCAAAATTTGACTTGCAATGGAAGTATTGATTCTTCAAAGCCGGAGATAGAAATAAGTCTTGACCAATATGTTCCGGCAGGAAAATACAAACTGGATTTGATTACATACTATGCTAAGACACAAGAAGATTATGAGAATAAAATATGTACGGTAATGCCTGCAGTGACATTTACCGTAAACGTTGTTAAGCCGAAGACTCCTGTTGCCAAATTTAATTCGAACATTACTATTGAAGCAAAGGAAGACGCTATATCGAATGGTTTGATAGCCAGTGTTTCAAACGATGGTCATATTGGAGAATTCGAGATTGGTGATGTTATTGTAAACGGTAAAAGCAATCACGCCACACAGTTCTTTACCCTCGATTATATAAAAAACGAGGACGGTACGTATCAGGCGTACGTTAAGTTTAAGGAAGGTGCAGATATTTCGAAACTTACTCCGGAGGATTGTTCATTTGCATTTGCTTATTCCCTGGTCGATGCATCGGGAAAATTTGCAACCGATAAAGATGGATTTATGATTATTTGTACCAAGGTTCTCAAGATTAATGTCAAATAGAATTATTTCAAAATAGCATAATTTATCGGAAACCCCGACAGAGAAGGATTCTTCACTGCCGGGGTTTTTGTTATAACAACCCGGGCAGATGCTTTTTATCCGCGACAAACCCAAGCGTATCAACTTATAAGCTCATAGCACAAGTATGGAAAACATACATAAATGAAAGTGAATTTGAAACACGCCGGCAAAAATGGTATTATTGTGATGCATGGCCAACGAAAAGGATTTCTGAAATGACAAATATCGAATTATATTTCAAACAACTTAAAATGATGAATACGTTCCTCGAGACCGGCGCTATGTCGATAAGAGAATATGAGAAAAGTATGGGAGGACTGACTGAGAAAATGGGATTCCTGATTAAAGATACGACCAAAGAACAACGTGAACAGATTGTTGAGGAAGCTCTCGGCAACATGGCGGGCGGATGTGACGGCTGCATGCCCGGGCTTGCAGAAATGTACCAACAGTACATCGACGGCGAAAAGGAACTTCGCGATATCAACATGGAATTCAATGCCCGTTACGTATCCGGAGCGGACGCTCCCGAAAAGGGCGAATGCGGGTACATAAGATGAGTAAAGAGAATTCCCGTGTGCGCTTGTGGTACGCCCTTGCATTTTTAATCCTGCTACTTACAGAGGTCCTGATTGCTCTGTTTGTTCACGATGCATTCGTCAGACCGTATATCGGCGATGTGCTGGTAGTCATCGTGATTTATTCTTTTATCAGGATATTTATTCCCCACAAAATAAGGCTTCTCCCGCTTTACGTCTTTATTTTCGCAGCGGGCGTCGAAGTTTTGCAGCTGTTTAATTTCGTCGATCTGATCGGCCTTGGCGACATTGGATTTTTTAGAGTTTTGATTGGTTAGGTATTTGATATAAAGGATGTTATTTGCTACGCAACAGGTTGCATCCTGCTCGTAGCGTATGAAATATTGCGTATTAAAAAAGACTTTTGATAATCGGTATTTTTCCCCGAAATCGGTCAATTATGAAAGGAAATCATCATGTTCGAAGAATGTTTTTACATTGTGGATAAACTCGACGGAGATTACGCTTACCTGGTAAAAGAAGATGAGCCCGAAGCGGAACCGAAGCTAGTGGCGCGAGCTCTTTTACCGAGCGAAATCAATGAAGGCACCCGTCTGAAGTATTCGTGCCTGCAGTATTCGAGTGAATGACTCGGATTGCCGCGCCCTGGCGCGAAAGGTTCCA
>JAKSSB010000090.1 GCA_024403285.1 Lachnospiraceae bacterium | reverse complement strand
CAAACGGATACATCTTACCGACGGTCATCTTAACCTGCTCAATCGATTTAAGGATTTCAAAATAATCCTTCTCAGAGCTTCCCAAAGATGCCGCAAGTTCCATATTCATGTACTTTATAGCGTAATCTGCGACAAAAGTATACAGACCGAGCTTGCTTCCGAAATAATGAAACCAGAGTCCTTTGCTGACTCCGACTTCTTTGACCATGTCGTCCGTACTTGCTCTTCTGTATCCGTTACGTGCGAAAATGCTCATCGCACCGTTAATCATCTTGTCCTGTTTTTCTTTCTTAAGGTCGAAGAATTTATCGTTCATACTCTTTACTCAAAGGGCCGGTTCCCCCAATATTGACCGGTATATCAATCTCCGGACGGAGAATTATCAGTTTCAAATCCTGTTGACCTGTACGGTCGACTTCATAATAACACATTAATTTCCGCCCCGCAACAGTATTTTTTACCGTTACCACTTCCTTTTTGGCGGTAAAAGTATTAAAATGATTTTGTCAGTTTGATAATTTTCGAATTAGGAGGTTTATATGAAAAGTTCAACAAAAGCAGTCCTTGCCGGCCTTTCACTTGCCGCAGTTGCCGCAGGAGCTTATTATCTCTACCGCAACAAGGATGAATACATTAAGACAGAAGAAATAATCAACCCCGACGGTTCCGTTAAGAAACGTACATATATCGATGTAGACGGTACCAAGGAGAAATTCAACAATACAATCAATAAGACCAAAGAAGCTGCTACCGACACATTTAAGAAAGTTGAGAGCAAATTCAAAGGTACTAAAGAGAATACAGAAGAATTTGAAGACGATGTAATTGAAATCGTTGATGAGACAATCGATGATATCGAAGAATCCGAAGAAGAATTTGAAGTTTCCGATTCGGCAGACGCTTCTTCCGATATTGCTACAGAGTTTTAATACAGACACATCTGATTCAATTTCAGCTTTTGAAGACAAATGCGTCTGATACAACTACAGATTTGAGTTCAAAAGAGGGAACCGGTTATCCGGTTCCCTTTTTAAATTTGCACAGTTGCTTATTGTAATGTAATTCTGAAAATCAGTTCTTGGGAAGAACGAATGAGCTCTTAAGTGATACGATTCTGTTGAATACGGGAGCTCCTTCCTTTGAATCCTTGTAGTCAACGCAGAAGAATCCGTTTCTTACGAACTGGAAGCTCTCGTATGCCTTTGCTTCTGCAAGAGCAGGCTCTACAAAGCAGTTGGTAAGGACTTTCTTGGAATCGGGATTTACGTTAATCGAACCGTCTTCCTCGTTGTATACGCCCTTCTCTTCATCTACGATATTCTCGAAAAGACGAACCTCAACCTGCTTGGCTGTTGAAGCGTTAACCCAGTGAATTGTTCCTTTAACCTTACGCTCGGTAAATCCTGAACCTGACTTGGTTGCGGGATCGTATGTACAATGTACTACCGTTACATTTCCGTTCTCATCTTTCTCAAATCCGGTACATGTTACGAAGTATGCATTCATGAGACGAACTTCGTTGCCGGGGAAAAGTCTGAAGTATTTCTTGGGCGGCTCTTCCATGAAGTCTTCTCTCTCGATGTAAAGCTCTTTTCCGAAAGGAATCTGACGGTTTCCGAGTTCGGGATTCTCAAGATTGTTGGCTGCGTCAAGCATCTCAATCTTACCGTCTTCCCAGTTGTCGATAACAAGCTTAACCGGATCAAGAATAGCCATCATTCTCGGTCTCTTGAGTTTCAGATCTTCTCTGATGCAGTACTCAAGCATTGCCATATCGGCAATCGAATGAGCCTTTGATACGCCACAGAGTTCTACGAACATCTTGATAGACTCGGGAGTATATCCTCTTCTTCTGAGTGCCGAAATCGAAACAAGTCTCGGATCGTCCCAGCCGTCTGCGATGCCATCCTCTACAAGTTTCTTGATGTATCTTTTACCCGTAACAACGTTCTTAAGATAAAGCTTTGCAAACTCAATCTGTCTCGGGGGCATAGGATACTCAAGTTCTTTAACAACCCACTCGTATAAAGGTCTGTGATCCTCGAATTCGAGCGTACAGATTGAATGAGTGATTCCTTCGATTGCATCCTCAATCGGATGAGCGAAATCGTACATGGGATAGATGCACCATGTATCGCCCGTTCTGTGATGTGTCATATGTGCAACACGGTAAATAACCGGGTCTCTCATGTTCATGTTGGGTGAAGCCATGTCGATGCTTGCACGAAGAACTTTCTCACCGTCTGCGAATACACCGTTCTTCATGTCCTCGAATAATTTAAGGTTCTCCTCGATGCTTCTTCCCTTTGAAGGATCTTCCTTGCCGGGCTCGGTAAGCGTTCCTCTGTATTCCTTAATCTGATCTGCCGTAAGGTCGGAAACGTAAGCTTTACCCTTCTTGATAAGCTTAACAGCGCCTTCGTACATCTGAGGGAAATAATCCGATGCGAAGAAAAGACGGTCGCCCCAGTCGGCGCCGAGCCACTTGATATCATCAAGCTGTGAATTTACGAATTCAACTTTCTCCTTGGTCGGATTTGTATCATCAAATCTCATATTGAAAAGACCGTTGTACTTCTCAGCCAGACCGTAGTTCAAAAGGATACTCTTGGCATGTCCGATATGAAGATATCCGTTGGGTTCGGGCGGGAATCTTGTATGCACGGTGTTATAAACTCCGTCAGCAAGGTCTTTGTCGATTGCATTTTCGATAAAGTTTTTGGAAACAACTTCTTTCTCTTCCGTTACTTCTTCGACAGATTTGTTCTCTTCCATTTCTCTACACTTTCCACCGGATACGATGCCCGGTCTAATAATTTAAATTTAAGCGGCGCAATAACCGCATATTCTGTAGTATTTTATCATATTCGGGTAAAAAAAACAATATTGCAGCCTCTATGGATAAAAGATAAAAGAAAAAAGGCAAAAAATAGTATAAAAACAGACTAAAAAACACTTTCGGCAGTTACGATTAACGAGTCTTTTACCGATATATAATCTGATGGGCCGATTGCGCTCCTGCGCAGTACTGTTTCGGCACCAAATATACAGGGAAACGGGGTTATCAATATGCGACTTATTACACGTTCAGACTTTGACGGTCTTGCCTGCGGCGCACTTTTAAAAGAAGCAGGCATTATTGACTCCTGGAAGTTCGCACATCCTAAGGACATCCAGGACGGTTTGGTTGAAATTACCGAGAACGACTGCCTTGCAAATGTTCCTTTTGCGGAAGGCTGCGGATTATGGTTCGACCATCATTCAAGCGAATACGAGCGTAATCAGCTTGAAGGCAAATATAAAGGCGAAAGCAGAATCACGCCGTCATGCGCACGAATCATCTACGACTATTACGGCGGAAAAGAAAGATTCTCACACTTCGATGACATGATGGAAGCTGTCGACAAGGTCGATTCCGGAAATCTTACAATCGACGATATTCAGAATCCCAAGGGATGGGTTCTGGTAGGATTCCTTATGGATCCCAGAACAGGTTTGGGCAGATGGCGTAACTTCACCATCTCCAACTATCAGCTGATGGAGAAACTGATTGAAGCATGCCGTACAATGACGACTGATGAAATCCTTGCTCTTCCCGATGTCAAGGAACGTATCGAAGTATATTTTGAACAGACAGCGAAATTCAAAGAAATGGTTCTTGCCCATACAAGAGTTGAAAAAGATTTAATCATCTCCGATTTAAGAGGTGTCGATCCCATCTACTCCGGCAACAGATTCCTTATCTACAGCATGTATCCCGACCAGAACATTTCAATCTGGATTGTAAACGGCAAGGGTGGCGCAGGATGTTCCTGTGCAGTCGGCTACAGTATTCTTAACAGAACATCAAATGTTGATGTGGGAAGCCTTATGCTCAAGTATGGCGGCGGCGGTCACAAAGCCGTTGGCACATGCCAGTTCAGTGATGAAGAAATGGATGCTAAGATTCCTCTTCTCATCGACGATATCGTAAATTACAAAGCTTAGCGCTAATTTCCCCGCAACAGTAAGATCATTAAATCAATCAATATTTCAGCGAGCCCGTGGTTTCCCCGCGGGCTCGTTTATTTAAGAAGGCGAGCGGATATATATGTCCGTTCGCCTTACATTTACATTCGATATTCTGTTCTTCTACCGGTCAAACGGCCGATAAAAATATTATCTCATTCGATTTTCTGTTCGTTTCCAATCAAACGTCTGATAAAAAACTTACGATTGTAAGTTCTGCCCGTCCTTACACTCTTCAATAAGCGAATCCATCAGTGCATACACATCTTCGAGTCCGTTCTTGTTGAGTGCGGAAAACGGAATAAGCTTCGTTCCGGGGACTGTCTTTAATTTGGTTCTGATTATCTTAAGCTGTTTGTCAGCTGCACCTCTTGAAATCTTGTCAGACTTGGTACAGATAACTATCGGTTCGAAACCGTTCGAGAGAATCCAGTGGTACATATCGACATCATTCGCAGAAGGCTCATGACGAATGTCAATTAAAAGGAACACCGCCTTTAACATCTGCGATTTGTGAAGATACTTCTCCACCATCTTGCCCCACTTCTCCTTGGTTTCCATGGAAACCTTGGCATATCCGTATCCCGGAAGGTCAACAAGATAAAGCTCTTCATTTATGTTGTAGAAATTTATCGTCTGTGTTTTACCGGGCTGGGCACTTACGCGGGCAAAAGACTTCCTGTTCATAATCGCATTTATAAGCGAGGATTTGCCAACGTTACTCTTGCCGGCGAAAGCGAACTCCGGAAGTGTATTCTCCGGAATTTTGCTTGTCACACCGATTACAGTCTCAAGATTTACGCTTTTAATCTTCATAGAAAAATCCTTATTTAGATTTGGTATCTTTACGACGGATTACCTTGGGTTTGGCCGTACCGATAACCGCATCCTTCGTAATAACACATTTCTTAATCGTGGAATCCGAAGGAATTTCGAACATGACATCCATCATAACCTTCTCCATAATGGAACGGATTCCTCTCGCACCGGTCTTACGCTCATAAGCTTCATGAGCAATTTCCTTAACGGCATCCGGCTCAAATTCAAGTTCGACACCGTCTAACTCGAAAAGTGCAGCATACTGCTTAACCAATGCATTCTTCGGCTCCGTTATAATCTTCGAAATTGCGTCCTCATCAAGTCCTTCAAGTGAAACATTGATAGGCACACGTCCGACGAATTCGGGAATAAGTCCGAACTTAACAAGATCCTGCGGTGTAACCTCCTTGAGAAGTTCCGTAAGTTCCTTGTCAACGTTGCTGCTGATTTCTGAATTGAAACCGATTGACTTCTTATTGAGTCTTGCCTCTACAATCTTCTCAAGGCCGTCAAACGCGCCGCCGCAGATGAAGAGGATATTGGTTGTATTAATCGGAATAAGTTCCTGCTGAGGATGCTTTCTGCCACCCTGAGGAGGCACCGATGCATTTGTTCCCTCAATAATCTTAAGAAGTGCCTGCTGAACGCCTTCGCCCGAAACATCCCTCGTAATCGAAACGTTCTCGCTCTTCTTGGTAATCTTGTCTATTTCATCAATGTAAATGATTCCGTACTCTGCTCTCTTAACATCGTAGTCGGCAGCCTGGATAAGTTTGAGAAGAATGTTCTCAACGTCTTCTCCGACATAACCTGCCTCGGTAAGCGTAGTAGCATCCGCAATGGTAAAAGGTACGTTGATAATCTTCGCAAGTGTCTGTGCAAGATACGTCTTACCTGAGCCGGTCGGTCCAAGCATGATGATGTTACTCTTCTGGAGTTCGACATCAACTTTCTTCGCCGACGTTACTCTCTTATAATGGTTGTAAACCGCTACGGAAAGAACCTTCTTGGCATCATCCTGACCGATAACGTACTGATCGAGGAAGTCCTTGATTTCAGCCGGTTTGAGAAGATTAATATCACACTCGTTATCATACTCTTCGTCTAAATCTTCCAGTTCATCCATGATGATATCGTTGCAAATGTCTACGCACTCATCGCAGATATATATTCCGCTCGGTCCGGCAACCATCTTGCGGACTCTGTCCTGCGTTTTGCCGCAGAAGGAACATTTAATTTTGGAATCATTTTCTTTGTTTTTACCTGCCATTTAAAAAATCTCCGTATTAAAAATTTCAGCAAGCGCCGGAAACCTCCGACACCTGCTGAATACATTAGGCTTCTTTTGATTCGTTTCTGTTAGTGATAACAGCATCAATCAAACCATATTCTTTGGCTTCTTCAGCCGTCATCCAGTTATCTCTGTCCGTATCGGCTGCGATAACATCATAAGGTTTGCCGGTGTTCTCTGCCAGCATCTTATTAAGTTTCTCTTTGGTCTGGAGAATATGCTTAGCGGCAATTTCAATTTCAGTTGCCTGTCCCTGCGCTCCGCCGAGAGGCTGATGAATCATAATCTCGGCATTGGGAAGAGCCATTCTCTTGCCCTTTGTTCCGCCCGAAAGAAGGAAAGCTCCCATTGAAGCGGCCATACCGATACAGATTGTCGAAACATCACATTTGATGTACTGCATTGTATCGTAAATAGCCATTCCTGCGGTAACCGAACCTCCGGGGCTGTTGATATAAAGCTGAATGTCTTTCTCGGGATCCTCCGACTCGAGGAACAGAAGCTGTGCAACAACAAGGCTTGCTGTTACTTCATTGACTTCCTCTCCGAGGAAAATAATTCTGTCTTTTAATAATCGGGAGTAGATATCGTAAGATCTCTCTCCACGACTTGTCTGTTCAATGACATAAGGTACCAGACTCATTACAAATACCTCCGTTTACTTATTTCTCTACGGCATTATCTGTTACAAAAGTGATGGCTTTCTGGATAGCGATGTCTTTCTTCATTTCTTCAGCTCTGTCAGCATCGAAGATTTCCTTAACCTGTGCAAGTTCCATCTTGTATGCATCAGCCATCTTCTGAAGTTCTGCATCGAATTCCTCATCAGATACTTCAATGTTCTCAGCCTTAACAACTGCTTCCATTGTAAGTCTTGTCTTAATTCTCTTCTCAGCCTGAGGCTTAACCTGCTCAATCATGGCTGCGGCATTTGTACCTGTGTACTTGAAGTACTGATCGATTGCCATTCCCTGCATCTGAAGTCTCTGAGCGAACTCTTCAACAATCTGTCTCTGCTCTGTCTCAAGCATTGCTGCGGGAATATCCATCTTAGCGCCCTCGATAACCGCATCAACTGCAGCATCTTCCTTGGCTGTCTTGGCATCTGCCTCTTTCTTCTCGGTGAGGTTCTTCTTAACGCTCTCCTTGTACTCATCGAATGTATCGTATGAGCTTACTTCCTGAGCGAAATCATCATCGAGATCGGGAAGCTGGTTCTCTTTGATTTCTTTAATGTTAACGATGAACTTAGCTGCCTTGTTCTGAAGATCCTCTGCCTGATACTCAGCGGGGAATGTAACATTTACTTCTACTTCATCGCCGATATTGGCACCGATAAGCTGCTCTTCGAAATTATCGATAAAAGAATGTGAACCGATTGTAAGAGGATAATTCTCACCCTTGCCGCCTTCGAAAGCAACATCGTCTACGAAACCTTCGAAATCGATTGTAACGGTATCTCCGTCTGCAACAGGTCTCTCAACCGAAACGATTCTTGCACTGTTCTTTCTCTCTGTTTCGATAGCTGCATCAACTTCTTCGTCTGTTACTTCGATAACAGTCTTTGCAACCTTAACACCTTTGTATTTGCCAAGTGTAACTTCAGGCTTAAGAGCAACTTCTGCAGAGAAGATAAAAGGCTTTCCTGCTTCAAGCTGAACTACGTCAATCTTGGGTGAAGAAACGATATCTTCCTCGCACTCATCATATGCTTTCTCATATGCTGAAGGAATTACTTCGTTGGCTGCATCTTCGTAGAAAACTTCCTTGCCGTACATCTTCTCGATTACGTTGCGGGGAACTTTGCCTGCACGGAAACCGGGAACGGAAATTTTCTTCTTGTTCTTCTGGTAAGCTGTCTCGATAGCCTTTTCAAAATCTGCGGCATCAACTTCGATAATAAGCTTAGCCATGTTATTCTCTAATTTTTCGACCTTTAAACTCATTGTTAAACTTCTCCTTTCAAGCTGTGGGGACTATAAACCCACAATCAAAAGGAATTATAACACATATTTGTATAAAATAAAAGAGATGAAGTTGTGAAGTTTATGGGATATTTTTCTGAATATTCGTGAATTTTTATTGATTTTTCTGACAAAATGTAGTAAAATACATTTACCTTAAGAAAAGGAGGCTGAATTATGGATATTGCAAATCTTTCAATGGCACTTTCACAGACCAAAGTTCTCGACAATGTAGGCGTTGCCATGCTGAAGAATTCAATGGAAATGAACGAAGACGCCGGCGACGGAATTCTTAAATTACTCGATTCGGCCGCCATGGAACTTTCGGTCAATCCCGCAGTAGGCGGTTCGTTTGACGTAAGGGTGTGATATGTCGTTGCGCCGCATTCGGATTCTCGCCTTGATTCGTATTCGGTGAAGTTATAAGAATTTGTGTAAGGGCTTTACATATATCTGGAGAAAATGTTAATGTACCCTCCCCGTCGGATATCCGGCCGGGAGGGTACTGTTGTTCATACAAGAAAGCATGTCGCCTGCGACATGCTGCG
>JAKSSB010000009.1 GCA_024403285.1 Lachnospiraceae bacterium | reverse complement strand
TTTGACACGCGCTTCTTCCGTTCCGAGTTCCCGGCAGGGGAGTCGCATTATTTTGTCTATCTGGATGCCAACGGTCTGCACGAGATGAACGACGAGAACGGCCACGCCGCCGGGGACGAGATGCTTTGCGGTGTCGCGTCGGTCATGCAGAATCAGTTCGGCGCAAACGATTTCCGGATCGGCGGTGACGAGGTTGAGTTAAGCGCTTTGGGCACACCGGATGAACTCACTGAGTGTCTGACGGATTTCAAACAAAAATGCACTGAGTGGAAAGGCAAATTTTCAGAAACGCTTTCTGTTTCCAAAGGATATGCGTTCTGTATCGATAACCCTTCCATGGATATATTCGAACTGATTCGCGAGGCCGATAAGCAGATGTATTCTGACAAATCGGAATATTACAGAACAAGCGGACACGACCGCCGAAGAAGATCGGACGATTGATTTATCTTCCGGGACGGGAGCAGACTTATTAAGATTTGTGAAGGAATTGATTGGTGAAAGGTACAAAAACGGGCGCTAAAACAATTAAAACACTCATAGTTGTACTGATTATCGCGGCTCTGGCAGCAGGGCTTGCTTTTCTTATGCAAAAACAGCTTTTAAACCGGCTATTCGTTGGTTCCCGTGATGTATGCGGCGTTGATGTTTCGCATTATCAGGGCGAGATTGACTGGCAAAAACTTAACTCACAGGGAATCCGGTTTGCATATATCAAAGCAACCGAAGGAAGTTCGTATACCGACGATTACTATGCGATAAACCTTGCGGGAGCCAAAGAAGCGGGCATTGTTCCGGGCGCTTATCACTTTTTCAGTTTTGACAGTCCGGCCGAAACACAGGCGCAGCATTTTATCGATGTAGTCGGCGATCTGGACGGGGAACTTATTCCGGTTATCGATGTTGAGTTTTACGGAAATTCCGGAAACAATCCACCCGACAAGGATGAACTTAAGGCGCACCTTTCGGAAATGCTCGATATTCTCGAAGAACACTACGGTTGCAAACCCGTTATATATTCGACGTTTATCTTTTACCATGAATATCTGTACGAAGGATTTGAGGACTATCCGCTCTGGTTAAGAAACGTTTACTTTCCGCCGTTTGAGAAGTGCGCTGTCTGGCAGTACACTTCGAGACTCAGGCTGGACGGGTTTAACGGCGCGGAACGTTATATCGACGGGGACGTGCTTAAAGGCGTCACTTTGGAAGAGATGACTGTCAAAGCAGAGCCGGATGAATGAGCGAATGACGCTGATTGAATACGAGAAGCATTTGACGGAATAACTTAAGAATGATGCGGTAACAGTCCGCCGGAATAAAAAGATTGACAAAAAATTATCAAAGTATTATAATTCATGATAACAGAAAGATATTTGTTTCGCCGAAGGCAGACGAATTTATGTTTTATCATTTGTACTTATCGTCACAAAGGGGGCGCAGTTATGGATTATGTATTTTTGAAATGGACCAGATGGATGGAGAATCTGTTCAGACCTTTTACCCATGCGAAGAACCGTAAGAATAATGAGAAATTCAATTTCGATCCCGAGACAATGATTCCCGTTTTCAAGGCTTCGACCTGCTCGAGAGAGAAGGTTGCGGGATTTAAGAGCAAGATTGACAATTCTTTTACCGATGTTATGGTGATTAACGACAAATGGGACGAAGAGGATTTCTGCAAGTCGTTCAATCTTGATGTTTCGCAGATTAAAGTTGTATATTAGTTTTAAGTGAATAAGCAAATTCAAAGGCGGCCGGTTCCGGTCGCCTTTATTTTTACGTAAAACTATAACGCTATGGAAATCTTGCATTTATTCATAACAATTTAAACTACCCGATACCAAACAGGGAACGAATCGGTGTAAGGCCGATTAACAGTCCCACGGTAAAAGAAGCGGCATTCGCAATGTAGCTTACAAGAAAGCATTTGCCTGTCCGCTCCGAAAGAAAACTGTAAAGCAATGCTTCCGCAACCGGAATAACCGCAATTTCCATAATTATGATAAAAAGAGCACGACCGCCCGGAAAAGCATACTGCACCGCAATCGCCAGAAACTGAAGTGTAAGATTCGTGGCAACGTTTACCGCACCGATGAAAAGACAGTTCTTAAGCTTAAGGGCGAAGTAAACAATCGGTATCTCAATCAGACATGTCAATGCAGGCGGCAGAATGAAAAAGTATATGAGTTCTTTTAAGACGAGCGATGATTCTTCCATGTCGTTATGCCTTTTACCAGCGGGAGAAATCGGTACCGAATTCCGCGTTCTTTTCATCAATCTGTGCCTTAACAAGGAACTCGCTGAAGTTGTAGCCGAAAACTTCTTTGACTTCGGATCTTTTATCGTCGGGACATTCTGTTATGCAGATCAAGTCCCACTGACCGTCATTGTGTGCGATAAGCGCTTCGTCGTAATCCGCACAGAAGTAGCGGATATTTTGGTCGATTACATCGGTAGTACCCGGATCGGAATAATCAATCGGGTTAAAAGAAATAACAAGTGCGGAATAGTCTTCGTATTTTAACGGTGCGAGCGAAGTAATCTTATTGGATGAGAGATTGATTTCGGGATAAATCGCATCCTTTGAACCGATTTCGGGAAGCTCAGTCAGATTGTTGTTACTTAAATCGAGAGATTCAAGATTGCGTGCAGCAACCGGATTAAGTCCGTTCGTGGAAGTAAGGCCGCAATTTGAACAGGAAAGTTCGGTAAGCTCAGACATACGTGAAGTTACGCTAAGATCATTCATCGGGATACCGTTTAATCTGAGTATATTTACATCGAGACAACCCGAAATGACATCAAACATTTCAGGCGTAATGTCGGTATTTGATAAATCCAGTTCATTAATATCCGAGCAACGGTAATGGAGGAAAGATACATCTTTAATCGGATTGCCGGCAAGTTTAAGTACATTAATTGATTCCGCATTGTCAAGGAAAGAAAGATCGGAAAGTGAACAGCCGTTGAAATTAACGATGCCAAATTCCGTGGAAGCAAGAACACCGTTTACACTTGTGATGTTACAGTTCTCACACTGAAGATCATAAAGGTTCGGTGCGGAAAGAACCGCATCGATACCGGTTACACCTGTATTGCTTATATTCAGCATTTCGAGCTTCTCAGGATGAATGTTGTCGATACTTGTAAGCTGAGGACAGTTTGTAATCGACAGTTCTCTTAATTCCGTCATCTCGGAAAGAAATGAGAAATCACCGATTCCGGTACAGTTCTCAATTACCAGAGAGTCCAGACCGTCAAGTCTCGAAAAACCTCCCAAATCGGCACCTCCCGTGAAGGAGCTGTCCGAAATAGTCAGACTGTCCAGTTTTTTCATCTTTGACAGTTTCTTAATGGTGGAAGGCGTTATCTCCGCATCATATATGGTAAGAAACGTATCCTTTGTTGATGCCGTTGTATTGTCGGTAAGTTTAATGTTGGAAGAGAAAAGTACCAGCCATAAAACGAGAATTACCAGAATCACGAAAGCAAGTACTCCGCCGGTTGCCAAGAGAGCATAAGTAAGTTTCTTCTTCGAGTTGGAAGTATCTTTGGCTTGCCTGGTCGGCTTTTCTTCGTATACCAGACCGGGCACTCTGTCGGAATTCGTATTCGTCACCGCATCGGCAGTTTCGCCGTAAGCATCGTCACGGAACGAAGCCTCACCGAACCTTTCCCCGTCCGTAAATCTGCAGCCCTGAATGAACGGAGTCGAATAAAGCTTTGTGTAGAACTGGCTCTCGTCGCTGTACTCATGCTTGAAAATACACTGCTGCGAAGAAAGCTGAAGTTCCATTCCGAGCGAATATTCCGTCGGAACAAGCTCAATTCCGAGGAATTTCTTGTTTCTGGTCATCGAAAACGTAACTTCACGACGGCAGTTCTCCGACGCGATTGAGTTCGGCGAAATGAAGAAGATCACCGTATCGCATGCATCCAGATGCTTGGCAATATACTCCGGCCACTCACTTCCGGGCGAAATTCCGTCGTCATACCATACGCGGTATCCGCTCGCATTTATATTCTCGATAATCGGATAAACAAGCTCCGAATCCTTATGGGCATAGCTTATGAAAATATATTTCTCCTGACCTTCGTATGCGTCAAAGTTGCATTTGGACATTTCGGTACCTCCGTATTTATATATGCAAACTACCTTTCATTATAACATGAACGTGCCTTGCTTGCATTATTTTTACAGAATGTTTCTTCGGTAAAAGATATACTTTTTATGCCAAGTATGAGATAATATCGGGGTATTATGGGAAAGACGGTAAAAGACATGAATGAAACAAACGAAAATGCTATAGCAACAAATGATAATGCATTAGAAGCAAATGAAAATAATCTCGAAGCAGGAAATGAACAGCCCGTTAAGACACAGGATAAATCCCCGCAGAAGAAAATCACCCACGGCGGAACATTCCTGTTTTTCAGCATATTTGCGGTTTTTACCGTTTTCTATTTTTTATTTCTTAAAAGGCTCGGAGTGGTTGCTCTTTACGAGAACATCGACGATCTGTATCTGAAGATTATTTCAAGCGGTGAACTTACCGGAATAAGTGAATCGCATCTTTTACACATCACCTTTGTATCGGGAAGCGCCATTTCTTTCCTTTACCGCATCCTGCCGGGAGTTTCCTGGTACGGAATTTACATGACGGTGGCACTTCTTGTTTCGTTTTCGTCATTTTTCTTTGCGGTTTGCAGCCGCTTTAAGAAGTGGAGCATACGAATTGTTTCCCTGGCTTTTCTTCTTTTCTTTTATGCGTCTTTGACGAGTGTACCGTCGTTTTTCGTCCAGTACACGACCGTTACGATAATTCTTGCGGCCGCCGCCGTGGCACTCTTTTACTGCGACTGTTACATCGCCGGCGCCGTCCTTTATATACTGTCTTTCTCTGTAAGAATCAAGGCTTCGGTTATGATTCTGCCCGTTTTGCTCCTTCTTTGCGCCGTGCGATTCATGTCGGACAAGGATTCACGGAAGAAACTGCTTGTCGCACTCAGCGTGGCTTTTGCCGGCTGCATTTTAATCTTCACCGCGGAGAAAATCGCATATTCCGGCGAAGAATGGAAGGCTTTCACGAAATACAACACGGCGAGGGAGAACATTTACGACTACAACGGATTTCCCGATTATTACGAGAATACCGAACTCTACGATTCCGTCGGAGTATCCGAAGCCGACTGGCTCTCGGCCCGTGACGGATATCTTCTTTTACTCGATAACAACATGAACGCCGATACGCTTCCGGTTCTTGCGGATGCAACTTCGAAACACAGCGCTTCAAGGGGAATTTTTACCATGGTCGGAGATTTTGTCGAGAGGAATCTCGGTTACCGTGACCGTCCGACGAATCTTGCCGTTTATCTGCTCTATCTGATTACGTTCGTTCTTGCACTTGTACGCAAAGAGAAGACTGCTCTTTACGATCTCGCGGCTCTTTTTGCGGGACGGATGATTATCTGGGGATATCTTATTTTTATCAACAGATATCCTGAGCGAATCACGCACGGAGTTTATATTGCCGAAGCATATCTGCTTATCGCGATTATCTTTTACCGTCAACTCTTAAAGTTTGATAAAAAAGCTGTTTCCGCGCTTGTCTGCACCCTGACCGGCGGCCTTGTCATTCTGACCGGCTTAAGATTCGGTTTCCCCGTTGTGAAATCGAATGCAGACTATTCGCATTCGAGACAGAATTTCATAGATTCTTACGGCGAGGTAAGGGAGTATTTTGCAAGTCACCCGGAGAATGTGTATCTGCTCGATACCAACAGCTTCCTGTATTTCACGGAGCCGCTCCTTTGCAGGAACAAGGAGAGTGCGGCGAACTGTGCCTACCTCGGATGCTGGACCGCGAACAGTCCCTGGACGGATGAAGTGGCCCACTCTTTCGGATTCGATTCTTATGAGGAGGCTTCCCTTGCAAAAGACAATGTCTATTTTGTATTTATGGACGCCGGGAATACCGACGGCGGGTATCTTAAGGATTACTATAAATCAAAATATCCCGGATACACACTTGTCGAAGCGGATAGATTTACCTCGAAAAGCGGTCCGGGATATGTAATATTCTCTGTCGAAAAACAGAATTAGTATCAGAATATGAAATATTCTCTGCCGAAAAACAGAATTGTATCAGAATATGAAATATTCTCTGTCTGCGGGCAGAATGTCAATCAGAAACTGTGATGTTTCTTCTTCTCATCGTACATGCGGTCGTCGGCGATGCTTAATGCTTCGTCGAGCGTGCAGGTGTCGTTCGGGCAGATCATGATTCCACCGAGTGATGCACCGAGTTTGTACGGCTTGTTCGACTCTCTGTTGAACAGTTCAATCAGATAATTAATACTTTCATAGAAATGTTTGCCTTCGTCATTGGGCTCTCTGTAGCTTGCGGCGATGGCAAATTCGTCTCCTCCGAGTCGTCCGACGATGCCTCGCTCGCCGACGGCTTTCGCAAGAATGTCCGAAAGACTCTTCAGACAGAAATCACCTTCGTCGTGACCGAAGGAATCGTTTATTCCCTTTAAGTGATCCATATCTATGAACATAAGGAATGTGAGAATTCCTTTTTTGCGGTTTGTTTCAATCATCTCGTTGGCTTTGTCCTTAAAGCCTTCGTGGTTGTATACGTGAGTCATGGAATCGAGAACCGCCAGGTCAAGTGCCGACTTTGTACGGCTTTCTGCTTCGGCAAGCTTAAGCTGCATCTCCGTCATCTGCATCTGAATGTGAATTATGCCCGATACATCCTGGTGAGAACCTTCGAGACGGATACCGTTGGTGTAGGAGAAATTTCTTGAACCGCCGCAACGTACATAAGTCAGACCTTTCTCCGGATGAATCCAGGGATACTGAACTTCGGCCTGAAGTCCGTTCGTCATTCTTTCAACGGCTTCGTTTACCGCCTGATACTGCGCGGGATGAACATTCTTGTACCATGCCTGATATGTTTCTTCGGGAGTCAGTTTCTCTTTGATGCCGAGAAGTCGTTTCATTGTCTCGTCCGCATGCATTCTGGGCGGCTTGCCGTCATCTATTTCGATGTCCCAGAGACCGATGTTGGCATTGCCGAGAATTTCGGGCGAAAGTGAAACCATCTTCTGAATGTGAACGAGTGCGGTTATATCCTGATGACAACCCTCGAGACGAATATACTTGCTGTATTCGTAATTCCTGATTCCGCCGCAACGCACATAAGTCAGTCCTTTGGTGGGATGATACCACGGATACTGAACTTCCGCATGGACACCGTCAATCATCTTCTGAATGGTGTCGTCAACCATCTCGGATGACTCCGAATCAACTTTGGAACGCCAGCTTTCAAAAACTTCTTCGGGAGAAAGTTCCCTGTCAATGCCGAGAAGCTTAAGCATTGTACGGTCAGCATACATGCGCGGTTTGGAACCTTCTTCGATTTCAACCGCCCACAGACCGATATTGGAGTTGCTTAATATCTTCTGGGTAAGAACCATATCCTGAACATAATCCATTGCTCACACCTCAATACACAATAAATTGATGTCTAAATACACACCACTACTATATTATGATACTTTTTTCTGATTATTTCAATCGAAATAATAAATATTTTCTACAATTTATTCAGTGAACAGATTGTAAAAGAAGGGTAAAAAATATATAATTAACAGTTAGGAAAGGATGCTGTTATGAAAAACGATTTTTTAAAAGAACAACAGGCTTTTGAAGAAAGAATGATGCGTGAACGAAGAAACGGAGCCATGAAAACCGATGCGAACGGTCTTATCGGCTTTATAATATCGCTGATACTGACTTTTTTCGTATTCAGATACAATCTGTTCGGCAAGATACTGGCTTCTGCCGAACCCGGTAATTCAAATGCATTCATGGCTGCTGCGTTTTTTTGCGCCATATATCTTTTATTTATGATTTTCGGTATTTCCGGTCTGCTGGACTATATACGTTCCAAACTGAGTAAGAAGAGTCTCTTTGATGACTCTTTAACCCAAAAGGTTTATCTGTTAAGCTGTATTACTTCCTGTACGTCCGCGTCGATATGGATTCTTACGGGACTTCTTTTTATAGCGGTTTCCGTATTAATGATTACGGGAGTGATGGGGCCGGTTGATGCCCCGAACATTTTCGCGGGATTTTTTGTGTTTCTTTTCGGCGCCGCACCTTTTTTAATCGGTGTAGCGGAAGTTATTTCAAATGTTGATTCGTACCGTGCGTTTATTTCGGGTGTCGATCCCGACGAGAATCCCGGTTTTTGGCGCAAATTCGTGCTTTTAGTCAACAAACATGTTTTGCAGCTTATTTTCGGCCTGATTTTCGCACTGGTTCCGTTTCTTATGCTCGCAGCTGCCGGCAACACTCCGGATATGGACAAATTTGCGGTGCTCATGATTGTCGCAATGGGACTTCTTTTCGGAGGAATAGGCGTTTACGTGTTGTATAAGACAATCAAAGGAATGAAAGACGAATATAACGGATACTCGGACATGGATGATGACGAGGATTAAGGAGGTTTTTACAATGTCTGATCGAAAGGAACTGCTCAAATTTGATTACGAACATTTTAATTACGAGGCCTGTTACAAGGAGGTCAGAAATTCCGTTAAGAAACCGAACATTTTAATCTGCGGTGCAACGGGAGTCGGCAAAAGCAGTCTCGTAAACGATCTTCTGGAACTCCCGCTCGATAACGCGGCGGAAGTCGGTGATGAGGGCGTAGCCAAAACAAGAGGCGTTAAATGTTTTACCACCGAGAGCTCAACCGTCAACCTTTACGACAGTGAAGGTTACGAAATCGGAGGAGAACGCCAGGAATATTATAAGAACGAAATTATCGGTTTCATCGACAAACTGATTAAGGATTTCCCGACCGAGATGGAGAAACACATTCACGAAGTGTGGTACTGCGTATCGGCCGGCAACAAGCGTTTCTTCGATGTCGATCACGATCTTATTGAGATGATTATGGAACGACAGGTTCCCGTGATGATTATTCTTACGAAAGTCGATGAGGTTGAAGAAAGCGAGCTCGTAAGTCTTTATTCGGAGATTAAGAAGAAACTTCCGGGAATCAGCTGTTTTTCGTATTCGGTTCGCATTCCCGACGAAGAGGAATTTGCGGAAATAAGACGCCAGTTTGTTCAGAGAGAGGCGATTCTGGACTGGGCGGTAAACCACCTGGACGAGTCTCTTGTATCCGGCTTTATCCCCGCAATGAAATCGGATATAGCCCGTAAAAGAGATTACATTCTTAAGCGTACCGTTCCGAAATATGCGGCGAGCGCTGCGGCGGTTGTCACCGGGTCTTCTTTTATCTCGGTTCCCTTCACGGATTCGGCGGCTTTAATGCCGATTCAGGTTAAGATGGCTTACGATATTATCGCATCCTACGGAATCAAAGCCGAAATCGGACAGATTGTCGGCAATGTGGTTGGAACGACTGCCGTTTCATACCTCGGAAGAACTGTTGCAACGCAGATTATCGGACTTGTTCCTGCTGCGGGCGGCGCGGTCAAAACGGCGGTTAACGTGACGGTTGCCACGTCCATTACGGCAATGCTCGGCTCGGCGATTACATATCTTTGCGAGCAGTATCTTAAAACCTGCATAAACAACAACGGTGTTCACAAGATGAATTTCTTCGAGTTTTTTACCCCGGAGAAACTTTCCGAAGCACTTAAGTACGTTTCCTCTCATAAAAAAGATTTCAATGTCGATATAAACGGTAGTGCTGCCGGTGACGGTGGTTTGGATGATGGGAAGTAAAAGATATGGCTGAGAAACTGACTACAAATGTTCTGATAATCGGAAAATCCGGTGCGGGCAAAAGCTCACTTGTGAATTATCTTTTTGATCGCAAAATCGAAGCCACGGGTTCGGGCGCTCCGGTTACGGGTGAGGGAATTTACTGTCACGAATATGAATTCGACGAGAACACGACGGTGAATATTTATGACACCTGGGGACTTGAAGCCGACAAAGCGGAACGCTGGCGCAAACTTGTCGAAGGCGAAATCAAAAAGCATGACGCAATGTCAATCAAAGACTGGTTTCATACGATTATTTACTGTATCAATGCCAATGCGGACCGTATAGAAGATTTCGAAACGGATTTCATTTCGGATCTCGTTTCCACGGGCAACAATCTGCTGGTTGTGCTTACGCACTGCGATTATGCGTCGAGCAAGACGACTGTCGAGGGAATCAGAAAAGTTCTCGGAGAGAAAGGACTTGCGGACGACAATATCATCGAAGCCTGCAACGAGAGCAAAGTTCTTTTAAGCGGCAGGAAGACGGAACGTTTCGGGCGTGAGGAAATCTGGCACAAAATCAAACAGAGCCTCTGGAACAAAATTGTGGAGAAAATACCGAGCGACCTTCGCAGGGAAGCTTTTGCGGAACTTGAAAAAGGACGCAGAGAATGCTTTGCCACGGTCGACCGCAATATCGGATTTTTTACCATGCATTCGAATCGTAAATTCAGCAAAATCAATGCCGGCTGCAATGAGATTATGAATGAGTGCATGGTTAATATAAGGGCACTTTACACGGTCAAGATTAATGAGGCGATTGATTTCTATGTCGAACTTTACAACAGGTTTCTTCCGGAGAATACGGGAGACAGAAGCGCTTCGATTTACAAATCGGAGAAGGGCCTTGAGTTCGGAATGGATTCGAAAGACAAATTTAACGAGAACATGACGGTTCTTTTAATGGAAATGATTCCGCTTGTGAACGTTGTGGTTCCTTTTATGCTTGTCGGAATCAAGCGTGACGAATACAAAGCAGAGATAAATTCATGTTTCAGAAAGCGCGAGAAGGCTTTGAAGAACGATGAGAAAGCATTGCGCGAATATCTGATGCAGTGGGTCAGCGAGCCGGCTGACAAGTCAAAGGAGATTACAAATGAGTGATACCGGTAAAAAACATACAATCGGAGACGGATACGTTTCCGGTGATTTCAAACTTGTAGCGGGACTTGATTCCGTGGACGAAGATGATGATTTTTTGGACGAAGACGAAATTGATGATTTCCCTGACGAGAAGGAGCGCGACCGCCTGGAGCATTTCCTTCAGCGAATTGAGCACAAGATGAATAACGTTCCTCTGGCGGGCAAATACATCGCGAACATTCCCATCATGATTTCGCTTGTCCGCAGCTATCTTCGCAAAGAATATCCGTCTGTCCCGAAGAAGACGATTGTTGCGATTGTATTCGCTCTGGGGTATTTCATTTTCTTCGCGGATATGATTCCGGACTTCTTCCCGATTGTCGGTTATTTCGATGACATAATCGTGCTTGCGATATGCTATTTCCTTGTGCGCAAGGATATTGAAGCATACAGAAGATGGCGTAAAAGAAACGGCAGAATGGCGGAGTTTGTCGATGACAAACACACCCCCAAAAAGAAAAAAGAATAATGTATTTCCGGCTTGACCGGGGCAAGGAGGCACACATGAAGTATTTATATCCGGAAGGAAAAGGCAAAGCGCTTACTTTCAGTTATGACGACGCGCAGCATTTTGACAGAAAACTGGTTTCGATTTTCAACAAATACGGTCTGAAGGCCACGTTCCATTTAAATTCGGGAACTCTTTCGGACGGCGTAACGAGCGAGCAGTATGCTCCCGCTCCCGAAGACTGCTTTTTTATCAGAAAGAGTGAGGTTAAAGATTTGTACGCCGGACATGAAGTCGCATGCCATGGTGTGGAACATAAATTCCTGCCTGTTCTTACAAAGGAGAAACAGCTCCTGGAAGTTCTCGAAGACCGCAAAGCACTTGAAGCACTTACGGATAAGCCCGTTCACGGAATGAGTTATGCTTTCGGAGCATTTTCACCGGCAATCGAGGAGGTAATCAAATCGGTCGGAATCAAGTATTCCAGAGCCGTACAGTCCACACACGATTTCTGGGCTCCCGTTAATTTCCTTGAGTGGCTGCCGACCTGCCATCACGGCGATCCCGATCTTTTCAGACTCGGTGAATCCCTTCTCAACATTCCCGATTACTATGAGCTTCCTCTTATGTATGTCTGGGGACACAGCTTTGAATTCGGACGTTCGAACAACTGGGATTTGATCGAGAAATTTGCCGAACAGATGAGTGGACATGACGATGTCTGGTACGCAACCAACGGAGAAATCTGCGATTATATTACAGCAATAAGAAATCTTGAATTTTCAGCCGACGGAACGAAAGCATACAACCCTTCGCTTATTGCGATCTGGTGTGATGTTAACGGCACCGTCAAAGAAATCAAACCGGGAGAGACAGTGACTGTAGTTTAATGAGAAGCATAAACCGAAAACGTATAACCGAATACTTTTTCGCTTTTATGGCAGTTCTTTTACTTCTGCCTTTCTTCGGTTGCTCCAAAGGAAATACCGGAATCGTTTCATCCGGTAACGCACAGAATACTGCCAAACGAGATAATACACCCCGGGTTCTCACTCCCTCAAAGAGTGGGACCGGGGTTTTTGAAAATGAGTATATATCCGTCGACACCGGAAATGCCGCCGAAGGGTATATCATCGCGTCTTACAAAGGTTCCAACGGCAAAGTCAAATTCAGACTTCAGGGTGAGAACGGCGTGACGTATACTTACGATTTGGCGAACGATGATGCCGTTTTGCCGCTTGCTTCCGGCAGCGGGTCTTACCACATGGAATGTTTTGAGAATATCGAGGGCGACAGATATGCGACCGTTTTTGCGGAGGATGTCACGTTTGCTTCGGTTGATGAATTTAAACCGTATCTTTACCCGAACAAGTATATTTCTTTTACCGAGACCTCTTCAATTGTCCCGAAGGCATCGGAAGTGGTTTCTTCAGCGTGCTCGGATCTCGATGCGGTGGCGTCGGTGTATGAATTTGTGTCGAAGAACATCACTTACGATTACAATCTTGCAAAGACGGTTGAGAGCGGTTATTCGCCGAACGTCGACAGGGTTCTTTCCGAGAAAACGGGAATCTGCTTCGACTACGCGGCGCTGATGACCGCGATGTTACGGTCGCAGGGCATTCCGACGAGGCTGGAGGTCGGATATGCGGCGGATGCCTATCATGCCTGGATAAGCACTTACATAACCGATGTCGGCTGGGTTAACGGAATGATTGAATTCGACGGTCACAGCTGGACGCTTATGGACCCGACGTTTGCGGCGAACTCCGGAGAAGCCGAACTTAAGGAATTCATAGGTAACGGAAACAATTACGTTACCAAGTATATATACTGATTTCATTTTTTAGAAAGAGAGATTTGAAAATGGGCTACAAAACGCGAAAACTAAGCAACACAGAGATGTTTACTTTCTGCGAACAGATGGGCATGATGATCGGAGCCGGAATCTATCCGATGGAAGCCGTAAGTTCGATGATTGAGAGTACAACCGACAAAGAAGGCGAAGAAATTCTCCAGATGATTTACGACAAATGCACAGACGGTTCATCTTTTCATGAAGCACTCGAATTAACGGGCGTGTTCCCCGCGTATGCGCTGAACATGATTAAAATCGGCGAGAAAACCGGTAATCTCGAAGAAGTAATGAAGTCGCTTTCACTCCATTACAGCAGAGAAGAGAACATAACGCAGAGCGTCAAAAATGCCGTAAGATATCCGATTATTCTGTCCGTTATGATGCTCGTGGTCGTCGTGATTCTGATTGTTGTCGTGCTCCCGCAGTTCGAAAAAGTCTTCGCAAGACTCGGAACCGGAATCGGCGGTTTCGCCGGAGTACTTCTGAAAATCGGAAACTTCTTAGGCCGTTATTCCATCGTCGGTGTGGTCGTTGTGGCAGTGTGCCTTGCGCTTATTGCCATTATGGCTTTTACCGAAAAGGGAAGAGAAATGCGCAGAAAATTTCTGGCTGATTTCTTTGCGACAAAGAAAGTGTACGAATGTATCGCGACCGGACGTTTTGCCTCGGGAATGGCCCTTTCTCTGAGCGCCGGCCTTAATATAGAGAATTCACTTGAGGAAATCAAGGAACTTGTGGATCATGTGGAAGTCAACGTACGAATAGATTCCTGCCGCAAAAAAGTCGAGGACGGCAAAACGTTTGCAAACGCGCTGATTAAATCGGGAATATTCCCGGGCATATATTCGGGAATCCTCCTTGCCGGCAACAAAACCGGCAACATGGAAGGCACTCTTCAGATGATTGCCGACCGTTACGAAGAGGAAGTCGATATGCGGATTAACGATATTATCGGCGTTCTTGAACCGACGATTATCATTATTCTTTCGGTTCTGGTCGGTATAATTCTTCTTTCGGTTATGCTTCCGCTTCTGGGAATTCTCGGCGGAATGATTTAGGAGCTTGAAATGCTATGAACAGATTTAACGGTAAAAGAAACAGAAAACCGAATTTCGTTCCGACGGCGGCAGCAGGCCTTGTGATTGTTTTTCTCGGCGGCGCAATTGTTCTGATGTCATCGATGATAGGACGTGATTCCGCAAAAGAGGAGAAAAAAGCACTGATGGCGGCACTTGACCGCGATGTGGCCGAATGCTATGCCACTTATGGTCTTTACCCTCCGTGCGAAGCTTTTCTTGAAGAAAAATTCGGCCTTGTTTACGACAAAAACAAATACAGGGTGTTCTATGAATTCATAGGGGACAATATTCACCCTGAGTACACCGTAGTTGAAAGGAAATGACAATGAATTCTGCCAGAAACAGGAAAAGCGCAATAGATGTCATTGCGGTTGTGGTGCTGTTCGGTGCTTTTTTTATCACGACAGCCATGACGGTACTGTACGGAGTTGCGGTCTATTCAAAACAGAATATTAGACTCGAGAATAACGCGAACATAAGAACCGCGGATTCGTATATCAGGAATAAGGTAAAAAGTCTGACTCCGGGAGGCAGAATTGAGCTTTCCGATTTTAGCCCGGAAAGCGGCAGCTCCTCTGATGTTATCACTCTTCACAACAGTGAGCGGACGGAAAACGGAGAAGTCACATATACGACATATATTTATGTTTACGACAGGAGGGAACTCAGAGAACTGACCGTGATGGGGAACTCCGGGCTCGTTCCGGAAGCGGGAAAGTTTATTGCCGATGTGGAAAGCATGCAATGTAAAAGAATCGATGAAAGACTTATGTGTATTGAACTTGATTATTCGTGGATTATCAGCGTGTGCTCGGAAAACGGCGCGATAGAAGGAGAAGCGGAATGAACATAAAGGGAAGATCCCGGACGGGATTGATTCTGATGGAAATCTTAATAGCACTGACGGCGTTTGCCCTTGCTTCGGCAATCTGTATCCGTGTTTTCGCAACAGCGAACCTGCTGAGTCTGCAGTCATCGAAACAGAATTACGCGACACGCGTTGCTCAGAATATTGAAGCATGTATACGTGCTCAGGGATGTGAAGACCTTGAGAACCTCGTTATTTTTTGCGGTTGTGCAAATGATTTCGGCGACGGCTTGATTCTGGCCAAAGCGAATAAACTCAATGTCAGAATTATTTATTCGGATGAAGGCAATATACGTACGATACATTACATTCTGACGGAGGAAGATCCCGGAGAGGAACTTTTCCCGGAGGACATTCTCGGCGAATATGAAATAAAGTGTCTTAAGAGGTAAAAAATGAAACTGAACGTTAATAGAAATAAAAACAGCAGACAATTTTCGGGAAGCGGAATTTCGATGGGACTTGTGGTAATCGTAATCATGTGTATGGTTACTTTTGCCGTGCTTTCGTATGTTACGGCGGCTGTCGGCAGCAATGAAGCGAACAATGCGGATGTTTTTTTCAGGGATTATCTCGAAGCGCGCAATTCAATCGAAGTGCAGATTTCGGATTCTCTCGCTGACGGAATGTCCGGCGAGCAGGTGATTACCGCTGAAATCAACGAATATACTTACCTTGAAGCGACCGTCGAATTCGACGGTGACGGCGGTGCTGACGTAAAGAGCGTGATACAAAAGACTTATGAAAACGTCGGGGAAAAGGAACCCGCAGAGAAACTGCTTTTTTAATGAATCGCATCGGGACCCACAGAAAACAGCTTTTTTAAATAGATGATGTTTGTGCGGTTTCGTAGTGATGATATTCAGAAGAATATGTTTTTTACCGATATAATATTTTGAACGCTTTGCTATCGGGGACCGACGGAACAGTCGTCGCACCGACGCATGGCGATTAAGTTTACAATCACTCCACGGAGGACAGTGACATGGAAGTTAGAAATCTGCTTGAAAAAACAACAACTCTTGGCGCATCCGACCTGTTCATCATTGCCGGACTTCCTTTTTCATATAAGATCGGCGGAGTAATCAACAGGGACGGAGAAATACTTAAACCTGTCGATACGGCGGATTATGTGTCGCAGATTTATCTTCTTGCCGGCGGACGCGATATGGACAAACTTGAGAATACCGGTGACGATGACTTCTCTTTTGCCCTTCCCGGAGTGGCAAGATTCAGAATTAATGCGTACAAGCAGAGGGGCTCGCTTTCGGCGGTTATAAGAGTTATTTCTTTTAGCGTTCCCAAACCCGAAGAAATCGGGATTCCGGAGAATGTTATCGATTTCGCAGATAAGAAAAAGGGCTTCGTGCTGATTACGGGACCTGCCGGTAGCGGTAAATCGACGACTCTCGCATGTATGGTGGACCGGATCAATTCAACCAGACAGGCACATGTCATTACGCTTGAAGATCCTCTCGAATACCTGCACAGCCACAAGATGAGCATCGTTTCGCAGCGTGAAGTGATTACCGATACTGAGAGTTACCTGACCGCGCTTCGCGCTTCGCTTCGCCAGAGTCCGGACGTTATTCTTCTCGGCGAAATGCGTGATTACGAAACAATGAGTGTTGCGATGACAGCGGCTGAAACCGGTCACCTTGTTCTTTCGACACTTCACACAATCGGTGCCAGCAATACAATCGACAGAATTATAGATGCATTCCCGCCCGAACAGCAGCATCAGATTTCCATCCAACTTTCAATGGTTCTGCAGGCGGTTGTGAGTCAGCAGCTTCTGCCGACAGTGGACGGGGGAATCGTTCCCGTATTCGAAATCATGGTAATGACTCCCGCCATCAGAAATATGATCAGGGAATCGAAGATTCATCAGCTCGACGGTGTGATTGCAGCATCCGCCGCGGACGGAATGATTCTTATGGATACAGGAATCCTCAATTTGTATAAGGAAGGAAGAATCACACAGGCAACGGCGCTGGCCTTTGCATCGAATCCGGAGCTTCTGGAGAAGAGGATTAAAACCGAACTGAATAAATAGGAAAGATTAACCGGCGGGTATTATCCCGCCGGTTCTTTTATTCACACGGCCGCGTAAAACAACACAGACCTGTAATACAATCCCAAAACAAAAAGTTGTACGGATAAATCTGAAAGTAAGATAAAAATGTAAAAAATATTTTTTTATTTATTTTTTAGTTGTTTTTATTCATTTTGCTAATGTGAAAAAATAGTGAATTCAAGGGCACTTGAAAGAGAATGGGTTATTTATGCATTTTTGAGATGAAAAAATGCATAAAACGCAAAATAGCGACAAATGAACTGCGATTGACAGTTGAATAAATAGTAAGTAAAATAATATGATGTATAAAGTGGGTTTCAAAAAAGGTAACTAATAAACGTGCAAAAATGCACAAATTGTGAGAGGAAGAAAAGATGAAAAAGAGAACAGCAGTAAAAAGATTTCTGACAATGATGCTTGCCGCTTTTCTTACATTTTCTACCATCGGAGGCGATGCTCTCGTTATCAATGCAACAGGCGTTGATGCCGAGGAAGAAATCGAAGAAGAGGAGATAATTGAGGAAGAGGCTCCCGTACAGTCGGAAGAGATTTTCATCGGAGATGAGAAGACAGCGGTTAAACCCAAAAACGAAACACCCGCTCCTTCTTCAGAGGCAGCAGAACCTGCTTCGGAAGAAATCGAAGATGAAGTTGAAGAAATCGAAGAGGAAGAAGAGGTTGTTTCGGACGAATCCGAAGAAGAAGGAACTCTGGGACGAAATCTCAACCCCTTTGATAATGTGACCGTGACTTATTACGGAAACGGAGGTTCGCTCGATCGTTCCATCTGGGGATGGGGCTGGATTTACGAAGAGTGGACTGATATCACTTATGATGAAGGCGATACTTTTACATTCCCCGGAGATAATTTCATTTATTCGTATCCAAGCAAGAACGGATACAACCACCTCAAAGGATGGTCAACGAAGGCTAATCCCGGTTCGGGCGACAAAATTTATCTCCCCGGCGAACAGTATAAGATTACAAAAGATGTTAATTTTTATGCGATATATGAGCATTGGAATACCGCACTTTTCAGAGACGGAGGAATAACTGCGAAAGGGAATACTCAGGCCGCAGGTAATATAATGGCTGCCCCCGGAAGCGAAATCACTCTCCCGGCGACTACCACGCTCAAGAATCCGACAAATGAATGCTCTTTTGCCGGATGGTCCGATAGCAAGAATTTCCCTCAGGAAGGTAAATTCTATGCTCCCGGTTCCAAGTATAAACTTAATGTGGACAACACAATCTTTTACAGTGTTTGGAAAGAAAAAGTGACATTTTATATTCTTACGGGCAATGATGCGGTCAGTACAGATGCTTCGAATTTCTATCCTGTAAAAGGAAAAGATTATAATAAATTTATGGGCTATGCATACTACATAGGTCAGAATTATCCCGAGAATACTGCCAAGACTGACATGGATATTAAGAATTTCCTTGTGGAGATTCCCGAGAATGATATCAATAAATATCTTACCGATACATACGGAAATACTGTTTCCTGTGATGATATCAGATGGTATCGCTACAGAACCAAGAGAGGTTCATCGAATGAGTATTCACATATCGACGGCATTCTCAGCAATTATCCGGTTAAGGTTGTTTATGATGCCGGTGAAGGCATCGATAAGAGTGGTTCACATACCCGCACAGAGACTGCCACAGCCAACAAACCTTATGATATTCTTGGCAATGACGTACTCGGATTCACGAAAGAAGGATATAAGCTCAGTGGATGGAGTCTCACAAAGGGTGGCTCACCGGTAGGAACTTCCTTTGTCCCGACAGAGAAGTCAACTACGCTTTATGCCGTATGGACGGAGAATGAGAAAGTAACATATACCGTAAGTTACAGGGATGAACTTGGCAACAACATTATCCCCGCCAAGTCGGCAAAGGTTAAAGATCCAACATATCTTAATAAAGAAGATTTTGTAAATGAGGTAGGTACAGGATATACTGCAGATTCGTCCAAGAACGATCTGATTGACTGGAAGGTTACCGCAGACAACAACGAAATCGTTCTTTACTACACCGCAGACGTATACGACCTTGAATATGATCTTGACGGCGGTACTGTTTCCGGAAATCCCGAGAACTATACAATCAGAGATACGGTTGTTCTTAACAAACCCGAAAAACCCGGATATACATTCCAGGGCTGGCAGAAAGACGGAGAAACAGGTCTTGTTAAGGAAGTGACAATTGCCGCAGGCTCAACCGGCAATAAGAAGTACACAGCCAAGTATACAGAGAATAATGCATCCATTTTCGTAAACTGGTCTACTGCTTCAACCGGAGCAATCAGCTATCAGTTAAGCAATCTTACTCAGTTATTCGGTGCGGCTACCGGAAGATCAAAAGCTATTACGGCTCCCAAGATGGAAGGATATATATTTGCCGGATGCTATCTGTATACAACAGATACACGTATTTCGGGAAATGAAACGCTTACTGTTGAAGAGATTGATAAATATGCCAAGACAGAAGGTGTATACAACTCATCAACACATTTTATGGCTGTTTACAATCATCTCGCACTTATGGTTAAGGCCGAGAATATTGATGTAACATATACAGGCGAGACTTTTGCAATTGCACCTGTAGCCTACGATGAATTAGGCAATGTTTCGGGCGCAACATATAAGTATTTCAGCGATGAGAACTGTACAAAAGAAATTGCCAACAGTTTCGTAAATGTAAGCGATTCCAAAGAAGTATATGTTAAAGCATATAAGAGCGAATATGTAAAAGGACAGAGTGAACCTGTATTGGTTACCGTTAAGATTAATAAAGCAGTTCCCGAATTTGAGCTTTCACCTGTTGACGGTTCGGTTATCGGAAATGTAAACGAGCTTATTTACGGCGGTAAAAGTTCTGCTGAATTTGACATTGTCAAGAATTCCAGCAACGGAACGATTTCATTTGTTACAGAACCTGCAGACGTTAACGGAATTATTACAGTTAAGAATGAAGACGGTAGAATTATCGTAAAAGCAGACAAGAATGCTTCCGACGGAAACATTGTTGTCAAAGTAATCAGCACCGATACAACAGGAAATTACGAGAATGCTGAAATTGAACTTCTCGTATCCGTTGCAAAGGGCAAAATCGAGAATGTTGAAGTAATCGGAAACAGTGATTCGATTATTTACGACGGTGAAGCTCATAAGATTGAAGTAACGGCAGACGATACCGTTGACGGTGCTCCCGAAGTTAAGTACTGCGTAGTAAAGGACGGAATGAGTGAGGAAGATTATATATATTCTTCAACAGTTCCCGAATTTGTTGATGCCGGTACCTATACGGTGGCTTATCTTGTTTCAAAAGACGGATTTGAAGATGTAAAGGGAACCGCTTCTCTTACAATTCTTCCCAAGGAAGTAACAATCGAGTGGAGTAGTTCCGATCTTGTTTACAACGGTGAGAAGCAGGTATATGACGGTGCCGCAATCGTAGGCCTCCTTGATGCAGATAAGAGTGTTACACTTACCATTGAAGGCAACGAGGGCAAGAACGCCGGATTATATACGGCTACAGTAACAGGAATCACATCCGGAAACTACAAGTTTTCGCCTAATGCTCAGACTGAAACCGAGTGGAAGATTTATCCCAGACCGGTTGAACTTAAATGGTCGGCAACAGACGGGGAATCTGCACACAGTGCAGACGAAGTATCCGGAACAATTAGTGTTATTTATTCAGGCAACGGGTATGAAGCAACCGCAGAAATCACGAATCTGGTTGAAGGTGACGTAGCAGATGTTACATACGGAAACAATGAAGCAACAGAGCCGGGTTCATATAATTGCACAGCCGTAGGTGTTGACAATGAGAATTATACGATTGATGCCAATTCGAATTCCAAAGTAACGCTTGTTATCAGCTATCTTGAAGCAGAACCTGCGGTTATCACAGGAACAAAGGGCAACGGCGACTGGTTTGTTGCAGATACGAAACTTTCCAAGGATGGTTTTGAAATTTCAACCGACAACGGATTGACATGGTCATCTGAAATTGAAATTTTGGATGATACGGCTGCCGGTGAGATTACATATATTATGAAGAACGCCAAAGGATACATTACCGACGCGTTCAAAGCAGATTATAAATATGATGCGACAGCACCCGTTGATGTAACGATTGATATTGAGAATAACAAATTTATGGAAGTTCTCAATAATGTAACATTCGGCCTGTTCTTTAAAAAGACTGTCGAGGTAACGATTTCTGCAGAAGATGCAACTTCGAATATGGGTACATATGAGTATCAGGTAGTTGCATCCGAAGATGAGTTTGATGCAGACGGGACATGGGAGTCGGGCGATAAATTCTCACTCGATCCCGTTCAGAAGTTTATTGTATACGCACGTGCAATTGATAATGCCGGCAATAAGTCAGAGATTATCAATTCAAAAGGTGTTGTTCTTTACAAGGATGCAGAGGCAGAGACAGACGCGATTGAATACATCAAAGGCAGCAAAGAAGATAAGAAGGCGGATGTTGAGCTTAACGGAAACGAAATCGGAAAGATTTCAATTATCGTAGACGGAGATGAAATCGTTCTTGATGAGAATGATTACACTGTTGAGAACGGAACGATTACATTCGACGGAGACTTCCTTGAAACACTTGAGGGAAGCGAGAACGGAACAGAGTACGAAATCGTTATTACAATTAATCCCGCAGGAGAAGTATTTACTGAGGGAACAGAACCGGAGAAGATTTCTGTCAAACTTACCGTTATACTTGGAAAAGACGAAATCACAATCGGTTCAATCGGTAAAACATACGATGGAAACTCAGTTGAAGATCCCGAGGTTACGCTTGCTTCCAAACGTACGAATTATACTGTCGAATACAGGGATGCAAAAGGTACTGTACTTGATACGGCTCCTTTTGAAGCAGGTAAATATTCGGTAATGGTATCGATCGATGCTGATGAGACTTATGCGTCGGCGAATGCAACGAAAGAGTTTGAGATTATCCCTAAAGAAGTTACTCTTAACTGGAAGGGCGCAGATAGCGTCGGACATACAGCAGCTGACTTTAAATTTACCTACAGTGCTTTGGAGTATACTGTTGAAGCTGTTGCTGACGGAGTAGTTGACGGAGACAGAGTTTTGGCACTCTATTCAGCAAACGACTCAGTGAAAAAAGCATCTGAAGTCGGAGAATACAAGGCTGTTGTAACCGGAATCGACAATGCAAACTATGTCCTTTCGGACAACGCTTGCAAGGAACTTGACTGGAGCATCGCTTATCTTGAAGCTGACGCAGCAGAGATTACGGGAACGAAGGGTTACAACGACTGGTTCGTTGCCGACACGAAACTTTCCAAGGACGGTTTTGATATATCAACCGACGGTGTAAATTATCTTCCTGAGATTGAAATCACCGATGATACGGCTGCCGGAAAGATTACTTACACAATGAAGAACGGTGAAGGATATATTACAGATTCTTTTACCGCAGAATATAAATATGATTCAACGACACCTTCAAGTCCGGTTATTACGATAGAAGGAAATTCATTCAAGACAACACTTAATAAGATTACATTCGGCCTCTTCTTTAAGAAGACCGTTGAAGCAGTAATTTCCGATGGTTCTGATGAAACCTCGGGTGTTAACGGATACGAATATCAGGTGGTTGCATCCGAAGACGAGTTTGATGCAGACGGAACATGGGAGTCGGGCGATAAATTCTCACTCGACCCCGTTCAGAAGTTCGTCGTATATGCGAGAACCGTTGATAATGCAGGTAACAAGTCAATCATTGTTAACTCAGACGGCGTTGTTCTTTACGCGGATTCCAGAGTCGAGACAGACGCAATCGAATACATCAAAGGCAGCGAAGAAGATAAGAAGGCGGATGTTGAGCTTAACGGAAACGAAATCGGAAAGATTTCAATTATCGTAGACGGAGATGAAATCGTTCTTGATGAGAATGATTACACTGTTGAGAACGGAACGATTACATTCGACGGAGACTTCCTTGAAACACTTGAGGGAAGCGAGAACGGAACAGAGTACGAAATCGTTATTACAATTAATCCCGCAGGCGAGGAGTTACCTGAGAATGCAGAACCCGAAACATTAAAGATTAAGCTTACCGTTGTATTTGCTGATGAGGAAATTACAATCGGAGCAATCGGAAGAACCTATAACGGTCAGCCCATCGACGCTCCTTCGGTAACAACCAAATCCGGACGTACGGATTATAAGGTTGAATATAAGAAAGCAAATGAAGATGATTCCGCTTACACGGAAAAAGCACCTGTTGATGCCGGAGACTATGTGGTAAGAGTATCAACCGAAGCAAATGAGACATTCAAGGCAGCATCCGCTACCAAAGAATTCTCTATTACAGCTAAAGAAGTAACTCTTTCCTGGATTGGTTCAAATGCAGCAGGAAGTGATTTTACCGACTTTGATTTCACATACAACAATGCTGAGTATTACGTGAAGGCAGTTGTCGAAGGAACTGTGGCAAATGACAATGTTGCAGTAAAATATACAGACGATTCTGTATGTAACGCTTCCAAAGTAGGTTCATACACAGCTGCAGTTGAAGAAATCGACAATGCAAACTATGTTCTTTCGGCAAATGCGCAGAAAGAACTTACCTGGAGCATTTCATACCTTAAGGCAGAACCTGCGGTTATCACAGGAACAAAGGGTAACAAAGACTGGTTTGTTGCAGATACCAAGCTTTCAAAAGATGGTTTCAAGATTTCGACAAACGGAAATGACTGGTTTGACCAGATTGATATTGATGCGGATACGGCAGAAGGACAGATTACTTACACTATGAAGGATGCTGACGGATTCATTACCGATGAGTTCACCAGCGAAGTTTACAAGTATGATTCGACAGCTCCCGTAAACGTTACAATTGATATTGAGAACAATAAGTTTACCGAGGCATTAAATAAAGTAACATTCGGTATCTTCTTTAAGAAAACGGTTAATGTTACAATTTCGGCCGAAGATGTAACATCAGGTATGGGAACATATGAATACCAGGTTGTTGCATCCGAAGATGAGTTTGATGCAAACGGAACATGGACGTCGGGCGACAAATTCTCACTCGATCCCGTTCAGAAGTTTATTGTATACGCACGTGCAATTGATAATGCCGGCAACAAGTCAGCAGTTATTAACAGCGACGGTGTGGTTCTTTACAAAGATTCTAAGGTTGGAACAGATACAATTGAGTATGTAAAGGGCAGCAAAGAAGATCAGACAGCAGAAGTTGAACTTAACGGAAACGAAATCGGTAAAATTTCAATTATCGTAGACGGAGATGAAATCGTTCTTGATGAGGATGATTACACTGTTGAGAACGGAACGATTACATTCGACGGAGACTTCCTTGAAACACTTGAGGGAAGCGAGAACGGAACAGAGTACGAAATCGTTATTACAATTAATCCCGCAGGCGAGGAGTTACCTGAGAATGCAGAACCCGAAACATTAAAGATTAAACTTAATGTTGTACTTGGTTCGGAAGAGATTTCTTTTACCGATATTAATGCATACGGTAAGGTATACGATAATACTCCCATCGGCAACCCTAAAATTACCGTTAAATCGGGACGTACGGACGAAGTTGTATTCGAATACAAGAAAGCCGGTGAAGATGATTCCGCATATACAACGGATGCACCTGTTAATGCAGGAGAGTATGTTGTAAGAGCATCAATTAAAGCAGGTGGTACATTCGGAAGCGCATCCGTAACAGGCAACTTCGAGATTACGAGAAGAGAAGTTACAATTTCCTGGATCGGCCTGGACAATTCAGGCAATACAACTCAGAACTTTGACTTTGTATATAACGGATATGATTATGAAGTTAAAGCACAGCTTGACAATGTTGCAAGCGGAGATCAGGTAAGCTTAAGCTATGATAACGACAGTGTATTGAAAGCAAAAGCTGTTAATACATACAAAGCTGTTGTGACAGAGATCAGTGATACAGACAATTATGTTCTTTCGGCAAATGCACAGACCGAACTTGACTGGAGTATTTCTTACCTTAAGGTTGATGCCGATGCCAAGGTAGAAGGTGCAAAGATTATTCCTGACGGTGAGTGGTTTACCGGCGAGGTCAGCGTATCACTTGATGGTTATCAGATTAGCTCAGACGGAAATGTATGGGCTGACAAGCTGATTTTCAAAGCTGATACCGATGACGGAGTAGTAAATTACTACCTTAAGAATTCAGAAGGTTATATTACCGATTTAAAGACTGTAAAATACAAACTTGATCAGGTTGAGCCTGAAGTGACAATTGAAATCAATGATAATTTCTTTACAAAGATCTTCAATGCACTTAAGGGTGAGTTCTTCTTCAAGGATACCGTGGATGTTAAGATTTCAACATCTGATGCGACACCCGGATCGGGCGTCGGCGTATACGGAATTAAGATTGTTGATGCGGCCGATTACGAGAACCTTACAGCCGAAGAAGTTCTTGACAAGGATGGCTGGCAGTTCGGAACAGATACCGTTACGGTAGAAGCAAACAAGGAATTCGTTGCATTCGCTCTTGTTGAAGACATAGCAGGACATTCCAAGGTTGTTAACACAGATAATATTGTTGTATTCACAAATTCAGAAGCTGTAACAGACGAAGTTTTATTCGTAAGAAGCGGTAAAGCTGAAGAACTTGAAAACAAAGAAGCAACCGTTAAACTTAACGGTAACACAATTAAAGGAATCACAATCGACGGCCAGGCAGTATCAGCCGATGATTATACAGTAAACGATGGTGTGATTACTCTTAAGGGATCATTCCTCAATACACTTGAAGGAAGCGCTGACGGAGTTAAACATGAGGTTGTAGTTTCATACAATCCCAGCTTCGGAACACCTTCGGAGAACGGTCTTGGCAAGAATTCGGTTCTTCCTTCAACAACAGCATTTACAGTAGTTGTTAAGAAACATGCCGATGCAGTTGCTATTACGAACGACATCTCCAAGACTTACAACGGCAAGACTGTTAAGGAACCTCAGTTTACCGTAGACAGCGGACGTGAAGTTGTAATCGAGTACAAGAAAGCCGGAGAAGATGATTCCGCTTACACAACGACTGCTCCTAAAGCTGTTGGAAACTATGTAGTAAGAGTATCCGTAGCAGAAGATGACAACTATGTTGCAGCATCTGCAGAGAAAGACTTTAAGATCAAGAAGAAATCTTCAGGAGGCGGCGGTGGAAGCACCGGCGGAAATGATGACGGTGGAAACGGCGACGGTGGAAACGGTGATGGTGGAAACGGTGACGGCGGAAATGATGCTGCACCCGTTAATCCTAATCCCAATCCTGCACCCGTTGACGGCAATGACGATGCAGTAGCAGATAATGACAATAACAATAATAACAATAACGACAACAATGATGCTGCTGAAGTAAACGATGATGATGAAACCGTTATCGATGACGAAGATGTACCTACTAAGGATAAGATTGGTGAAACTCAGATTGATGATGAAGAAGTTCCTCTTGATTCATCACTTGATGAGAGCAAGTGCTATGTTCACTGGACTGTAATGATCCTCACTATTCTGTTTGCTATTTACAGCCTGATAATGATTGCTATCAGAGCTAAAAAACTTAGCGACTTGAAAGACAACAGAAGGGAGGGCAGATAATATGAGAAAAGTAATTAACTGGATCGTAACTTCCGTATTCGTAATTGCAATGATTATTTTCTGCTTCCTGACAAAGTGTAAGATCGATCTTTTGATGCTGATTGCTTCATTTGTGGTTGCATTGGCAGCCATCGTAGCAAGCGTTATTCAGGAGAAGAAGATTAAGGATGCAGAGCAGCAGGGCTTGTCCCTCGAAGACGTTGACAGAGCATAGATACAAGATTGCTGTGTCAAAGAAAAATTAAATAGAATTAGTTATTAAAATTAATCACCCGGTAACCTGATGGCTGCCGGGTGATTTTTGCGTATTTATAGGAATTATATTTTGCGTATTAATAGGAATTATATTTTTGCCCGGTTGATTATTTCATGCGACAGCAAAAGAAAGCAAGTTAATTCAATATGCTGTCGCAGGAAGAGAATTTCCGGGATAACTGACAGCAAAAGAAAGCAAGTTAATTCAATATGCTGTCGCAGGAAGAGAATTTCTGGGATGACTGACAGTAAAATTCAACAAGTTAATTCAATATGCTGTCGCAGGAAGAGGATTTCCGGGATAACTGACAGCAAAAGAAAGCAAGTTAATTCAATATGCTGTCGCAGGAAGATTTCGGCCTTGAGGAACATCGAAAATTTCAAAAACAAGAATTTCGATGTACAAAAAAGCCTTGAAATAAAAAAACACATCGAAAATTTCAAAAACAAGAATTCCGATGTACAAAAAAGCCTTAAAATTAAAAAAACACATCGAAAATTTTAAAAACAAGAATTTCGATGTACAAGAAAGCCTTGAAATTGAAAAAAACACATCGGAAATTTCAAAAACAAGAATTTCGATGTTTTGAATTCCGGAAAACGAAAAAATAAACATCGAAACAAGTGAAAAAAGAAATTCCGATGTCTTGTACTTCGGTCGGGAAAATACAATGAAGTGACAGAGAAGTCGCCAAGGTTCATTCAGCAATCTGATGAACTTTGGCTCGTTGTGTTAACAAAAAAAGACATCTCATAAGAGATGTCTTAAGTCGAGCGATAGACGGGGCTCGAACCCGCGGTCTCGACCTTGGCAAGGTCGCGCGTTACCAACTACGCCACTATCGCATATCTCGTGTTCATCACGGACAAGTAATATATTACCTCAGACATTTAACATTGTCAACAATTAATTTATAAAAAAACAAAATAAATTTGTAAGTACAATAAAAAAGAATAATAAGAAAAAATAGCAGAAGGAAACTAAGCAAATAACAAAAACTAAGCAAATAACAAAAACTAAGCAAAAAACAAAAGCTAAACAAATAACAAAAACTAAGCAAAAAACAAAAGCTAAACAAATAACAAAAGCTAAACAACCTCTCTCAATTTACTTATGGTAAGGCTCGTTGCATTTAATCCTGTAAGCTCTGTAAATCTGCTCGAGAAGAATAACACGCATGAGCTGGTGCGGAAATGTCATTTTGGAAAAACTCATCTTGTATTTGCCTTTTGCCTTAATATCCGGATCGATACCGAGCGAACCGCCTATGATGAACTGGATGTGGCTGACACCCTTGTTCTCCAAATCGGTAATCATATCGGCAAAGCCTTCGGAGTCAGTCTGCGTGCCTTCGATGCAAAGCGGAATGATATATGCCGATTCATCAAGATATTTGGAAAGACGTTCGCCTTCTTTTACCAGGATGATTCGGTTCTCTGTTTCGCCGGCTCCGTCGGGAGTCTTTTCATCTTTTACCTCGATGACGTTAACCTTCGCATAACGTGAAAGACGCTTTAAGTATTCGTCGACGGCATCGGAATAGAATTTCTCTTTGATTCGGCCCACTGTAAGAATATCGATTTTCACGGGTTACCTCCAATTTTTCGTTTCCTGAAACAGAATAAGTATAAACGATTCTGCGAGCGGCAGTCAAAGTGTTTTTGCTGTTTTATGCCACCGTGTACGCGAGTGACGGAATCTTCAAAACGAGTGTCTTTTACCCACACTCAAAAATCGTGAAAACGCGTAACGGTGCGCTTTGTACGCTGTCGCGGCCGGGTAAAAAATATTGTGTTAATTTTTTATCATTTATTGCATTTGAAAAAAAACTGATATATAATTTTTTTGGTTTTTTGGTAAAGCGACTTTTTTATTAGAAAAATGGAGGAAAAAATAATGAACGCTTACATTGAAAGAGTAATCGAAGATGTTAAAGCTAAGAACGCTGCAGAACCTGAATTCATTCAGACTGTAGAAGAAGTTTTAAGATCTCTTGAACCCGCTATTGAGAAACATCCCGAGTACGAAGCAAACAAGCTTCTTGAGAGACTTGTTGAGCCTGAAAGAATTATTCAGTTCAGAGTAGTATGGATGGATGACAACGGACAGCCTCAGGTTAACCGTGGATACAGAGTACAGTTTAACAGTGCAATCGGACCTTACAAGGGAGGACTTAGATTCCATCCCGCTGTATATGTAGGTATGATGAAATTCCTTGCTTTCGAGCAGACATTCAAGAACTCACTTACATCACTTCCCATGGGCGGTGGTAAAGGTGGTTCAGACTTCAACCCTCAGGGCAAGTCAGATGCAGAAGTTATGAGATTCTGCCAGGCATTCATGACAGAACTTTACAGACATATCGGACCTAACGTTGACGTTCCCGCAGGTGACGTTGGTGTAGGCGGTCGTGAGATCGGATACCTCTTCGGACAGTACAAGAGAATCAAAGATGCATACGAGAACGGTGTTCTTACCGGTAAGGGACTTTCCTACGGTGGATCACTTATCCGTCCCGAAGCAACAGGTTTCGGTGCTACATACTTCTGGAACGAAGTTATGAAGCATGAAGGCAAGACAATTGCCGGACAGACATTTGCTCTTTCAGGATTCGGTAATGTTGCATGGGGTGCTGCTCAGAAGATTAAAGAGCTCGGCGGTAAAGTTCTTACAGTATCAGGTCCTGACGGATATGTATACATGAAAGACGGCATGACAGACGAAATGATCGATTACATGCTTGAGATGAGAGCTTCTAACCGTAACCGTTCACAGGATATGGCTGACAAGTTCCCTGATAAGGCAGAGTTCGTTGCAGGCAAGAAGCCTTGGGGTAACGTTAAAGTTGATGTTTGCATGCCTTGCGCATTCCAGAACGAAATCGTACTTGACGATGCTAAGGCTATCGTAGCAAGCGGATGTACATACGTAAACGAAGTTGCTAACATGCCTACTACAAACGAAGCAATCAAGTTCTTCCAGGAGAACGGCGTTCTCATTACACCTTCAAAGGCTGTTAACGCAGGTGGTGTTGCTACATCAGGTCTTGAGATGAGCCAGAACTCTGAGAGACTTTCATGGAAGGCAGAAGAGGTTGATGCACAGCTTCAGAACATCATGACCAACATTCACCAACAGATCGTTGACGCTTGTGATGAGTACGGCATTGGATACAACCTTGTTGCAGGTGCTAACCTTGCAGGCTTCCGTAAAGTAGCTACTGCTATGATGGAGCAGGGCTGGGTATAAGATTCAGCTTACAGTTTTACAGATTATTCAAAGGGCTTCCGATTTATCGGGAGCTCTTTTCTGTTCACTCGGCCGCATAAGAAAATTGGGTGCTTCAGGGCAAGCGGTCGGCGAGACAAGCAGGAGGGTTCCGCATCCTACTCGATTGGAGCTTTGCTCAATGTGTGCTATAATTGGTAAGGATGTTTTATACGAAAATCAACATCAGGACGAGAGTTTTTTACCCGGAAAATTTGATTATACGAAAGAGGATAGCAATATGCTTTCACAAGACATTTGTAAAAGAGATAATATTACAGAGTGCAACAATCTTAACATCCCCGAACTCGATGTGTATCATACGTTGAACGAGGCACAGCTTTATCATTATTTTGAACCGGAACGCGGTATTTTCATCGCGGAAAGCCCGAAGGTAATCGAGCGGGCACTGAATGCCGGCTACGAGCCGATGTCTCTTTTACTGGAGAAAAAAGCGATAAACGCCGAGCACGAGGCACTGCTCGAAAGAATCACCGAAGCACCCGTCTACATTCTTGATTCGGTCAGATTTGAGGAGGTGAGCGGCCTTAAGATGACACGAGGCGCTCTGTGCGCGATGCGCAGAAAGGAATTGCTCCCGGTAAAAGAATTATGTAAAGATTTCACACGAATCGCCGTTTTGGAAGACGTTGAGAATCCGACCAATGTGGGCGCAATAATCCGTTCAGCCGCGGCTCTCGGAATCGATGCCGTCGTGCTGACGGGAAATGCTGCCGATCCGCTTTATCGAAGAGCGAGCAGGGTGAGCATGGGATGTGTTTTTCAGATGCCCTGGACAATCGCGGGCGACGAGACACTTACGGAGCCTAAAAGCATCGGCTTTAAGACTGTTTCTTTTGCCCTTACGGACAAATCCGTATCTATCGAAGACAGGACGCTTCGAAGCGAAGCGAAACTTGCGATAATTCTCGGCAACGAAGGCGAGGGACTTAAGGACGAGACGATAGCGACAAGTGATTATACGGTAAAAATACCGATGTTTCACGGCGCAGATTCGCTGAACGTGGCGGCAGCGGCGGCAGTGGCATTCTGGGAACTTCGTGACCGAAGCAAAAAAATAAAATAAAAACTTCCTATTTGACATACAATCTGTTATAATATAGCGGAAAAGCGCACAGGCGCTTTGAACAATAATAAAGAGACAGAGAAATCTGTTCAGATTTTAAGAAAGGTGGTTTTTCCCAATGGCATTAGTTACAACTAAAGAAATGTTCAAGAAAGCTTATGACGGCGGATATGCTATCGGTGCTTTCAATGTAAACAACATGGAAATCGTTCAGGGTATTACAGAAGCAGCTGGCGAATTAAACAGCCCTGTAATCCTTCAGGTATCAAAGGGAGCACGTGCTTACGCTAACCACACATATCTTGTAAAGTTAGTTGAAGCTGCAGTTGCTGAGAACCCAGATATTCCAATCGCTCTTCACCTTGATCATGGTGATACATTTGAATTATGTAAGAGCTGTATCGATGGCGGATTCACATCTGTTATGATCGATGCTTCTTCTAAGTCTTTCGAAGACAACATCGCTTTAACAAAGCAGGTTGTTGAATATGCTCACGCTCATGGCGTAGTAGTAGAAGCAGAGCTTGGTACACTTGCAGGTGTAGAAGATGAAGTTTGTGTAGAAGCTGGTAACGAAAGCTATACACGTCCAGAAGAAG
>JAKSSB010000089.1 GCA_024403285.1 Lachnospiraceae bacterium | reverse complement strand
TCTTCCTCGCAGTGTTCACTACCCTCGAGCCCGATGAGCAAAATGTGTTCTATAAGGGGACCTTTTTAATTCATCAGACTTCTTGCACCTCTTCCTCGCAGTGTTCACTACCCTCGAGCCCGATGAGCAAAATGTGTTCTACAGGGGACCCATTTACATTCTGTCCTTTTCTCAATGTTCACAACCTCTCGCCCATGTGCAATATGTGTTCTACAAGGGGACCTTTTGCACTCGCCGGTTCTTGACGAGGTTTTTTCGAGTCTAGAACCGCTGCAGAGTGCAAGGGAGCGAGAGCGTGTCCCCGGTAGAACATCATTTGCACTTTGGGCGAGGCACTGCAATGTCCCCGGTAGAACATCATTTGCACTTCGGGCGAGGCACTGCAGTGTCCCCGTTAGAACAACATTTGCACACCGGGCGAGGCACTGCAATGTCCCCGGTAGAACACATTTTCACACCGGGCGAGGCGTAAAAATGAATTGTAAAATGGGGCGGTCTGGTGTAAACTGTTAATAATATGCATGGAAGTATATTGGAAAGGTGTTGAGGTCAAATGTCACTGCAAGCTGAAATGATTCAGAAGGAACTGCTTGGGGCGCAGATGGAGCGCCAGCTTATTGGGAAAGCAGAGTCTTTGTTTAATAAAAATCTTGAAGACTGTACGGAAAGGGAAGTGTATCTTTTACTTCTTTCTTTTACCAAGGATATGACTACGGTTACGGAGCGTATCACGGGCGAGAAGAAGATTTATTATATTTCCGCGGAGTTCCTGATCGGTCGTCTTTTATCGAATAATCTTATCAATCTCGGAATTTATGACAGGACGCGCGAGATACTCGCGAAATACGGACATGATTTGGGAAGAATTGAGGAATGCGAGCCGGAACCTTCGCTCGGAAACGGAGGATTGGGAAGACTTGCAGCATGCTTCCTTGATTCGATAGCGACACTCGGTCTGCCGGGAGACGGAATCGGACTTAATTATCATTTTGGTCTTTTTAAGCAGAAGTTTTTGGATAATCTGCAGTTTGAGGAGAAGAACGACTGGATTGAGAAGATTTCGTGGCTTAACGAGAGCATGCTTTCGTTTGATGTGGAATTTAACGGCTTCAGCGTTAAGTCGAAGCTTTATGATATTGATGTTGCGGGTTATGATAACGGAATTAACAGACTGCATCTTTTCGATCTCTGCGATTTGATCGATGCACTTGTTAAGAACGGAATCGAATTTGATAAGGAAGAAGTTAAAGAGAATCTGTCTCTGTTTTTGTTTCCGGATGATTCGGATGAGGCAGGAAATCTTTTACGTATATATCAGCAGTATTTCATGGTAAGCAATGCGGCGCAGTACATTCTTCACGATATGAAAGTCAGAAAATATGACTTGCGTAAAATGTATGAACATGCCGTAATTCAGATAAACGATACGCATCCGACAATGATTATTCCGGAACTTATTCGTATTATGACCGAGGAGAAGGCCATCGGAATGGATGAGGCTATCGATATCGTAAGCAGAACCTGCGCATATACGAATCATACGATTCTGTCAGAGGCGCTGGAGAAATGGCCGCTCGACTATCTTGAGAGGGTTGTGCCCGCACTTGTTCCGATTATTAAGGAACTTGACAGAAGAGTCAGAGAGAAATATGACGACGGGAATGTTTATATAATCGATGAGAACGACCGTGTTCACATGGCTCGAATCGACATTCATTACGGCTTTTCAATCAACGGAGTTGCCGAGATTCATACGGAAATTCTGAAGAACACCGAACTGAATGCTTTTTATAAGATTTATCCGGAGAAATTCAACAACAAGACGAACGGAATCACCTTCAGAAGATGGCTTGTTTCCTGCAACAGAGAACTTGCGGATTATATTGTTGAACTGCTTGGCAAGGGCTTCGTCAAAGACGCGACCGAACTCGAGAAGCTCCTTAAATATGTCGATGACAAGGATGTTCTTAAACGAATCGACGATATCAAGTATAACCGTAAAAAAGCTCTCGCAGATTACATTCTCGACAAGGAAGGCATAGAGATTTCACCCGATTCGATTTACGATATTCAGGCTAAAAGACTTCATGAGTACAAGCGTCAGCAGATGAATGTGCTCTACATTATTCATAAGTATCTCGAAATCAAGAAGGGTATCCTTCCTACGCGTCCGATTACGTTTATTTTCGGCGCAAAGGCAGCACCCGCATATGTAATTGCCAAAGACATCATTCATCTGATTCTGGTGATGCAGAAAATCGTCAACAACGATCCCGAAGTATCGCCTTACATGAAGGTTGTCATGGTTGAGAACTACAATGTATCGTATGCCGAGAAGATTATTCCCGCGTGCGACATTTCGGAGCAGATTTCACTTGCAAGTAAGGAAGCAAGCGGAACCGGCAACATGAAATTCATGTTAAACGGCGCAGTTACTTTGGGAACTGCCGACGGCGCAAATGTCGAAATCGCAGCGCTGGTAGGCCCCGACAATATTTATGAATTCGGTGCTTCGAGCGAGGAAGTAATCGCCCATTATGCGAAAGCCGATTATGTTTCGCGTGATATCTACGACAAATCCCCCGTTGTGAGCGAAGCAGTGGATTTCATCGTCAGCACGCTTGCAATGCAGGTTGGACACAAAGAAAACCTTGAAAGACTTTACAATGAACTTCTTAACAAGGACTGGTTCATGACACTTCTCGACTTAGAGGAATACATCAAAGTTAAAGATGCTATGATTGCGGACTACGAAGACCGTGACAAATGGCGTCGCATGATGCTCGTAAACATCGCTAAATCCGGATTTTTCTCATCGGACAGAACAATTGAGGAATACAACAGGGATATCTGGAAGGTTAAAGGTGCACAGTAGAAAATGAGAAAGAGTGGAATTCTTCTTGCGGTTAGTTCGCTTCCAAATAAATACGGAATCGGATGCTTCTCCAAAGAGGCTTATGACTTTGTGGACTATTTGGTGTCCGCCGGCCAGAGCATCTGGCAGATTCTGCCCCTCGGCCCGACGGGCTACGGTGATTCGCCGTACCAGTCTTTTTCCACTTTTGCAGGCAATCCTTATTTTATCGATTTGGAAGAACTGATTAAAGACGGTCTTTTAACGGTAAAAGAATGCGAGAAGACGATTCCTTCCGGTGACGGAAGATATGCAGACTACGAACATATCTACAAGACACGTTTCAAACTGCTTAAAACGGCATATAAGCGTTTCTGTGAGGCTTTTCCTGCCACTGATACGTCAGCCGGTAAAAGAAACTCAGGCAGCGTTAAGAAAACGTCCGTAACAACGGATTATGATTCATATCCCGATTTCTGTAAATCGAACAGCGACTGGCTCGATGACTATGCGCTCTACATGTCAATTAAGGACTCCCTTGGCGGAAAGTCATTTTTTGAGTGGAGCGACGCCTTGAGATTTCGTCGAAAAGCTGCGCTTGATAAAGCGCGCAGGGAACTGTCCGCAGAAATCGGATTCTATAAATTCATTCAGTTTCTGTTCTTTTACCAGTGGAAGAAACTTAAGAAATATGCCAACGATAAGGGTGTCAGCATTCTGGGTGACATTCCTATTTACGTTGCGCTTGATTCCGCGGATACATGGTCTCATCCCGAACTTTTCCAATTTGATTCGAAAGGGTTCCCGCTCGGTGTGGCGGGTTGTCCGCCCGATTATTTCTCGGCGACCGGACAGCTTTGGGGCAACCCTCTTTACGACTGGGAGTACCATGCCAAGACCGGATTCGACTGGTGGATGAAGCGCCTGGCACACTGCTTTGAAATTTACGATTCGGTGCGTATCGATCACTTCAGAGGCTTTGATGAATATTACTTCGTACCCTGGAAAGACAAGACCGCAGAGTTCGGTCACTGGGTAAAAGGACCGGGTTACGCACTCTTTGAAAAGATGCATGAAAAAATGGGCAAGAAGCCCGTGGTTGCTGAAGATTTGGGATTTTTGACCAAAACGGTCAAAAGACTTGTGAAGCGTACGGGATATCCCGGAATGAAGATTCTGGAGTTCGCTTTCGACTCGGATACAAAGTGTGAATACCTTCCTCATAATTACACATCAAACTGTGTGGTATATACGGGAACCCATGACAACGATACCGTCTTAGGATGGTACAAATCCCTCACTCCCAAACGCCGGAAGTTCGTACGCGATTATCTGGGAATCAAATCGGCCCGCGAACTTAACTGGGATATGATAAGACTTGCCGAGAGGAGCGTTGCCGACACAGTTGTGATTCCGCTTCAGGATGTTCTCGGACTTGGAAGCGAAGGCAGAATGAACACTCCGTCCACGCTCGGTTTCAACTGGCAGTGGAGAGTGCTCCCCGGAGAACTGACGAAAGAATCATCCGATAAACTTAAGAACATTTGTGAAACATACGACCGCGCATGATAAACATACGCGGCCGTTATTTTTTGTCTTCTATAATTCTTTGGAACTGAGCGCCGCATTGGTATACGACTTGTCGTAAGTGACATCCTGACCGAACCATTCGGGCGGGGTAAAAGAAATCGCTTCTTCCTCCGTTTCAAATTCGACTTCCGCGTAGACAAGCGGTGCGAACGGCGCTTCAAAAACATCAAGTTCTATCGTATATTTCCCGAACGGAATGAGATAGCGAAGTTTGGTAATCAGGTGTCCGTCGACTTTGTCCCGCATGTGGTAATAAGACTTCTCATCCAGAGGAAGATTGTATTCTTCTCTTGAAAGCAGACCGCTTGATTTGTACGTGAGATAGTATTCGTCGTCTTCCTTACGGATTCGTACTGTGGGGGATGTATTGATGTATCCCTGCTCCAAATGAAGGCACTTGTAAGCACTTAAATCAAACGGAATGGATTCTATAAGAAATTTACGTTCTATTTCCATTAAAATTCTCCTTTATAGATATCATTATTTGAAGTAAAATGTCGATAAAATAATATAGGCGTCAGATTGCCGTCTGTTATATTTTATCAGCCTGACTGTATTTTGCAAGCGGTGTATTCAAGGAGGTAAAAGAATGCCGATTATTTCAGTAGCTTGTCCTTCATGCGGAAGGATGAACAATGTCGACAGCGACTCAGATGTGATGATATGCGAGTTCTGCGGGGATACTAACGATACGAGAGAAGCCATAGTGCAGAACTATATTAATTGTACCAAATTTGCCGGTTCGGCAAACTCTGACAGCGGAAATTCATCCGAGGCAAAGACGAACGGCACTTCAATAAATTCAGGAAATTCAAGCACAGGAGTACCGAATTCGGGAAGCACAATCGGCATAAGCTTAAAGCCGGATAACTCAATAACAGAACCTGTGAAAGAGGAACCTGCGAAAGAGGAACCTGTGAAAGAGGAAACTGCTCCGGTTGAGGACGGAAATTTCATAATCGAGGACAGAGCGGTTGTCAAATATGTCGGAGAATCGGTTAATGTTGTTGTTCCTGACGGTATCGTAGCAATCGGAAACAATGCATTTGAAAAACTCCCGATTCAAAGTGTGGAAATTCCGCTCGGTGTTAAAAGCATAGGTCATTACGCTTTTGCAAACTGCGAAGCCTTAACGAGTGTGAAGATTCCCGTCAGCGTTGAAAGAATCGGCTCGGATGCTTTCACGGGTTGTACATTATTAAGCGACGTAACACTTAAAGAAGGCTTGCAGAACATCGGACCTGACGCTTTTGCGGAATGTGTTTCATTAAGAAGCATTTCGTTTCCTAGCACAATAACGAGTGTCGGACCGGGAGCTTTTTCCGGATGTACCTCACTGAAGAATCTGACAATTCCGAGTAATTATACAAACATTGCACCCGGCACTTTCTCAGGTTGTACATCGCTAATCAGCGTATCGTTCTTAAAAGGTGTCACAAGCATAGGCGCGTATGCTTTTTCAAATTGTATCAAAATTGTCGAGGTAACGTTACCGACAGGCGTGACCGGTATCGGTCCGAATGCTTTCAGAGGCTGCACATCGCTCAATCGTGTAACGATTCCCGCATGTGTTATCGAAAACAACGCATTTATGGACTGTACCTCGTTAACCAATGTCATCTGGCTCGGAGAACCGTTTAAGGATGTTAAACCCAATGCTTTCGAGAATACGCCTTTTGCCAGAGGAGAACAGCAGAAGGTATGGATGAAAGCGGGACTTTGCCGACATTGCGGAAGCACGTTTGTGGGCGTGTTCAACAAGACCTGTTCAAATCCAAAGTGTGGCAAACCACAGGATTATTAAACTTTCAAGGGGGGAGATTTACATGTACGAAGAATTACTAGAAATCAATGCTCTTTCTGTTATTTTAAGAATTTCGCTTGCATTGGTGTGCGGCGGCCTCATTGGTCTTGAAAGAGAAAAGAACAGAAGACCTGCGGGACTTCGTACACATATTATTGTAAGCATAGGTGGCTGTATGGCAGCGCTTACGGGTGTGTTCGGCTCGAGTGTTCTGGGAATCAATATGGATGCTTCAAGAATTGCCGCACAGGTTATTTCCGGAATCGGTTTTCTTGGCGTCGGAACCATTTTTGTCAAGGACCATGATCATATCACCGGACTTACGACGGCAGCAGGACTCTGGGCAACCGGCGCAATCGGTGTCGCACTGGGTTACGGCTTTTATGAAGGCTCAATTTTCGGAACATTTTTAATCGTAATCGTAACAACTATTTTCAACAAATTCGAGCATGCCAAGAAGGAAAGATATTCAAGTAAAACTTTTTACCTGGAACTGGAAGATCCGACCTATGTAAACGAGGTAACCAAATGGGTAAAAGACTCGTTCGGAACGAAAGATATTTACATCAGCGCACCGCGAAGCGGCAAAGCCGGAAACGTGGGAATGGATGTCCGTGTACCTCTCGATTCCGTCGGAAAATGTCTTGTCGGACCTGATGATTTCATAAAAAAAGAGGGCGTGGTATTCGCCCTCGATAATTACTCAAATATCGGTAAAAACTGATTATAAGAGATTTAAATAAGTGCTGTCGAGAAGTAACGCTCGGCACGGTCGGGAAGAACGGTAGCGATAACTTTGTCGTTACCGTATTTTTCTGCCATCTGCATTGCTGTCCAGATGTTGGCACCTGATGAAGTTCCGACAAGAAGACCCTGTACTTTGGCAAGATTTCTGGCTGTATTGATTGCGTCATCATCGGTAACTTCGACGATGTCGGTGATGATTGATGTATCGAGAACATCGGGAATGAATCCGTCGCCGATACCCTGAATCTGATGAAGTCCGGGCTCGTCTCCGAGAAGAGCCGAAACATTCTTGGGTTCAACCGCTACGATACGGCAGTCGGGATTGTTATTCTCGAGAATATACTGTGCGATACCCTGAAGTGTTCCTCCGCTTCCGATTCCGGAAACATAGATATCAATCTTACGGTCAATCTGTGAGCAGAGCTCAACTGCTGTTCCCTTGTAATGAGCCTGCGGATTTGCGGGATTGATAAACTGCTGGGGAACAAAGTATTCGTCGCTGGATGAAGCGATTCTCTCCGCTTCCTTAACGGAGCCGTCGATTGAAAGCTCGGGAGGGGTAAGCACCAGTTCCGCACCGAGTGCACGGATGATTTTCTTACGTTCCTCGCTCATATTCTCAGGCATAACGATAATTACCTTATAACCCATACGGATTCCGCAGAGCGCAAGTCCGATTCCGGTGTTGCCGCTTGTCGGCTCGATAATTGTCATGCCGGGTTTGAGCTTGCCGGCCTTCTCTGCTTCTATAATCATATTCTTAGCGATTCGGTCTTTGATGCTTCCTCCGGGATTTAAGAACTCTGCTTTGGCGAAAATATTGTAACCGAGAGATTCTTTAAGTGAAAGAAGCGGTGTATTTCCGATTAAATCCAAAATGTTGCCAGTATACATTTATTTCCTTTCTGCGGGGTAAAAAAAGTAGTGAAAAGCTTCTCCGCATTATGATATAATTAACTTTGACGGTGTGGGGAATCCGATTGAAAAAATCCCACAAATATGATTATAGAATTATTTCATCATTTTGCAAGGAAAAATATTCAAAAGGAAGCGTAATATGGGCGGTCGTAAACAAAAATCGGGCCGACGCGGCGCTAATATCCCGCGTCGTGCGGTATTTCTCACAATTTACACCATAGCCGCCGTATTATTCGCGGCAATCGGGATATATTTAAAACTGAAATTCATATATATTTATCTAAGTGTAATTTCACTGGTCTGGCTGATAAGTGTTTTTTTCAGACCGATTCGCAATCTGATTTACAGATTTCGTTATCTTCATTCCGACCTGGGAAGAATTGATTCGATGGACGGAGATGAATTCGAGGAATATCTGGCCGTTTCTTTTACCAAAATCGGATATGATGTGGAGATGACGGGGCTTTCGAGAGATTTTGGCGCCGATTTGATTATTGAAAAGGACGGCGTAACAACGGCGGTTCAGGCGAAGCGGTATTCCGAACCGGTGGGAATTCCCGCAATTCAGCAGGTTTATGCGGCGAAAGCTTATTACGACTGTGATGAAAGCATGGTTGTAACAAATTCTTACTATACGGTTCCGGCGATGGACCTCGCCGAGAAAACCGGAACGGTTCTTTGGGATCGCGACGATATCTGCGAAGTTTTCTTATCGCAAAAGTAAATCGCATCTGATTTATTTTTTACCGAAAATGTATTTATGATTATGAGGAGAAAGAGATGGCAT
>JAKSSB010000088.1 GCA_024403285.1 Lachnospiraceae bacterium | reverse complement strand
TCAAAATAGTCGCAGATTTCAGGTCTTAATGCCGCACCGCCGACTACAATGTTCAGAAGATTTCCGCCAAGTTTTTCATGAACGGATTTATAAACACTACGTCTCGCATCGATTCCCACGTTTGAAAGACGCTTCGTAAGTTTCTTTGCTTTACGCAGTTTCTTCTCTGTCTTCGAATCTTTCGTGCCTTCTTTAATCTTCTTGTAAAAGGCTTCGGCAATCGCAGGTACAACAAGCATAACGCTCGGTTTGAAAATATTAAGATTCGTGACGATGTTCTCGATACTGTCGTTTATACAGATTGTGGCGCCGTATGCCATAATTCCGAGATTATCCACGGTAAGTTCAAAGGTGTGATATATGGGAAGCACACTCATTACAACCGCCTTGGTTTTCTTGGTGAAATTCGATGTGTAATCAAGTCTGTGAATCTCATCGATATTGGCAAGCATTGCGGTCTGCGAAAGCATTACACCCTGGCTCGTACCGGTTGTTCCCGAGGGGAAAAGAATCTCGCAAAGGTCTGAAATATCCGTTGCCGGAAGTTCACATACTTCGTAGTCCAAAAGTTTACGGAACTCATCCGATGAAAGACACATCGCTTCATCCACCGACTCACATTCTCTGCAAACTGCCTCGGCTGTATTCTTGTAATCCGAATCATGAAGAAGCAGATTCACGTCACCCGAATTGCAAAGGAAAACAATTTCGTTCTCGGGAAGCATTTTGTCCAAAGGAATGGCCACATTATCCGAAATTATAATCGCAAGAAAAGAAACAACCCATTCGTAACTTGTTCCTCCGAGAATTGCTATGTGCTTACGCTTAAATCCCTTCGATACAAAATACGAAGCAAGAGAATAAACATCATCTCTCATTTCCTCGTACGTACGCTCTACGATTCGACCGTCATAAAAATATCTGTATAAAATTTTAGATGAATATCTGTTTCCGACAGAATCCACGAAATCCCTGATTGATTTAAATTCCATATTTTACCTGCGTCAATATATTAAATATCTTTTCTTTTATCCTTATCGGTAAAAGAATCCCCAAATTCGCATACAAACCCACTTTAAACAAGCATAACATATATTGTATCAAAAATACCTTCGAATATAAATAGCAAATTTAATTATTTCCTTATACGGACGTGTGAATAAAAAGCACCGCACGATATGTCCGGATTTCGAATCATATCGGCGGTGCCTTGATTTTACGAAATATTTCTTTTACAGATTATAGTACTTCTCAAACTCTGCGGGAGTGGGAATTGCATTAAGTGCAGCAACTTCCGCTCTCTTGGTCTTGATGAAGTTGTCGAGAAGTTCCTTCGGGAATACATCTCCGGCGGTGAGGAAGTCATTGTCTGCTGCCAAAGCATCAAGTGCTTCACCCAGAGATGTGGGAAGTCCTTTAAGTTTCTTCTTCTCTTCATCGGAAAGATTGAAAAGATTCATATCGTAAGGTCCCCATCCGTTTGCATGCGGGTCGATTTTGTTCTTGACTCCGTCAAGGCCTGCCATAAGAATTGCGGCATATGCGAAGTAAGGATTGCATGTGGCATCCGGGTTTCTTAACTCGAATCTTCTCATCTTGGGAGACTTGGCGTAAGCCGGGATTCTGATAACCGCACTTCTGTTGGAGGTTGCGTATCCGACTGTTACGGGTGCCTCGAATCCGGGAACGAGACGTTTGAATGAGTTCGTTGAAGGATTTGTGATTGCACACAAAGCAGCAATATGTTTAAGAAGTCCGCCCATGAAATAATGTGCGGTTTCGGAAAGATGCGAATAACCGTTATCATCCGAGAAAACAGGTTCTCCGTCTTTAAGTAAAAGCATGTGAACATGCATACCGCTTCCGGCTTCTCCCATGACGGGCTTCGGCATAAGTGTTGCGGAAAGGCCGTACTTCAAAGCCATATTGTGAATAATGTATTTAATCATCATTGTTCCGTCTGCCATCTTCGACATCTGCATAAGTTTAGGCTCGATTTCGAACTGACCTGCGGCACCGACTTCGGGATGATGATACTTAACCGGAATACCCGCTTTCTCAATCTCCATGCACATTTCCGATCTGCACTCGAAAGAAACATCGAACGGTTTGGCAACATGGTAAGCCTTCTGTTTGGGAACAACGCATCCGAATCCTTCGGTATCGGAATTCCAGTGAGCCTGAACAGCATCGAGATGAACTCCGTTGCTCTCCGGCTTAACTTCCCAGCCTACATTGTCGAAAAGATAGAATTCGAATTCCGGAAGAATAAGCATTGTATCCGCAATGCCTGTATCCTTCATGTACTGCTCAGCGGCAAGTACGATGTTTCTCGGATACTGCTTAAGAGGTCTGTTCTCGGGATAATCGATAATCATGGCATTTCCGGTCATAGAAAGAGTCGGAATGTCACAGAAAGGATCGATCATTGCCGTGTCGGGATCCGGAATGAAAACCATGTCGGATTTCTCAATTACTGCGTATCCGTAATTTGAAGCATCAAATCCGACGCCGTCCGTCATCATATCCTCGGTAAAATTAGCTGCAGGAATGGTAACATGACGGAACTGTCCGTTAATGTCAACCATTTTGAAGTCCACCATTGCAATCTCCTGCTCTTCGATCATGGCAATGATGTCTTTGGCACTTTTGCTCATTTGTAACCCTCCTGAAAAAATATTTTTTCGTAAATATTTTATCTTAAATTTTCATTGTTTGCCACAAGAAAATTATCGATTCGCATTATATTTTTACCCACAATCTGTTTACTGCATCTTTTACCCGTATCAACTTTTCCATAAAGATATGAGATTTACATAAAATAATTATGGTAAACCATTTGTTCTACAATTTTGAACCGCGCTTTACCGACTTGTCTCCGAATTTGGAACGGATTTCATCCATCGCCTTATCGACCTTGGACAGTTTCTCATAATCCGTTGTATCGAAAAGCGACAGCTGCCTTGCTTCGCTTTCGTTCGTAACCTTGTTCGCGGAAACTCCCAGAAGTCTTATCGGTGTTCCGTCCCACTTCTCGTCGAAGAGCTTGCAGACATTTGCGTAAACTTCATCGGAAACATTCGTCGGGACAGGCATCACGCACTGATGCGAAACCCTTTTCAGATTGGAAAATCTGATTGAAACGCTCAGCACCGTAATTTTAACCTCGTGTCTTCTTACCCTCGCGCAGACTTTGTCCGTCAAGTCACGCAGAACTTTTTTGGCTTCCGCGCTGTCCGTTATATCGAAAGGAACCGTCACGGAATGACCGTATCCCTTATTCTCCTCCCTGATTGGATTAACCGGCGAATCATCAAGACCGAGTGCGGAAGTTTTGAGCATAAGTCCGCCGTTTCTCATTATTCCGTACAGATAATCGTCATCCGCTTTTGCAAGATCGCCTATGGTAAAAATACCGACCGAGCGAAGTCTCGCTGAAGCCGATTTGCCGCATCCGAATAAATCTTCAATCGGCAAAGGCCACATCTTCTCCGGTATTTCTTCAGGGAAAAGAGTATGTGTTCTGTCGGGTTTCTTAAAATCGCTCGCCATCTTGGCGAGAAGTTTGTTCGATGAAATTCCTATGTTAACGGTAAACCCCAGTTCCTCATGTATTCTCTCTCTGATTCTGTTCGCCACATCAACCGGTTCTCCGAACAAAAGCTTGGTTCCGGTCATATCCATGAATGCTTCATCTATGCTGAACTGTTCGACTTTGTCGGTATATTCGTTCAGAATCGCTATGAATTTGCGCGACTCGCTTGAATATGTTTCAAAATCCGGTTCAACGACAACAAGACCGGGGCATTTGCGCATTGCGCTTGCCACCGGTTCGGCTGTAACAATATCATATTTTTTGGCAGGGATTGATTTGGCCAGAACTATACCGTGGCGCGTTGAAGCGTCCCCTCCGACGATGGCGGGAACTTCGCGCAAATCGGTTTTGGCACCTTTAGTCAGCATTTTGACTGCCGACCATGATAGAAAGGCGGAATTTACATCAACATGAAAAACTACTCTGTCCATTTTTAACCCAGTATTTTCTCAGCTACAATCAGATCGTCGGGTGTTGTAATCTTGATGTTCGTATAGCTTCCCTCAACAAATCTGACACGACAGTTACCGAAAAGTTCCACAGCCTGCGCATCATCCGTAACAGACGTATTCTTCGACTCGAGAAGTTTCGTATACGCATCTTTTACCAGATGGAAATCAAACGACTGCGGAGTCTGTACATTCCAGACATTCGCACGATTCGGGGTAAAAGAAACGTATCCTTCGTCGTCGGATATTTTAACGGTATCCTTCGAAGGCATACCCGTAACAACCGCGCGGTCAGACTTAAGAGCTTCAAGATTTCTCGAAATAATATCCCCCGTAACGAAAGGTCTTGCTCCGTCATGAATCAGCACATAATCGGCTTCTTCAATCGCCAGAAGACCGTTATACACGGAATTGAAACGCTCGCTTCCGCCGGCAACTATTCTTCCCACTTTGGTTAAATTATACTTCTCAACTATTTCTCTGCGGCAGAATTCCTCGTCCCCGGGGGCCGTAACAAGCACTATTTCATCGATTTCGGATTCTTCAAATGTTCTGAGCGAATAGAAAAGAATCGGATGTCCGCAAACTTCCATATACTGTTTGGGGATATCCGAATTCATCCTTGATCCTTTTCCGCCCGAGAGAACAATCGCAACTGATTTACTCATCAAAAATCCTCCGGTTATTTCTCGCCGAGTCTTAAATTCGGAATGGCATTTAAATCCAGTCCGTGTCTCGTTCCGTTAATATACTCATAATATCCGGCAGCACCGATCATTGCCGCATTGTCAGTGCAAAGAATCGGAGGCGGGAGGAAAAATTCCACTCCGCGTTTGCTGCAGGCTTCTTCAAAAGCAGCTCTCAAATGAGAGTTCGAAGCTACTCCGCCGGCTATCGCAAATTTCTTAAAGCCGTACTGTTCAACCGCCTGCATCGAATTGCCGACAAGGACATCGATAACCGCTTTCTGAAATGATGCGGCCACATCCGCAACCACTATCTGCTCATTCTTCATTTCACAGCTGTTCAGATAATTCAGAACCGCCGATTTAAGTCCGCTGAAAGAGAAATCATATCCGCTGTCACCGACTTTGGCACGCGGAAAATGAATTGCCTCGGGATTTCCCTCGTTTGAAATCTTATCAACTTTCGGTCCGCCCGGATAACCGAGACCGATTGCTCTCGCAACCTTGTCGAAAGCCTCTCCGGCCGCATCGTCATATGTTCTTCCGATTATTTCATATTTGCCGTAATCCTTGACTTCCACCAGATGAGTATGTCCGCCGGAAACAACAAGACATCCGAAAGGCGGTTCAAGTGTCGGATTGGCAATAAAGTTAGCTGAAATATGTCCTTCGATATGATGCACTCCCACAAGAGGAAGTCCTGTTGCAAAAGCGATAGCCTTTGCAGCCGACACTCCGACGAGAAGCGCGCCCACGAGTCCGGGGCCGTATGTTACGGCAATGGCCGTAATGTCTTTTAATGTTACGCCGGCTTTATCAAGTGCTTCTTCAATTACCTGATTGACTTTGTCGATATGCTTCCTTGACGCAATCTCCGGAACAACACCTCCGTAAAGCGTATGTAAATCTATCTGTGAAAAAATGACATTTGAAAGAACTTCCCTGCCGTTTCGAACAACTGCGGCACTCGTTTCATCACAGGAACTTTCAATTGCCAGTATTAAACAATCGCTACTCATTTAAACCTCCGTTTGCACCCTCCGAAACCATATTCGGAACAAAAGAAAGAACCGGTGCCGATGCTTCCGCGTTTTCAACATCAGTCTCCTCATCCGCTTCGTTCTGGTCAAGTGCCCAGCCGTATATTTTCCAGTGGCCGCCTTCATCTTTACGCAGAATAAATACCTCGTTTGAATAAATATATTCGGTACCCTGGCGAAGTCTGTATGTGGCATAAAGTCTTGCACAGTCATAACCGTTCTGACTGAACAGCTCCACATCCGTACTTGCAGACACGCTGTAGCCGGAAACGACAATATTCTGCGACTTAAAATTAAGGATATCTTCCTTCAGTGATTTGACGTATTCCTCGTCGGTCATTGTTGCGACAAGTTCGTCATCATATATTTCTCTGGCTTTGCCCGCCAGTTTGACAAGCTCATCTTCGTTTAATTCATTATTGTAAAAACAGCATGTGATTTCACTGTAATACTTCAACAGCTCCTTCGGAGTCGGAGGATAATTCTTATTCAGATCCTGAAGAAGAATTTCGGTAAGGGCGGTTACGTTGACATTCTCTTCCGTTGACTCTTCACTGTTCTTCTTATTAAGCAGTATAAACGCTCCGAGTATAAAAACTGCGAGCATCAATACGACTATCACACCGTAGATTATCTTACGAAGTTTCATAACCGTCCTCCTTTCTTCAGAATTTATTTATTATCTTCCAAACACAAATTTTCAGAATTTACTCTTCATCTTCAAAACACAAATCTATGCTTCTTCCGTCCTTCGCCGCATGCGAATTTGCGAAAATATGTCTGACCCGACCGATATACTCTTTCGGATTCGTAAGCGACGGACTGTAATGGGTTAGCCACATTTCCCTGACATCCGCCTGCCTGGCCATATCGGCGGCTTCGTAAAATGTCATGTGCTTATGTTCCTTCGCTTTATCAATCTTGTCATCTTCGCCGTACATTCCTTCGCAAATGAAAAGATCCGACCCGGCGGCATTTCTTACGATACTTTCGCAAGGTCTTGTGTCCGTCGTATAAGTTACTTTAAGACCTTTTCTGCTCTCACCGAGAACCATGTCCGGAGTAAGAACCCTTCCGTCCGCTTCAATCGTCTCACCCTTCTGGAGTCTGCTCCAGTACTTCATCTCTATGTTCTGAGACTTGGCTCTCTCAACATCGAACCTTCCCGCACGCGAAACGGAAATCGAATATCCGTAACATGTGACATTATGCGAAACTTTAAAAGCTTTAATCTTTAAATCCCCGAATTCAATTTCGGCTTCGGGTTCCGTAATCTCAATAAATTTAATTTCGAACGGAAGTCCCGGGGCTATACACCTTAAGGAATTCACGATTTTCTCGACACCTTTCGGACCGATAATCGTAAGAGGTTCCGTTCTGTCGGAATTACCCATCGTAAGGAACATACCCGGAAGACCGCTTATATGATCCGCATGAAAATGGGTAAAACAAATAATATCAATCGGTTTGGGACTCCATCCTTTTTCTTTAAGAGCCACCTGAGTACCCTCACCGCAGTCGATGAGAATGCTTTTACCGTTATAACGTACCATCAGAGATGTCAGCCATCTGTAAGGCAGAGGCATCATTCCTCCGGTACCCAAAAGACATACATCAAGCATAAATTAATTACCTGTTCTTTCATATCTGTACATAGCCGCATCTTCCTTCGGGGAAGAATAAAATCCCGGCCTGTATCCTTCAAGCAGAAATCCGCATCTCTCATACAGAGCCCTCGCGGGTGAATTGCTTTTGCGGACTTCCAGATTGTAAAACATAATTCCTTTTCGGTCGCCGTCCTCAAAAACATACTCCAGAAGTGAAGTCGCAAATCCGTTACGTCTGAATTCGGGCATAACTCCGATTCGAACGATGTCAGCCTCATCAAACGACTCGATTACGATGCAGTATCCGACTTTGGCACCGCCGGCCTCGGCTATGAAAAGCTTCGCATATTCATTTGTGAATTCCTCTGCGATTCCCTTCTTCGACCAGGCATCGACGAACAGACTTTTCTCTGCCTCCGAGATAAAAGAAACATCGCTTTCGGTTGCGGGACGAACATTACAATCCATTCTTCTCTTTGCGCTCCCTTTCTGCCTGTGAAAGACGGAGATACTCCGGCGAATGTTCCGCCGCCGTCTGTGTCATTCCCTTTCGATACATAATCGCACCCAGTGTGGCCACCGAGCCCGCTTTCTGAAGTGAAAGGTGCGAAGGTGCAAATGTATACGGAACTTTCAAAAGTTCATTCAGTCTGTCTTTAAAAACAGGTACACCGTCACCGCACATAACAACCGGACGGTTAAATTCGTTCAGTCTGTCGCAAAGTTCCGCTATGTCGACTGCACACTGCGGCATTCTGACAATAAACTCATATCCGTGCTCATCACCGGTTACATATATCCCTTCCGGCTTATCCTGCGCATTTACGAACTCATAAACTCCCGTATAAACCTGATTTCTTCGTGCATCCATAATCGGACAGATAAGACTCTCCGTTCCGTACATGCCGTAAGCGATGGCATCGACCGTAGGCACCGCAATTAACGGTTTGGAAAGAGCCAGCCCGATTCCTTTCGCCGTGGCACTTCCTATTCGCAGTCCGGTAAAAGATCCCGGGCCCGCGGTAAGCGCTATGGCATCAACCGAATCAAGTTCAAGTTCGGTCATATTCTTAATCTCATCAAGCATCGGCAAAAGCGTCTGCGAATGAGTTTTCTTGTGATTGATTGTATACTCGGCTTTAAGTACATTGTCCTCAAGCAGAGCCACACTTGCCGGAATTCCGGATGAATCAAGTGCCAGTATTTTCATTTCATGTTCCCCGTTCTTAATTTATTACGTTTACTCTATTGTAATCTTTCTGTAGTCGCAGCCTTTGGTAATATCTTTCTCAATACGAACCCTTATCGCATTCTCCGGAATAATCTCTTCAATCAGGTTCGCCCA
>JAKSSB010000087.1 GCA_024403285.1 Lachnospiraceae bacterium | reverse complement strand
AATCCCGCACCGGCGTTTGATTCAAATCCTATGTCGAACTATGGAATGAATAACACAAATCAGACAACGACATTCGATAACAATACGTTTCCAGGCTATGGAACCAACCCCGCGCCTCAATATAATGCAAATCCGGCACAGGGGTATATGCAGAATCCTGAATTTGATACTGCTGCGCCTAAGAAGAAGGGCGTTCGCTGGGGACTTATTCTTGGAATCGGTATTCCCGCACTTGTTGTTCTCGGTTCAATTATTTGCTGCATAGGATTTGTAATTATTTCTGCTTTGGGCGTTGCCGGAACATCCACTCCGGGTACGACAAATCCGATATCCACACCGAGTACATCAACAACTACCTATACTTATGAAAGACAGGACCATGCCAGGGCTTCTGTAGATGATTTTGACAACCAGACTTCGAATGCATCGAAGAATAACGATTCAACAAACGGTAAAAACGACGTTTATTTAAAGAGTGATTACGAATCGACTTTCGGTTCGAATCATACAAATCATGCCAGAGATACTTTTTCGGGACCGTATTACGAACAGTTCATGGACAGCTTTGATACATCGTACGGTTATTCGGTAAGAAGACACTTCATCGATTACGAAGACCAGACTTCGGCAGGAATCGATATTAACGGAAAGATGGCTTATGTTGAAATCAAGGATAACGGTAAAAACATTCCGAATCTTGATAAGTTAAACAAAGAAATCAAAAATATCACCCTTTACGATCTTACCGAGTATCTCAAAGGTAATACTTCATACGGCGAGATAAGCAGTATTGCATTTGCGGTTGATTCCTTCTGCATCTACAATGATGATGTGAAGATGAGTATTCTTTTTGAATCGAATATTTATCCCGATCAGTCTCAGTATTACAATTACACCCATTACGTGTATACAATTAATATTGACCTTGAAAAAGGCGAAATTATTGAGAATGATTCCATTTTTAAAGCAGACGATGCAATGGGACAGCTCTTTAAAGACACCAACGATGCTCAGAACGGATATGTTGAAGCAGTAGCGGAACTTTCTGTATCGGAAATTGCCGATATGCTTAATGATTCGTCATGTAATATAGTTTTCTTTACACCGGTAGGCCTTGAAATTGGATTTAATTATTATATGGTTTCAGGCACGGATAAAAGCTGGGGATGGGTAACAATCAGTATTGAAGATTACGATCAGTATCTTCTTGACCAGAAATATAAGAAAAATGAGACCGCATGTTCCTCAAACGGAACACCGCTTACTCAGGCAGATACAGAGAACGGTGTCGGCGTTGAAGATGACGGAACACAGTCGGGTGAAGACGCTTCAGAACAGAGCACTGAAGACGGAACCGGAGAGAACGGTACTGATACAGAGATTCCTTCTGTTGAAGTTCCTTCAATAGAAATTCCCGATTTCAGTGATTTGATAGGTGAACCCGAAACAATGTAGTGAATCGGAAAGGGGAAATAATTATGAGTAACGGTAAAGCTAAGTGTAAAAGTCTTAAACAAATCAGAAAAAGTATAGCGGATGCCAACGGTATCGAGTATGCTGTCCGCGAGTGCCCTTATCAGGGAGAATGTACCGGTACATGTCCGAAATGTGAAGCCGAGGTTAAATATCTTGAAGATGAACCTGCCCAAAGCGCAACACTAGGTAAAAAAATCATTCTTGCAGGCGTAGGTGTTGCTGCGCTTGGCACAGTTGCCTGTTCCGGTCCGGATTTTTTGATAGATCCTATGGAACTCGGCGGAGAACCGACATTGATGGAACCGGATGTTATGGGCGAATTCGTTGATCCCTGTACAGATTCGGAAGACTGCAGCGAAGAGTACATTTCTTCCGAAGAATATATTGAGAGTACATCGGAAGTTATTGAAGGTGGGATTACCTGTGATAACCCGGACGGTATGGTTGAGTAGTGCGTACGGTGTATTAACATATTATTGAAGACAAAGGAAGAGTCTATGGAATCGATAAAGCTTCCTGTATTTGGATATGACAGACTGAGAATGGGTACGGACGGAGACGGCGTATCCACTCTTGTCTGTTCAACGGGCTGTACATTGCGATGCAGATTATGCTTAAATCCGGCCTGCTGGGACGGTTCTGCCACACATATTCGTGAATATACGGCAGACGAACTTTATGACAAACTTAAAATTGACAATCTTTATTTTCTATCTACAAACGGCGGAGTTACCTTTGGTGGGGGCGAACCGCTTCTTAATTCTGAATTCATAAGAGAATTTATTCTTAAATATCAAAAGACGGGATGGAAGTTCTATCTCGAAAGCTCTTTAAATGTTCCACGGGAGAATCTGTCCGGGGTAATCAGCCTTATCGATCATTTTTATATAGATGTTAAAGACATGGATCCTCTGCGCTATCACGAGTATACCGGCGGAGATTTCGATGTCTTTTACCATAATCTGAATTATTTAAAAGATACTGTCGGAGCGGACCGGATAACAGTTAAAATTCCCACGATTCCATATTTTCATAAGGCGGATGAAGCAAAGATGAGTCTTTCCGTGTTAAAAGAACTCGGATTTGTGAACTTGTACGAGTTTGATTATGTGGATACTTTTTACCACAAAAAAATATCCGAAAAAGCAAACGAAAACAGGCATCTTATCAAGGATATTCCCGAAGATTCGCAACGGATATAAACTATTTATTTTTTGATGTTTGTGTGATATAATTCGAATGATAATTTTATGAAAGCTGGTATAAATATGGATATTAAGTATACTTCAACAAGAGACAATTCAGTGTCGGTTCCCGCTTCGGCGGCAATTATTAAGGGTATTTCGAAGGACGGGGGTCTTTTCGTTCCGTGTTCATTCCCGAAGCTTGACAAGTCATTTGACGAACTTGCCAAGATGAATTACAGGGAAGTTGCGTATGAGGTAATGAAACTTTTCTTTACCGATTATTCAGAAGAGGAGCTTAAGGGCTGCATCGAGAGAGCTTACGATACCAAGTTTGACACAGAGGAAATTGCACCTCTTGCCGAAGTTGACAGAACATATTACCTTGAACTTTACCACGGAGCTACAATTGCATTTAAGGATATGGCACTTTCAATTCTGCCTCATCTTATGACTGTTGCAGCAAAGAAGAACAACGTAGACAAGGAAATCGTTATTCTTACGGCAACCAGCGGTGATACCGGCAAAGCCGCACTTGCAGGTTTTGCTGATGTTCCGGGCACAAGAATCGTTGTCTTTTACCCGAAATACGGTGTAAGTAAAGTTCAGGAGAAACAGATGGTTACCCAGAAAGGTGCCAATGTTAAGGTTATCGGTATCACCGGTAATTTCGACGATGCGCAGACCGGGGTTAAGAACATTTTCGGAGACGATGCTTTCAATGCCGAACTGGAGAAGAAAGGATTCTGTTTCTCATCTGCCAATTCGATTAACATCGGAAGACTTATTCCGCAGGTTGCATATTATGTATTCGCATATTCGCGTCTTGTTCTCGAAGGAAGAATTTCAGCCGGAGATAAGATTAATTTCACTGTTCCGACAGGAAACTTCGGTAATATTCTTGCCGGATATTATGCAAAGAAAATCGGTCTTCCCGTGAATAAGCTTATCTGTGCTTCGAATGACAACAAGGTATTGTTCGATTTCTTCAAGACAGGTATTTACGACAGAAACAGAGAATTCATTCTGACATCGTCACCTTCAATGGATATTCTTATTTCAAGTAACCTTGAAAGACTGATTTACTTCTCCGCAGGTGCCGATTCGAACAAAAACTCGGAACTTATGAAGTCTCTTTCTGCGACCGGTAAATATGAGATTACATCCGAAATGAAAAATGAGATGGCTGATTTCGTCGGCGGTTTCTGCACTCAGGATGAGGTTAGTGCCACTATTCACGATATATTCGAGAAAACGGGTTATGTTATCGATACACATACGGCTGTTGCTTCGGGAGTTTATTCCAAGTACGTTAAAGAAACAGGAGACAATACACCGAATGTAATCGTATCAACAGCCAGTCCTTTCAAGTTTACAAGAAGTGTTATCGAAGCTATTGAGAACGAGAAATCCGACAAAGACGATTTCGAACTCATTACACGTCTTTCAAAGGTGGCAAATATTTCCGTACCCGCTGCAGTCAGTGAACTTGAGAGTGCTCCGGTACTGCATGATACTGTAATTGACAAGGAAGAAATGGAGAAGAGCATCGCATCATTTCTTGGCCTGTAATAATATAAACTGCTGATTTGTGATCTATGGCTATATGCCTTTGGGGGAAGGATACAGATGGATAACGATAACAGAAAACATATTCTGATAGTTGATGATGTGACTACCAATTTGAAATGTGCTGCGGAAGTTTTGCAGGATACGTATAAACTTTCACTTGCAAAGTCCGGGCACCAGGCACTTGAATTCCTCAAGAAAGTTAAACCCGATTTAATTCTTCTTGATGTAAGAATGCCGGAACTTGACGGCTATCAGACACTTGAAATTATCAAAAAAGATCCGGAGACTTCATCGATTCCGGTTGTTTTCCTTACCGTCGACGATCAAAGAGAAAGTGAAATCAAAGGCCTCAGAATGGGTGCAATGGATTTCATTCTCAAACCGTTTGAACCGCAGGTTATGCTTTCACGTATTGCCAAAATTCTTCAAATGGAAGATCTTCGTAAGAATCTTTCAATGACTGCGCGCAAAGATGCTTTATCGGGTATATGGAACCGTAAATATCTGGAAGATGAGATTGCGCATTTTCTTGAACAGAAGAATCGCAAAGCATTTTTTATCATTATTGATGTAGATAACTTTAAGAGTATAAATGACAATTACGGACATATACTTGGAGATTCCGTAATCTGTAAGATTGCTGAAATCCTCCAGAACTCCGTAGGCGTCAAGGACACCGCAGCTCGACTCGGAGGCGATGAGTTTGCGATGTTTTTAAAGAGCGATTATACGGAGAATGACATTAAGGAATTGTGTCAGCAGCTTCTTGAGACTACTGAGGTTGAGATTAAGAAAGTTCTTGATGAGAAGTTCAAAGCCGGAGTCTCAATCGGCGTATCTTCTTATCCCGAGGACGGAATTGATTTTGAATCGCTTTACGGAAAAGCTGACAAGGCGCTGTATTTTGTTAAACAGAACGGCAAGAATTCATTCCATTTCTATAAGGAGAGAGAGACTCTGACCAAAAAAGCAATTGACGGTGCCGATATAGAAGCCGATATGTCGAGACTGGAGCGTATGATTATTGAAAGAACAGGCGCTTCCGGAGCTTACAAGGTTGAATATGAGGGCTTCAAGCACATATTCCATTATGTTTCGAGAACAATCGGCAGAACGGGGCAGACGGCTAACATCGGTCTTTTTACCTTATCCTGCAAGCACGAAGCGAACTTAAGTACCGAAGTGCTTGAGCCAGCTATCAAGACTCTTGCACCTGCCGTTATTTATTCACTTCGACAGGGAGATGTTACAACGAGATATTCAAGTTTTCAATATGTTGTCCTTCTTACCGATGCGACAAGCGAGCAGTCGGCGGAGATTGCAGAACGTGTAGTTGAAACCTTCGGTGAACTGAATTCCGTGGAAGGAATGTCTGTGGATTACAGTTACAAGCTTGTTGAAGCCAAATAGAATTAAGAAATAATGAACCCTCAAATGCCGAATGACATTTGAGGGTTTTAATATGCTTAAAATTCGGAATTTAATCTCTTTCGCCCAAAGGAACATATTCATTGTCTTCACCAATCGGACGGTATGCAGGTCTGATGATTTTGCCGTGGTTGGCAAGTTCTTCAAGACGATGTGCGGACCATCCTGCAATTCTGGCGATGGCAAACATGGGAGTGAAGAGTTCGTAAGGAATGCCGAGCATGTTATATACAAATCCGGAATAGAAGTCGACATTGACCGAAACACCTTTGTACATCTTGCGCTCGTTTGCAATGATTTCCGGAGCAAGTCTTTCAACAAGTGAGTAAAGTTCGAACTCGTTGGTCAAACCTTTCTCGGCAGAAAGCTTCTCAACATATGTTTTAAGAATTACAGCTCTGGGATCGGATTTTGAATAAATTGCATGACCTACACCGTAAATAAGTCCGGCATTGTCGAATGCTTCCTTGTGAAGCAGTTTCTTCAGGTAATCGCTTACTTCGTCCTCGTCTTTCCAGTCTTTTACCGTTTTCTTCATGTCGTCGAACATCTGAACAACTTTGCTGTTGGCACCGCCGTGTCTGCGGCCTTTAAGTGAACCGATAGCGGCTGCGCTGGTGGAGTAGGTCGCTGTAAGAGTACTGGTTACGACATGTGGTGTAAAAGTCGAGTTGTTACCGCCGCCGTGCTCCATATGAAGAACCAGTGCAAGATCGAGAAGCTGTGCTTCAAGTTTGGTATATTTGCTGTCGGGCCTTAACATATGAAGAATATTCTCGGCCGTCGACAAAGAATCTATGGGATTATGGATAAAAAGCGAGTTGCCGTTTTGGTAGTGTGAATAAGCCTGATATCCGTAAATAGCCCATTCAGGGAAAAGCGCTATAAGCTGAAGCGACTGACGAAGAACATTCGGAAGTGATGTGTCATCCGCTTTATCGTCATATGAATACAATGTAAGTACACTTCTTGCAAGTGTATTCATCATATCCTTACTCGGCGCTTTCATAATAATATCCCTGACAAAATTCGTCGGCATTGAACGATAACCGTTAAGCAGCTTGCAGAAATTTTCAAGTTCTTTTTTATCCGGAAGCTTGTTGAACAGAAGAAGATATGTAGCTTCCTCATATCCGAAACGGTTCTCGGATGCGAAACCGTTAACAAGGTCTTTGACATTGTATCCGCGGTAAAACAGATTTCCGTGAATCGGGACCTGTTCTCCGTTAACAAGTTTATTGGCTCTTACATCAGAAATGTGAGTCAGTCCGGCAAGAACTCCCTTGCCGTTTAAATCACGCAATCCCCTTTTGACTTCGTATTTTGCAAAAAGTTCGTTCTCGATATAACTGGAATCTTCAGTCATCTGAGCCAAGCGGATAATGTCGGGTGTTATTTCAGTATATTTATTAAGTTCCATGCCTAATATTACCTGCCTTTCTTATATAAAATACGCATGTATTATTCTATCATATCGTATTTGCTCCTTACAAGCAGTTAACATAATTTTTAGACTTTTTTTACAATGACGACATATTTATATCCTTGAAATTCACATGATTCGAAATTAGAATAGGTAATGGCTGAATAAAAAATGTAAAGGAGATTGCAATGGCTGATATATGCGCAAAAATCAATCTTTTAAGAGAATATATGGCACATTCGGGTGCAGATTATTATCTGCTTGATGACGCCGACGAGCACGGAACTGAATACACTAACGAATCATACAAACTGAGAACATGTTTTTCGGGCTTTGACGGTTCGAACGGCAAGCTTTTAATCGGCAGGGAAGATGCATATCTTTGGACGGACGGCAGATATTTTATTCAGGCGGCCAATCAGCTTGAGGGAACCGGAATTACTCTTATGAAGATGGGAGAGACGGACGTTCCTTCCCTCAGTGATTTTATCGGTAAAAGAATTCCCGACAAATCCACTGTTATGTACAATCCGTTTGTTCTTCCGAAACTTCTTTTTTCACGGTTCGAAAAGAGTATTTCTTCCGACCGTAATATTACTTTTAAACCCGATGAAGGATACTCGATTCCTTTTGCGGCTCTGGAAAAACTTGGGGCTCCGACGGTAAGTCTTTTACCGGGAAAAGTATCCGTGCTTTCCAATGATTTATGCGGAATGAGAACATCCGAGAAACTTTCGGTTATCAGAGAAAAACTTGCGGAGAAAAATTACGACGCCGTCATAAATGCCGATCTGAGCATCAATATGTATATTTTCAATGTGCGCGGATGCGATATCGTGCATAATCCGGTGGCTTTTTCGTATTCTTATATCTCAAAGTCCGAAGCTGTTCTGTATTTATATAAAGAAGTGATAAACGATGAGATTCTGAAATATGCTGAAGAGGAAGGTTTCAAGGTTTCATTCTACGAAAATGCGGCAGAAGACATCGCACGGAAAGTCAGGGGCTTGAAAGTCTGCATCGATGAAGGAAGCGCAAATACCGGAATCTGCCAAAAAATCGAAGCAAACGCAATGTCCGTTCAGGATGACGATTGCGGAATTTTCAGAATGATGGCGGTCAAGACAGAGAAAGAGATAGAGAATATCAGAAAAGTTTATGAAAAGGATTCGTGTGTTCTGGCATCGTTTTTACGGGAAATGAAGAAAAATCCCTGCGCGACGGAGTCGGAAGCCCGTATAAAACTTGACTCATTAAGACTTGCCGATCCGGATTGTTTCGACCTGTCATTTGACACGATTTCAGCATACGGTCCAAACGGCGCGATGATGCACTATGAGGACAGCGAAGAGAGGCCGGTTGAAATAAAACCGGGAAATCTCTATCTTGTCGACAGCGGCGGACAATGGCTCGGCGGAACAACCGACGTCACAAGAACCATAGCAATCGGCGATGCGACTTACGAAATGAAACATGATTATACACGCGTAGTCAGGGGAATGCTTGCACTTCAGAACGCGGTTTTCATGAAAGGCTGCACGGGAATCAATCTCGATATCCTCGCACGGGCTCCCATGTGGGAGGAAGGTGACGACTACAAATGCGGAACCGGCCACGGAATCGGCTATATGCTGTCGGTTCACGAAGGACCGCATGCAATCAGGTGGAAAGCGAACGTATCC
>JAKSSB010000086.1 GCA_024403285.1 Lachnospiraceae bacterium | reverse complement strand
CAGCAATATTATTTTAGGGAACTTTTTTTATCTTCTTTCTTTTAACTCGATGCTTACTATCTCCCTTGTCGGCCAGAACGCACACAGATGAAGACGTGTAACAGTCCCCATAAACGGGGTAAAAGACTTGACGGCCGACGGTAATGCCCGGCTTATTGTTTCCGGCTCATCCAGAATCAGTGTTGCATGCGGCGTCCATGGATAATTCGGATTCGGAAAAAGGTCACATGCCTTCTGCAGTTCGTCGAGAGCCTGAGTTCTCTCGGGAGCGGCAAAAACAACCTTTCCGCCTGCAAACATTCCGATATGACTGAAATGAAGTTCAAAAGGTGCAAACTCAGATGCTGCTTTTATTACCTGCTCCTTTACTTCATTCTCCTTTTCAAGCGGATATGTCGCAAGGCTGATGTGATAAGGCAGGCCGGGCGTCTGTGCGCCCGTAAAGCCTTCCTTTTGTAATACTTCGTACCATTTAGCCATGTGAATTTGTGACTTCTCATCCAAATCGGCCATTAAAGTTAAAAATTGTTCTGACATAAAAATTCCTCCAAGTTCATTTCACCCAGCTCCTGTTTGCCTTCGACCGCATCTCTGACTCTTACGGAAACCGTATGTGCCGCCTGCTCTTTTTCTCCAAGTATCATCATAAACGGAACCTTACTTAACCGTGCTTCCCTAATTTTCAAGCCAAGCTTCTCATCACGTTCGTCAATTTCAACACGAACCCCTCTCTCACGAAGTTCGGCCGCAACCGTTTTCGCATAATCAAGATATTTTTCAGAAACCGGAAGAATTTTAACCTGCACCGGAGCAAGCCAAAGCGGGAATTTGCCTGCATAATGCTCAATCAGAATGCCGACAAAACGGTCGATTGAACCGAAGACAACCCGATGCAGCATTATCGGTCTGTGCTTTTCACCGTCTTCTCCGATATAGTCAAGGTCGAATCTCTGCGGAAGCTGGAAATCAAGCTGTATTGTTCCGCATTGCCACGTTCTTCCGATGGAATCCTTCAGATGGAAATCCAGCTTCGGTCCGTAAAAGGCTCCGTCACCCTCATTAACGGAATATGATTTTCCGATATTCTCTACCGCGGATTTCAGTGAATTCGTAGCAAGCTCCCAATCCTCGTCGCTTCCGATGGAATTCTCCGGTCTTGTTGAAAGCTCGATTTCATAGGAGAATCCAAATTTAGAATACACCTCTTCTATCAGTCTGATAACCCCCTGAATTTCCGACTCAACCTGATCTTCGCGCATGAAAATATGTGCGTCATCCTGCGTAAAACATCTCGCACGCATCAGTCCGTGCAATCTTCCCGTTTTTTCGGCGCGGTGTACAATTCCGAGTTCGCCGACTCTCATCGGAAATTCTCTGTAGGAATGAGATTTGCTTTTATACACCAGCATTCCTCCCGGGCAGTTCATCGGTTTGATTGCATACTCTGTATCATCAACTCTCGTCAGATACATATTCTCACGATAATGTTCCCAATGTCCGGACTGTTCCCAAATACCTTTCATCAGCATTATCGGCGTTGAAAGCTCCTGATATCCCTCACGTGAATGAATCTTCCGCCAATAATCAATAAGCAGATTTTTAAGAATAAGTCCCTTGGGAAGATAGAACGGTAATCCGGGACCTTCCTCCATAAGAGCAAAAAGCTCAAGTTCCTTGCCGAGTTTCCTGTGATCGCGCGCCTTTGCTTCCTCCATCATATGAAGATATGCTTCCAGCTCCGATGCCTTCGGGAAAGATATTCCATATATTCTTGTAAGCATTTTGTTCTTCTCACTGCCGCGCCAGTATGCACCGGCTACAGATAACAGCTTGATTGCCTTAATCTGACACGTATTCGAAATATGCGGTCCCGCACAGAATTCACGGTAATCCCCCTGACTGTAAAAACTGATTCTTTCGTCCTGCGGAAGTTCCCGGATTAATTCCACCTTATAAGGCTCGTTTATGCTTTCCATATACGCAATCGCATCTTCATGCGACTTCTCTTCGACCTGAAACGAAAGGGATTCTTTTACAATCTTTCTCATTTCCTCTTCCACTTCCCGCAGATTTTCCTCCTGGAACTGACACGGAAATTCAAAATCATAGTAAAAACCGTTTTCAATTGCAGGTCCGATACCGCATTTTACATCGGGATAAAGACGTTTTACCGCCTGCGCCAGTACATGCGCGCTGCTGTGCCAGAAGGCTTTCTTTCCTTCTGCCTCATCAAAACCGTACTCCTTCATTTCTCCGTTACTGAATAAAACTTTCATATGTTGCTCCTTTCTGCCTCCTAATGGCTCAAACAATAGTTTCGCGAAATTCGTTCACCGCATGCAGTCAAGCCTGCACAGTGAATTCTTCCGTCTGCAGCATAAGAAAAGCACCCAAAAGACAATATTCTCATATCGTCTTAAGGGTGCATCAGCACGGTTCCACCTTAACTTTTCACTTCAGACTCCATCAAGTCCTATCCTTTAACGCAGGCTCACGGAAGGGCTTACTCTGATTTTCGGCCCGACAGCTCGGGAATGGTTTTCGTCTAAGGCTCACATAAATGACTTCCACCAAATGTCATTCTCTCTGGATGGTCACACAAAAACTACTCTTTTCCGTCGTCGCTTTTCTTATGTTGTTAATCGAATGATAACAAACCGGAAATCAATTGTCAATTCCGATTTTAATAATTTGCAAACAAAGAAAATCCCCGGTGCCAAAACACCGGGGATTCGTGAACAAAATTGAAGGGGAAACTAGTTGGTAATAACCTGCTCTGTTTCCTTATCGAATACGTGAATCTTCTCAACATCAAGAGCGAATTTGATAACATCGCCGGGTCTTGCTGTTGTTCTGGAATCTACTCTTGCGGTCATAGGGAACATCTCAAGATCGAAGTATAAGAATACTTCAGCACCAAGAAGCTCGTAAACCTTAATAGTTGATTCGAATACGCTCATAGGTGATGTCTCAACATACATCTCTGAATCATAAACGTCTTCAGGACGAATACCGAATGTAACGCTTCTTCCTTCGTAACCGCCATCGATAAGTTTCTTTGACTTGTTGGGAGGAAGAGGAATTGAATGACCTGCAACGTTAAGGTATGCAACGTCACCGTTAACTTCTACAACAGCATCAAGGAAGTTCATCTGAGGTGATCCCATGAAACCTGCAACGAAGAGGTTCTGAGGCTTGTCGTAAAGGTTCTGAGGTGTATCAACCTGCTGGATAACACCATCTTTCATAACTACGATTCTGGTACCAAGTGTCATAGCCTCGGTCTGGTCATGTGTTACGTAGATGATGGTTGTACCTAATCTCTGGTGTAATTTAGCGATCTCAATACGCATCTGTACACGAAGTTTAGCATCAAGGTTTGAAAGAGGCTCGTCCATAAGGAATACCTTAGGGTTACGAACGATAGCACGTCCCATGGCAACACGCTGTCTCTGTCCACCGGAAAGAGCCTTGGGCTTACGGTCAAGAAGAGGAGTAAGGTCAAGGATCTTAGCTGCTTCCTTAACCATCTTATCGATCTCATCCTTGGGAACTTTTCTAAGTTTAAGACCGAATGCCATGTTATCATAAACTGTCATATGAGGATACAGAGCGTAGTTCTGGAATACCATAGCGATATCTCTATCCTTAGGCTCTACATCGTTAACTAATCTTTCACCGATTCTTAATTCACCGGAGCTGATATCTTCAAGACCTGCAATCATACGAAGTGTAGTAGATTTACCACAACCTGAAGGTCCTACGAAAATGATGAACTCCTGATCTGCAATTTCAAGGTTGAAATCCTTAACAGCTTCAAAACCGTTGGGATATACCTTGCAAATGTTCTTCATGGATAATCCTGCCATTTAAATTTCCTCCTAAAATAAGTAAGATAAGGTCTCTCGACCACCATACAAAACACATTATAGAACAAGGGACGTGAATATGCTATACCACAAATACACAAGAAAAAACACGTCAAATTGTTAAATGTGCCAATTTGTATCATTGCAAAAGACAATTTGTATATTCCGCAGTCTATGAATTGTGCAACTTGTCTTTTACCTTTATATAAGCCGTTCTTAAACGGTCATATTTCGCCATTGTTTCCCTGCTCTTAACATCGACGGTCTCCATAATCTCGTCATAGTTCTCGATAAAAGCGTTGATAACCTTGCTGCGAAGCCTTCTTGCATCGGATTCCTCATAAAGGCGCTCAATTATTTCTTCTTTTGTCAGTGGTTCTCTGTAGCTTCTTTTACAGGTCATACCCGTTACAACATCGGCAACCTGCAGAATATACTGCAGATTGTTCATATCGTCCGAGGTAAGTCCCTTCGGATAACCGCTGCCGTCCATTCTTTCGTGATGCGCCACGGCAATGCTTACGACATCCGGTGCCACTCTGTTCAGAAGAATCTGCTCTTCTTTTTCGACATGCTGTTTAACAGTTTCAAATTCCTCAGCGGAAAGTTTCCTCGGCGCCTCGATAATCTCCTTCGGCACGGAAATCATTCCGATATCGTGAATAAGTGTTCCGTAATATAGTTTCTCACGGTCTTCGGCATTAATTTCAAGAATTCTTCCGAGCTCCTCCGCAACCGAAAGACTCGTCACCGCATCAATCAGAAACTCCTCGCTTCTGAAACCGATGCAGTACATCAGCATTTCCATGTATGTTTTTTTCTCTTCGTTCGGGAAAATCATGTACTGAAGGATATCATCCAGCTCCATCTGGTACGATTCATCCGCCAGATGCATGAAAATTGCATCGTTCTCCACAGCCGCATCCAGCAAATCAAGAACCTCGGCCGAATATACGCTTCCTTCCTGTCTTCTGAAAATCGTATGATCGAAAGAATCGCCCATCGCCGTGAAATAGCGGTCCGCAGCTTCGGCAAGCATCAGCACTTCGGTTTCGAATTTGTACTCGAAATCCATTTTGCGCAGCTCCGAGCAGGGAGTTCTGTGATACAGAAGCATTCTCGCTTTGTCCGGCATCGGGGAAATATATTTCATGAACAGAAAACCGTAAATTGAATGCGGCATGGGATTTACAAATTCAAATTCTTTTACCGAATCAACTTCACCGGTCTTGTAGACACCGATATCATGCAACGTGGCAAGAAGCAGAAAATCCGCAAGTTCATACTGCTCATAACCGCCTTTGGCCATAAGCATTTTGCACATGATATAACCGGTTTTCGAGCCGTGATCCATCGGTCGACGGTCGATTAATTTAAGAGTGTCTCTGATAAGGAGACAGATGTTTTTACTGCTGATGTATTCCATACAAACCCCCCGGGTAAAAGATATACCTACACGCGCCCCTTCAAACTGACGGTCATCGGTGTGATACGCATTCCGCCCTGAACGTACTCCTCCGCCGTATCTTCGAAGCCGAGTCTGTGGTAAAAGGAAACTCCGAAGGGTGAAGCGTTAACCGTACACTCATCCCCTCCGCGCTCTGCTATAAACTTCCACAGTTCGGTCATAAGAAGAGTCCCGACTCCTTTGCGGTGGAATCTTCCGTCGACGAAAAGAAGCGATATGTGGTTGCCCCCGCGAAGCGAAATCATTCCGATAATTTCTCCTTCGTATTCGGCAACCCACATATGATATTCATTTATAAGAAACATTTTGTAAAGCCCGTTGTCCGTGACAAAATTCTGAAAATTACTGACACCCTGCAGCGAATAATCATCCGCAACAAAACGGTTGAAAGTCTTCCACGCAAGTGCCATCGCGTCTTCCCAGTCATCTTCCGAAGCTTTTCGAATAATTAACTTCTCACCGTAATCCATTAAATTCCGCTCTTTTCAGTTTAGCTAAATAATTTCTTGATTGCTTCCCAGATTGATGAGAAGAAGGTTGAAATTGTATCCCAGAAACCTTTTTTAACATCTTCGGTTAAAATGCTGTCGAGTAGTTCCTGCGCGTCTTTCAGAATAGTTTCGCCATATTTATCGTACAAATCACCCGCCTGCTCAAGAAGCTTGGTGGGATCGATATCAAGTTTACCGATTTTCTTCATCAGGTTGGCAATCAGGTCAATCTTGGAATCGTCGAGAGTAACTCCGAACTGTTCCTCGGCTTCCTTGATGATATCTTTGATATCTTCCAAATCGGTAATATCGTTGGCGATAACTTCAGCTTTTACATAATCGATAAGCGACTGAACTTTTGAAGCAGTCTCTTCATCAAGACCTTCCGTAACCTTACCGATTGTAACAAGTTCATCCATGGCGGTATCCTGTGCGTCCGCGTCAAGTTCGGTTCCCGTCATCTCCTCGTATGCTTTCATGGCACCGATCAATGCGGCCGTTCCTGAAATCTGCATGGGACCTGCAACAACTACCTCGGCATTCTCCACGCCGGCTGTAATAAGTGCGTTTCTGTACATATGGGTTGTGCAGTAATTGATATTCTTGGTTGTAACCTTAATTCCGGTTCCTTCGCCGGTAAGTTTGATCATAACGCATGAAAGAGCGTTTTTACCGATAACGGAACTGTCGATGTAACCGTCAAGATACTGATGCTCCATCTCGTTGGTAATATAAATTACCGTGTAATTGTTCATATCTTCTCTCGTGATACCCATTAAGGATAAAACAGTGTCGAGCTGGGAATCCGAAAGGTTTGCGCCAAGCGCAAGGTACGGCTTGACATCTTCGTAATTAATCTTGGCAGCCTCCGAAGAAGTTTCCTCCGATGTTTCTTCTTCAGTCGTCTCCTCGGAATCGTCCTCGCCGTCATCCGCAAGAAGATCCTCGTCGGAAATAACAATTCCGTCATCAACGATTCCGTCCGATGCCATGACAACGGCAGGATTAGTTGCAACAAGTACGGCTGCAAGCACAATTCCCGTAGTTCTGTAATATTTTCTCATATCTCTCCTCCAAAATCGGGACCGGTTAAGGTCCCGATAAAAAACATAAACTATGAAATACCGGCTCCCGAAGGCATATCCTTCTCGGGTGCCATAAGCGCAAGGTTGCCGTCTGCGTCTTCGGCGCAGAGAAGCATTCCTTCCGATACGATGCCTGCAAGCGTTGCGGGCTTTAAGTTAACGAGAACCATGACTTTTTTACCGACCATTTCTTCTGCGGAATAAGCGGATTTGATTCCCGAAACAATCTGTTTAACCTCACTGCCGATTTTAACCTGTGAGCAGAGAAGTTTCTTGCTCTTCTTAACTTCCTCGCAGGCGATAATTTCACCTACTCTGAACTGAAGCTTGTCGAAATCTTCGTAAAGGATTTCGGGTTTGGCTTCGATATCGATTACTTTCTCTTCGGCTTTATCAGCAGGTGCTTCCGTAACGCCTGCCTCAGCCTTCTGAATTTCAGCGATTCTTGCGGCTTCAGCCAGAACATCCTTGATATCAAGTCTTGCGAAAAGAATCTCGGGCTTGTCGGTTACCTTATTGCCGCTTTCGTAAAGACCGAATTCGGAAAGAGAATCGAAGTCTCTCAAAGAGGTATTGAGCTGAGAAGCAATCTTTGCGGCCGTTCCGGGAAGGAAGGGCTCGAGCATGCTTGCTCCGATTGAAATACTCTCAACAAGGTTGTAAAGAACGGTTGCAAGTCTGTCCGATTTGCTCTCGTCTTTGGCAAGAACCCAGGGCTCCGTCTCGTCGATGTATTTGTTGCATCTCTTGAAAAGATTGAAAATTTCCGTAATCGCATCGGCAACACGAAGGTCTTCCATCTTGGCGCTTACTTTCGCAAAAGTTCCCGTAACAACGCTCTTTAAGTCTTCGTCTACCGCATCGGCTGCGCCCTTGTTCTCAACAACACCGCCAAAATACTTGTTGCTCATCGCAATCGTTCTGTTGACGAGGTTTCCGAGTACGTTCGCGAGGTCTGTGTTGACACGCTCGGTCATGAGTTCCCATGAAATCGAACCATCGTTTTCGAACGGCATTTCGTGGATCATGAAGTATCTTACGGCATCAACGCCGAAGAAATTAACAAGGTCGTCCGCGTAGATAACGTTTCCGCGGGACTTGCTCATCTTGCCGTCACCCGCAAGCAGCCAGGGATGTCCGAAAACCTGCTTCGGAAGCGGCTGTTCAAGCGACATTAAGAAAATGGGCCAGTAAATTGTATGGAATCTCACGATATCCTTGCCGATAAGATGAAGGTCTGCGGGCCAGTATTTGTTGTACTGCTCCGTCGAATTTCCGTCGGCATCGTAACCGATTCCGGTGATGTAGTTTGAAAGTGCATCAAGCCACACGTAAACTACGTGCTTGTCATCGAAATCAACGGGGATTCCCCATTTGAACGAAGTTCTCGATACGCAGAGGTCCTGTAATCCCGGTAAAAGAAAATTGTTCATCATCTCATTCTTACGTGAAACGGGCTGAATGAATTCGGGATGTGTGTTGATATGCTCGATAAGTCTGTCGGCATATTTGCTCATCTTGAAGAAGTAAGCTTCCTCCTTGGCGGGCTGAACATCTCTTCCGCAGTCGGGGCATTTGCCGTCCTTAAGCTGGGATTCCGTCCAGAAAGACTCGCAGGGTGTACAGTAAAGTCCCTCGTATGCGCCCTTGTAGATGTCGCCTTTGTCGTACATCTTCTTGAAAATCTTCTGAATCTGACGCTCATGGTCGGCGTCCGTCGTTCTGATGAATTTATCGTATGAGGTGTTGAGGCAGTCGCAGATTGACTTGATTTCGCCGGCTACACCGTCAACGAATTCCTTCGGCGTGATTCCGGCTTCCTCAGCCTTAAGCTCAATTTTCTGTCCGTGCTCGTCGGTTCCCGTCTGGAAAAACACGTCGTAGCCGTCTTTTCTTTTGAATCTTGCAATACTGTCGGCAAGTACGATTTCGTAGCTGTTACCGATATGCGGTTTGCCCGAAGTATAAGCAATTGCTGTGGTAATATAATACTTTCCTTTATCTTTCATATTAAATCCTCCCTGTGCCAAATGAGGCATCAAGCCTATAATATCACTGTTTCGGTAAAAA
>JAKSSB010000085.1 GCA_024403285.1 Lachnospiraceae bacterium | reverse complement strand
CTTTCAGTATTTCCTATTGACGTGTTCCCCATCGGGTACACCCGCACAGTTTTCAATCCTGCAGGGAATAAATTCCGTCTTGGCAATGCCGTCCTCGTCGACGGTAATCTGCAAAACCGCCGTTTCATCGGTATGAAAAGGAACCTGCCTGTCAAAAACAAAATTACCGAGACTGTAATAAATCGGTACCCCTTTGTAAATCTCCGTATCCTGCAATACGTGAGGATGCGAACCGACCACAAAATTTGCTCCGCTTTCTACCGCTCTGTGTGCGAAAAGTTCCTGCCTGTCGGAATGAGCACCTTCATATTCGATGCCCCAGTGAAAATATACGATCTTAAAATCACAATCAAATTCTTCGATTCTCTTCGCAACGCTGTCGAGATTATATTCCGTAACCAGATCGAAACACGGTTCGTTTGCGTTGTAAAAGAAACCTTCGGTCGAAAATTCGGTGAATGCAAGTACGCCGACTCTCAAACCGTTAATCTCAAAAATCTGTGTAAAATCATCGTCTGCATTTCTTCCCGCACCGACAGTCGCAATACCGACAGTTTCAAGCACATCCATGGTTTCTCCGAGACCGTCGGCTCTGTAATCCATCGAATGATTGTTGGCCAGATCGATACAGTCTATACCGTTTCGCTTAAGAGCTTCCGCATTCTCCAAATCTGCCTTAAAAATCAGATTTGACGGCTTGCTGACCGGATTCTCTGCCTCAGTAATCGGGCACTCGAGATTCACAATTGTAAGATCGTCGGTTAAAAAAAGTTCCTTAATCTGCTCGTACGGATAATCGTATCCAAATTTCTCAAGTTTCGGCTGAACCCCTCGCGAAAGCATGATATCGCCCGCAACGGAAATGACCGTTTCTTTGTTTTCTTTCCCTGTAAAAGACTCGACACCCGCTCCATTCATTTTACACGCATATGAAGCGCTTATCAATATAAATGATACAAGAAGCACCGTTTCTTTTACGGCAATTTTCCTTAACATCCCGTGGTAAAAGGGGAATCGGGAACCGGAACCGGTTCGCCGCCGTCCTGATCCATAAATGTATCAACATAAGGAACTCTGTCGGGAGTCTCTTTGTTTATTATTTTTTGCTGCCATTCTTCGTCTGTAAGTCTGGTCTCGGAACAGAATTCATAATAGTCGAAAACCGCACCTCTCGTCAGATATATTTTACCGTTTTGCGGCACTGCAACGTAGATTTCGCACGCATTTCCGACCGCTTCCTCAAGATACAGAGGAGCCGTACTGTGAACATCGGCGATAACACCCATTCTGCGGTCTGTTTCGTTCTCAATCTGATACCAGTCGGAGGAATCCGCCATCGTACTCGAAAGCCATTCAAGAGTTCCGCCGTAATATAAAAGACTTGAGCGTTCTTCCGCCGAAAGGTCTTCTCCGCGGAGTTCTTTCTCTGCGATTCCCTTCAAAAATGTTATTTCGTCAAGAAGGCTCTCTGTTTTATATCTAATGTTATCGGAAAGAATTCCTCTCTTGGAAAGACCGTCGTAAGTTGTCTCGACAAGATAATAAAGTCTTGCGAAAAACTCGGGATCCGGCTCGACATATGCCATAAGTTCGGGTGGTTCTTCCTCATCGCCGCCGCACTCCGCGCCGGACTGTTTGCCGTAGAGAATCGTGTCGTGACGTAATTCCGCCCAGCTTGCGAGCGCCGTCGTAAGTGATTTGTTCTTCCATGCTTCGTTTTGCATGAACATCGGATATCCCTCGCCCTTGCTTGTCACAAGCGCGCTGAGTGCATACAGCCAGCCGTTATACACATTCGATGTTCTTTCAAAAACCGACTGCGAACGGAATCTCTGGGTTAAAAGATTGTAATTTGTTGTGTAATCGCTCCACATATCCTGAGGTCTGTAAATCTCATTTACAACCTTCTCGGCCTGCTCACTTCCGTATACGGCAAATACTTCCGCACCCGTCGGAACCGGACGAAAAATATCCACCGTAAGATTTGTAAACATATCCGAATCCGGAAGATAACGCGTGCCCATAAATCTCAATTCCGGTTTTGCATTTGCTTTCGCAATGGCAGGTGTTCTTAAACCATCAATTTTAACGGTAAAAGAATCGTATTTGGTAAGAAGGTCATCGCCTACCGGAAGATAACCGTACAAATCATTTATAATTCCCGAAAGTTCAACGGGAGAAATGTCATCGGATTCACCGACCATAAATTCCGTTACGGAATAAATATTATCCCATACTTCTTTAGCCGCAACATTCTGAACAAGCGTATCGGAAATTATCATTGCGGTAAGTGTTTTGACTTTGTCAATTCCCGTATCGTTGTGGAATTTGAGCGGCATATTTCCGTATAACGAAAATGCAAGAAAATACTTTTCGAGTTCAGGTGTTCTCGTATAATGTCCGCGGGGTTTAAAAATCGAAAAATCAATGTTCTCACCGGTTATTGCCGACAAAGTTCCGCTGTAAGACTGAATGTTTGCATATTCAGCACCGGCAAGTGCGGCAATCTCAGAATCGATGCCTTCGGGAAGTTCGATTCCCAGGCAGTAATTTGCCGTGCAGAAATAAGCGATTGCTCTTTTGTACGCTTCTTTTACATCGGCGTCGGTGACACTGTCGTACTGATCCATCAAGTCGACAATCATGTACATATTCATTTTGATTGTGTCATAAAAGAAATATTCGTTTTCGGTATCGCGAAGCGCATAATCAAAATACAGATGATAAAGCTGAAGAACCGAATCCGTCGAAATAAAATTCGGTACCTTGTTGTAAAGATTTGACTCATAAATATAGAAAAGCTGCTCTTCATCGGTCGGCATTACGACAAAACCGTTCGATGCAATCATGTTTCTCTGCTTTTCGTTCAAATTCGAAAAATTACCGATATTTTCAATGTTTGAAAGATCTGCCGCTATGGAATACGCGGGCACCGATGCCGTGTAATTCTTAGGAAGGTAAGTATTCGAAACATTAACGATACCCGGATTGTCAAAACTGTCCGGGAATGCTCTGACAATATCTATGTCATTCCATGCCAATATTTTACCATCCTGTCTTATTTCGGGTTTCTCATAAGATGGCTCCTCATAGGAAATATCAGGTTCCTCATAAGATGGCTCCTCCGTCGTTTCCTCCATTGAAGATTCGGCGGGCATATAATTAATCAGCGAAGCCAAATCGGCGCTTCCGCCTTTATGACCGCAGCTTCCGAGTGAGGAAACAAGCAGTGCTGCTGTTATCAATACAACAATTTTCCTTTTCATTTGTCCAATTCTCCTTTTTTAACCGTAACGTGCGTTTCATCGGCACTTAATTCCAGAATGCCTTCAACATCCGCCAAAACGGTAAGCTTATCACATTTTCTGTGTCTGTCATGGGTAAAAGAAATATCTCCGTACGGCTCAGACTGACATTTCATATCGAATCCGAATCCCTGCCAGTCATATACCGCAAAAACCTCTCTTTTGTCTTCCAGATATTCGATGGCGACTATTTCGTCGATTCCGTCCCCGTCGATATCATTCAGCGTAAAATCCTTAAACGGTCTTGAAAGCCTTGAACCGAGCCATACCTTGACAAGATTGTCTCCGTCTATTGCATAGAAAAACGGTCTTTCGGCCATGACAGGATGAAACTGAGTCATCTTATATGTCACTATTCCGATTTCGGTTATTCCGTCACCGTTTATATCTCCGGCATGAATCCGAAGCGGTTTGAGTGCGCTTTTATCCTTGGTATACTGTACCGTTCCCGGAATCAGGCTTCCGTTTGAATCAAAAGAATAATCCTCGTAAACGCATATCCTGTTACCGTACGGCTTGCCTTCCTCTGTAAACTGCTCCAAAGAATCGGCCTCGACCGTCAAAAGTTCCTCGTTGCCGTCATTATCGTAATCACAGTAAAAAAACGAAATGACCTCCTGTTTAAGGCATTCTTCGTTTCTTTCCGCCGATTTGCCCAACCGGGGTACGGTAAGCAGGAAACATAACAGTATTAAAATAACACACGACAAAATTTTATGAAATGTTTTTCCCATATATCAGTTACATTTTCTCTTTATAAGCACTTAAGAAAGCATTCACATCAAATGCTTCGACTACGTCTTTGTCCTTTTTAAGTTGTGCCGTCAGTTCGTCCGTCGAATCAAATTTCACTTCGTTTCTTAAGAAATCGGCGAAATAAACCGTGACAAAATCTCCGTACAAATCCTCGTCAACTCCCGAAATATACGTTTCCACGGTAATCTCTCCCGAATCGGAAACAGTCGGACGCACCCCGACATTTGTCATTGACGGGTAAAAGAAACTCTCCCCGCCGGCATCAATCTTAGAAACCGTCAGATACACGCCGCCCCCGGGAAGGAACAGTTCCCCGTTATCCTTGAAATTGACAGTCGGAAATCCGAGGCGTGTCCCGAGGTGCTTACCCTTTTCGACAATGGCTCCGATATGATACGGGAATCCAAGCATCTCATTGACTGCGCCAATATTCGCATTTTCCAAATTCTTCCTGATAAGGCTCGATGAAATCACTTCACCGCCGTGGTAAACTTCCGGACAGATAATCGTTTGGAGTCCGTATTTCTCACCGTTGGCAATCAAGAATTCCCTGTTTCCCTCTCCCATAAACCCAAAGGAAATATCTTCGCCGCCGACAATTCCGACACAGTTAAGCCTGTCTTTAAGGAAATCCCTGATAAAAGAATCAGCGCTCATATGCGCGGTTTCTTTGTCAAACGGCAAAATGCAAACCGCATCAATCCCGGCACGTTCAAACATCTTCAATTTGTCGTCGTACGTGAAAAGATTTCTTTTATCGCTTTTACCGAAATAAACATCGGGCAAAGGTATAAAAGTAACAGCCACGGAAAGACAGTCATCTCCGGCAAGCTTCGCTTCTTTAACCAGAGTCTTTAGAATTTCTCTGTGACCTATATGAAAAGCGTCGAATTTGCCGATAGCAACGACGCTTTTATTCTTTAAACTTATGTCTTTACCTTCGAATACTTTCATCTTCTTGCGAAAAACATCCTTTCGGGTTTAAAATCTCCGCGTTTTGAATCGAAGCTGTACACTCCGTAGAAAATTCCGTCCTCCGGATGTGAGTAAATTCTGTACATTCCGCCGGCCCTATCTTTCAATTCTTCCTCTTCTTCAAAGGACGAAACAAGCAGACGGTTGCCGTTTTCGGCATAAAGCATCTCGTCTTTTTTGACCGTAAGCGGCGGGAAATCGATGAAATAGTCATCTACATACGAAATTATCGAACCGAGTCTTCCCGACTTGAAATACTCCTCAATCTGATCGATTGTGTATGCTTTATCCACGGTAAAAGAACCGGTCTTTGTCCTGGTCAGTTCGCTCATGGCCGCAAGTGTTCCGAGTTTGTCACCGATGTCGGATATAAGACTTCTGATATATGTTCCCTTTGAGCACTCGACACTGATGCGCACCGTCGGTGTTTCGGCGTTCAGATTTATATCCATAACCTCAATCGAATGAATTGTGATTCTTCGGGGTTTTCTCTCAACAACTTTGCCTTTTCTGGCCATATCGTAGAGTTTGACGCCGTTTATTTTGACTGCCGAGAACATCGGAGGAATCTGATCCTGTTCCCCGATAAAAGAAGCAACGGCCTGCCGTACTTCTTCTTCGGAAACATTCACGTCTCTTTTTTCAAGAAGTTCGCCCGTTGTATCAAGGGTGTCATACGAAACACCGAGAATCATCTCGGCAATGTATGTTTTGCTTGTTCCGGTTATGTCGTCAACGAGTTTGGTCGCTGAACCCAAACAAACCGGAAGTACTCCCTCCGCCATCGGATCGAGTGTTCCGGTATGTCCTATTTTTCTTGTTTTCAAAATGCCGCGAAGCTTGGCCACAACATCAAAAGACGTGTAACCCTTTTCTTTATAGACGTTGATAATTCCGTCCATTACTTACCTCCCGGTACCGTTTCAAACTGTTCTGCCACCTGTGCGGTGATTTTATCAATAATTTCTTTAGCTTCCGCATTGGTAAAAAATCCCGAAGCCCTGACATGTCCGCCGCCTCCGAAAGAAACGGCAATTTTCGAACAGTCGATAATTTTTTTCGAACGCAGACTTACCTTGTATGTGCTCTGATTCATCTGGTGCAGAAATGCCGCACACTCGACGCCTTCGGTAATTCGAAGCTGATTGATCACACCGTCGAAATCCTTTGATGTGATTCCGAGCGAATTCATCTGTTTAAGATCGATTACACCCACAATCAGTCTTCCGTCAAGGTAAAGGCTACTCTCCAAAAGAATCTTGGCCATGGCAAGATTCTGCTTATAGCTTTTCTCGTAAAATGTTTTATCGATAAGAGTCGGGAAATCAAAACCGTAACCGATTAATTCGGCAGCGATTCTAAGTGTCTCCGGAGATGTACATGAATACTTGAAAACTCCCGTATCATGCACAATTCCGAGATAAATCGCTTCGGCGATTTCTTCATCCATATACTCATCCGGAATCAGTCTTCTGACAAGTTCGGAAGCCGAACTGGCCTTGGCGTCAACGTAATTTAAATCTGCGCAGCCGCCTTCGTTACTGATATGATGATCGATATTGATTGTATATCCGGCCGACTTAAAAAACTTTTCGGCGTTGCCGAGTCTGTTGTTCTCGGTATCGATTACAATGAAAACATCCGGGTCGTTCGCTTGGAAATCCGTTCTGATTAAATCGATGTTGCGCACGCATTTAAAACAGTCCGCATAATCTTCGAGCAACAGCCTTATATCGCAGCCGGGCAGTCTTTTCTTCAGATAGAGTGTCATTGCAAGGGTTGAACCGATGCAGTCTCCGTCCGGATTGATATGCCCGGATACGATTATTTTGTCAGCATTTTTACATGCTTCGTAGACGTCAATTTTCTTCTCCATCGGAAGCTTCTCTTTCCTCTCTCTCATGAATAGGGGCATTGACTTCGTCAATCATCTTCATCATCTTAATACCGTATTCTACAGACTGGTCACTGATAAAAATGATTTCCGGTGTATTTCTTAAATTGATCTTTTTGGCAAGAACGTTTCTAATGTAGCCTTCCGCACTTCTTAAGCCTTTGAGTGTATCCTGCTGGCTCTGCTCGTCACCGAGTACACTGATGTAAGCCTTGCAGGTCTTCAAATCCGGTGCTACTTCAACTTTCATTACCGAAGTCATCGGATTGATTCTCGGGTCCTTGATTTCGCCTCTGATTACTTCGGCAAGAACCTTCTGAACCTCTCCGTTGATTCTTGTATTTTTAATGCTGTTTTTTCTCATTACCTGGGCACCTCAACCATCTTGTAAGCCTCAACGATATCGAGTTCCTGCATCTTATCGAAATCTTCGAATACAAGACCGCACTCGAATCCGGCTTTAACTTCCTTGACATCATCTTTGAATCTCTTGAGGGATGCAAGTTTACCTTCGTAAATCTGCTCGCCGGCACGTGTGATTCTGATTAAGCAGTTACGTTCAAAGATACCGTCAAGCACAAATGAACCTGCGATATTTCCGATTGCTGAAGCTTTGAAGATCTGACGTACTTCTGCATGTCCGATAACCTTCTCCTCGAAAATGGGATCGAGCATACCCTTCATGGCAGCTTCAACATCTTCGATTGCCTGGTAGATTACGCTGTAGAGACGAACATCGACAGCTTCTCTGTCAACGGTTTCCTTAGCCATATTGTCAAGTCTGACATTAAATCCGATGATGATGGCTTTAGCAGCCGATGCAAGGATAACATCAGATTCGTTGATTGTACCTACACCGCTGTGGATAACCTTAACGGCAATTTCCTCATTTGAAAGTTTCTCGAGTGACTGCTTAACGGCTTCAACCGAACCCTGAACATCGGCTTTAACGATAAGGTTGAGTTCCTTAAGGTTACCTGCCTGAATCTGTGAGAACAGATCGTCAAGTGACATCTTAGCCTTTGTATCGTCAAGAAGTTTAACTTTATTCTGCTCAATAAATGTATCGGCGAAGTATTTGGCTTCTTTATCGTTTGCATGAGCGATGAAAATCTCACCGGCATTGGGAACGTCATTAAGACCGAGAATCTCAACAGGAGTTGAAGGAGTCGCTTCTTTTACCCTTCTTCCCTTATCATCGATCATGGCTCTTACCTTACCGTGTGAAGCACCTGCCGAAATGAAGTCTCCGACATGAAGCGTACCCTTCTGAACAAGGATTGTCGCAACAGGTCCGCGTCCCTTGTCAAGCTGTGCCTCGATAACAAGACCTCTGGCTTTTCTCTTGGCATTTGCCTTAAGTTCAAGCATATCGGCCGAAAGAAGAATCATATCGAGAAGATCTCCGATACCTTTGCCCTGCTTGGCCGATACGGGTGCGAAAATGGTTGTGCCGCCCCAATCCTCGGCAACGAGTTCATGATCCTGAGCAAGTTCTCTCATAAGGTTGTTGATTGAAGGATAGCTGTCAAGCTTTCTTGTGGGATCGTCGAAATCATAACCGATCTTATCAACCTTGTTAACGGCTACGATAATCTGTACTCCGGCTGCTTTCGCATGGTTAATTGCTTCTTTGGTCTGAGGCATTACACCGTCATCGGCAGCAACTACAAGGATAGCGATATCCGTTGCATTGGCACCACGCATACGCATAGCGGTAAAAGCTTCATGACCGGGTGTATCGAGGAAAGTAATCTTTCTGTCCTGAACCTGAACCATGTAAGCACCGATATGCTGTGTAATACCGCCGGCCTCACGCTCGATAACATGTGTTTTTCTGATTGCATCAAGGAGTGATGTTTTACCGTGATCGACATGTCCCATAACACAAATTACAGGCGGTCTGTCTGTCATTGTCGAAACATCCTCTTCGTCTTCCTTAAGAAGCTCCTCGATAACGTTTACTTTAACTTCCTGCTCGCAGATGATATCGAATTCAATTGCGATTTCTTCAGCTTTTTCAAGAGGAATCTCCTGGTTAATGGTAACCATTTCACCCTGCATGAAAAGCTTCTTGATAATTGCAGCG
>JAKSSB010000084.1 GCA_024403285.1 Lachnospiraceae bacterium | reverse complement strand
TACAGGGGCTGTTATTATTTTTTGTAAGTTAAGAAAATAGTGAGGTAAAACGTATGGAAACAATCAATTCATTCAGAGAAGAATACAGTTTTCTTTCAAATTTTTACCAGCATCCGTTTGAGTATAAGGGGCTGGTGTACCCAAATGCCGAGGCCGCCTTTCAGGCGCAGAAGTGTGCCGATGAGGAGGGCAAAGTGAAGTATACACTTATTAAGAATCCGGTCAGAGCCAAGCAGATGGGCAAGAAGGAAGCAAATCTTCCTGCAAATTGGGATGAGATATCCCCCCGCATCATGGAAGAAATCGTTACGGCCAAGTTCAGCGTACCAGAACTCGCCGTGAAACTTTTAAGTACCGGAGATGCATTTCTTGAGGAAGGAAATCACTGGCATGACAATCGCTGGGGAAAGTGCACCTGTGACCGGTGCAGGGATAGGGAGTCACTGAATCTTTTAGGCAATATTTTAATGAATGTAAGAGAGAAGATTGCAGACGAAAGCAAATCATAATCAGGACAGGACAAATTAGTAGAAAAAATACAAAACAGAGGATAGGGTTTGTAGGATAATGTGGTATAATTGTCGTGAAATGATAGCTTCAGCATTGAATACGTTTTCATTAACTCCGGGGGGAAATATGGCTACATATACTGCGCAACCTAAAAAGTTCATGGCTCTTTGCATTATCGATATTCTCAAGAAATATTCCGATGCGGATCACCGTTTGAATCAGAAGGATATCGAAGATAAACTCAGGACGGATTATCTGATGGAAGTTGACCGCAAGTCGGTTAAAAGAAATCTTGTTGATCTCATCGATTTCGGTATGAACATCGAATATGACGAAATTGTCAGAACTGTTAAGAATCCGCGTACCGGCGAAATGGAAGAGAATGTCATCTACACGAATTTTTACCTGGAAAGTGATTTCTCCGACAGTGAACTGCGCCTGTTGATTGACAGTCTGCTTTTTTCGAAGCATATTCCGGCTGCGCAGTGTGAAAAGATAATCTTCAAACTCGAAGGTTTGTCGAGTATTTATTTCAGAACCCGCGTGCAGCATATTTCGAAAGTTCCCGAAGACAGAACCGACAACAAGCAGGTTTTCTACAATATTGAGATTCTTGATGAGGCAATTCGTTTGGGTAGAAAAGTTTCTTTTAAGTATCTTCAGTACGATACCGGCAAGAAACAGCAGAAAAAACTGGATGAATCGGGAAATGAGAGAGTTTATATCATCAGCCCGTATCAGATGGCGGCCAAAGACGGCAAATACTACCTGATTTGCAACTATGACAAGTATGATGACATATCGAATTACCGAATTGACAGGATTGCTGATATTCAGATTCTTGACGAGAAGGTTAAGCCCTTTAAATCGTTAACGGGAGCGGACGGCAAGCCTTTAAACCTTGCAGCTTACATGAAAGAGCATGTCTATATGTATTCTTCCGCGCCGATAAGGGCGAAGATAACTTTGGAAAGACGATTTGTTGATGATGTAATAGATCTTTTTGGAAAAGATGTGCGTTTCATCGAACTCGCGGACGGTCGTGTTCAGGCAACCGTCAGAGCGAATCGCGAATCGGTGATTCTTTTCGCCAAAAGTTTCATTCCCTGGGTGACAGTCAATGAACCCGAGGATGTCAGAACAGAAATTAAAAAGACCATTGAGGAAGGCCTGAAAATCTACACCTGATGCCTCTCCTCAATGGCCGTGAATAAACGGATTCTAGTTTCCGGACAGCGTATTTCCGTTCTCGTCCACAACGGTAACCGAGGCCGGGAAAGGATAAATCTTAACCTGAGTTATCGGATTGGTGTCTGAACCAATAACCGTAGCGGTTGATTCACGAACGGTAATCGTAACATTCTGTGAATCGTCAGCCTGAATATCGGCCACTTCTCTGTAGACAGATTTGCCTGCGGGAGCGATAAAAACAAATGCCGGTGAATCGGATTCATCAAGGCCGTCGATATAGTAATCGCAGTCTTTAAGTATTTCGGTCTGATATTTAGCGTAGGGAACTGACGAAATCTCGATATCGAAAGAGTTAACCGTCATGGTTTCCACCTTTGCTTCGCCGGCGGGCGCCGGCTGGGTATTTGCCCCGTTGCAAGCCGCCATTCCTATTACCATTGCCAGCACAGTTGCTGTAACTATTTCTTTTGTTCTTTTCATTCTTAAGAATCCTCCTAAATTTGTTTGTATACTTAATATACGATCAGACATTCTTTTTTTATGGGTAAAAGAATCGTAACGATTTTTACATAATATATCTTTTCACGACAAATATCAAATATAAAAAAACGAAGACTCCCCCGCGGCTTTCCGCGTTCTATTGAAGAAAATGCGATTTCATGGCATAATATTGCCTTGGGAAACGTTGTAAAACGAAGAATTTTTTTTACGGAACCGGAATTTAAAATGATTAAAATTTAAGGCCAGAACAGTAATTGGAACAACGAGTCATAGGGGGGCAATATGAGAGACTTATTTGATATGGACAGGAAGGATTACAATCCGAACGGAAAAGTTTACGCGAGACCGTCGGTGCGTGCGGTTATTGTGCGCGGCGATGAAGTTTTGCTGATGTATTCGCAGAAATACGACTACTACAAGTTTCCGGGCGGAGGCATTGAACCGGGCGAGAGCCATACGGACACACTGGTGCGCGAAGTACAGGAAGAAAGCGGTTATCTTGTCAAACCGGAAACGATAGAAGAATTCGGACGTGTCTTAAGGCGTGAACGCGGAGACCGTGATCCGAACGGTATTTTCGAGCAGGAGAATTTCTATTATTTCTGCGAAGCCGGGGAGATGCCGGGAGAGGTAAATCTTGATGATTACGAAGCAGAGGAGGGCTTTGCTCCGCGTTTCGTCAAACCGTTTGATGCGCACGTGCATAACCGCAGACTGAGACGTTTTTTACAGTCAGGGGGTGAAGCGCAAAGACCGTATTATTTCGAGATAGTGTACCGGGAGGAGAGAGTTCTCGATTTGCTTGATCTGGAAATTCGTTCAAGACAGCGAAAAGCCAAAGAAAAAGAAGCGTTTCGCGAGATGGGCGTCGACGGTATTGAGGAAATGCTTGCGTTCGTTGAACAGACACTTACTTCGGGAAATTCCGAGGATATTGAAACCAAACAGGAATTGAACTACAGTCGTTTTTTGCATACAAAACGGGTCCTTGCCTGGACGAAGCGACTTTACGAGGCGGCAGAGGATAAAAGTATTTTACGGAAAGAGGATTTGTATATCGCAGCCGTTTTCCATGACGTGGGCCGTGTGGCGGAGCTAAAAGAGGGAAAGCCGCACGCACTTCTGGGAGAGCCGATTACGCGCCGCTATCTGACCGGACTCGGTATGGATTCGGAACGCATCGACTATATCTGCAGCCTTGTGCAGCACCATTCGGATAAAGAGAGGATGTATGACGCGGAGACGGATGCAGGTCTTTTACTTCTCATGGAAGCCGACAGCCTTGACGATATGGGCGCGGCAGGAATCGTCATGGATTGCCTGATTACGAAGGGAAGAAACGCGAACGCCGATTATACAAACTGCCTGGATCATATTTCGCGATTTACGTGTCGCCAGCAGCAGGATAATCCGATGGTTTCGCCTGCGGGAATTCGTTTCTGGGAAGAGAAAACGAAGCTTGTTGAATCTTTTACCGATGCGTTGAGGCGCGACCTTGAATTTGATTAGTTTACGCGGAGGGAAAAATGACCGACGAACAAAGAAATGCCCTGAATTACTGGAACGAAATATACGCCGGCAACAATTGGAAATCGCGCGAGGAAATCGCAACCGATGACTGGCTGGAGCCGTTTGAAGAGTGGATCGCGCCATGCCGGAATGTGCTGGATTTAGGTTGCGGTAACGGCAACGATACACGTCTTTTACTGGGTAAGGGTAAAAGAGTTACGGCAGTCGACCAGTCTGAGCCCTGCCTTGAAAGTGTCAAACGCCTTTTCCCGGAAATCGAAGATGCGAAATGTTTTTGTATGCCCGGAATTCTCCCGTTCGAAGACGGTGCGTTTGACATAGTTTGCGCGGATTTGAGTCTTCAGTATATTACCGAAAAAGATACTTCGGCGATTCTTGAGGAAATCAGACGGGTTCTTGCACCGAACGGAATTCTGGCGGTCAGAGTCAACTCGTTGGAGGATACGAATTACGGCGCGGGCGCAGGCGAGGAAGTCGAGCCGCACCTCTACAGAACCGGAAACGGCATGCTCAAAAGATTTTTCGACGAGAGCGATGCAAGGCGGATTTTCGGCTCGTTCGAGATCCTCTTCTGTGAGAAGCAGGACATGCTCCGGTATAGCGCGCCGAAGAAAGTGTATACGCTGTGTTTGAGGAACTTAGAAAAGGAGGATTCCGTCAATGTACACGCTTAAGCATTATGATACGCCACTCATAGATTTTGAGATTACAGATGATAAGTTAAACGGTCAAAGTTGCAGAATCGTCAGGCTGTTTGAGGCTGAGAGTATGTTATTGCCGACAGGCCTCACACCGACCGATGAAGGATTAATGTCATGGCTTAAGTCAAGAGTAATTCCCAAGAACAGAGAGTTCGTCGAGAACTTTCTTGCCAAAAACGGCCTGTCCCGCAAAGATACGAAGGGCATCATTGATGCTTGTATGGGCCTTTCCTTAAACGATGTATATTGGGTTGTGGATTCAGATTTTACCGGACTGTATAAAGATTATAATTTGTTCGAACATGATTTTGTTAAGGCGCTGTCGTTAATTGCCTATACGGGGTATGGAAGTTCAAGAGCCTCAGGCTTTACTTCATCCCCTGAATTTACCACGGCCGGAATGCTGCGAAAGGGTTGGAGGCGTCTCCGGGGAACGATATACTTATACAAAGGCGGAACGAGCGGAGCCGCCAATACCGGAAATGAGCCTTATTCCGAATTCATGGCATCTCAGCTTGCCGACAGAATGGGAATTAAGCATGTGGATTATGATTTGGCCAGATGGAAAGGTCATGTGTGTTCGACCTGCGAGTTATTCACGGATATAAACAATTCATATGTTCCGATGTACAGATTCGTCGGAAGTAAAGCAACACTTAATCAAATCGCCGATTTCCTAAAATCCCTGGGTGGTGAGTACTATGATGCATTTGCCGATATGATGATATTTGATGCGCTCATATTTAACGAAGACAGGCATCTTGGTAATTACGGACTGATGGTTGCAAATGACACGAATAAACCGGTGTGCTTTGCTCCGTTGTTTGATCACGGTCTGTCATTATTCAATTATGCCATGGCAGACGATTTGGAGAATATATCGGAATATAGGAAAACGCGCCGTACTTCTAACGGAGCAAGTTTTGATGACGTCGCAGCCGAATTTATGTCGGCAAGACAGAAGAAAATGCTTCGCAGACTGATAGGCTTTAAGTTTGACAAACATCCTTCTTATAATCTTCCGGGTAAAAGAATAAAAGCAATTGAAGATTTTCTTCAAAAGAGAGTCGACGAATTGCTGAATATTAATGCGTAATTTGTGGCAGGTCGCTTCTATGGCGACCTGTTTTTATTTCTTTTACGGTAAAATATTATCAAACAAAAACCGAAAGGAGAAAACGCCATGTCATATCTTTACGAATGCACAAATTGTCATGAAATGGAATCTTTCTGGAACGGAGTCGGAATGATGTTTCCGAGCGTATATGAGGACCTCAAAAAACAGTGCCTGGAAGGAAGATACGGTGAGGAGATTAAGCAGCTTTTCGCCGAGTATCCGCAGGGCGCAATCGACGGGTCGGAGAATGTATATTACTGTCCGGAATGTCAGGACTGGCATCAGACACCCTGTCTTGATTTCTTCGTGCCTGCTTTTGAAAGCGGCGATACAATCAACAGAGAAAAAGAGCCCGACAGTCCTGAGGTATTGGATTGCGTTATGCCCGGGGAACTTCACAGCAAGGAATACAAACTTATCAGGAAATATAAGCATACCTGCCCGCATTGCGGAAACGCTACAGTGAAGAAACTTGTCATGGAACCGATGGGGCGAGCCGGCCGAAAATCTTCTCTTGACGGAATCAGATTCAAATGCCACGAGTGTGGGAAGGGGTATCTGGAGAAGACGGATTGTATGGTGGAGATTGATTAATCTTGAAGAGGTGAATGAGAATCACCACCTTTTCGCATTGATATACAGATAACACTCCCCATCTTCTATACGGACGAATTGCCTTCTGTTACCGGATGAATAAAGTGTCATACTAATCGACACTCCGTTACCAACGTCGAGAAAATCGTCGTTGTTATTGAACGGAAATTCTTTCTTGAAATCTTCGGTAAAAGAATCCCGGTAGACGGGGGTGTCTTCGTCAGTGCTCAGAGAATGATTCACGTCGGGAGTGTTGTAGATGACATCCATGCATTCGTGGAAAAACTGTTCCGCATTTGCAAGATTGTCTTCCGCCGAACCTTCGAGATCGAGCCGGTATCTGCACTGCACATTGCTGATTGACAGATTCGAATTCACCTGAATCGTGCAGGCCGTTTCACCGGAAGAGCTTTGCAAATTAATCAGCTTATAATTATCGTTAAATATATATGTGCTGTAATCAAACTGTGAAGGGTCGGCGGCAACCAGCCCCTGAGCTTCAAAAGCCGCCTGCAGCTCCGGAAGATAGTTTTTAAATGTTTCCGTTTTTTCGATTCGCACATCCAGATTTGTCAGGGTAAAAATAATAACGGCAACAACGGGAACGATAATCGTAGCCACGAAACTCCATATACTAATCTGCTTTTTCCCCGGAATGGAAGTTCCGGTTTCTCTTGCAATATTCGAACACGAGCTGTAAAAACTGAAAGAATTTAAGAATTTGTAGACGCGCTTTCTTTGCGCGTCATCTTTCTTTTCCTGAGGGGTTAATTGACGTTTGGGACCACGCTTTATTTCTTTTACCCCGGAGAGATTATCCTCCTCTGCGTCGCCGTTCTCATAGACGTCTTCATAATCCCAGTTGCTAATTGTCTGCTGATGACGGATGTAGTCCTTATCGTAGCTGCGAACTATATTCTTCCAGTATTTGGAGAAATTGATTATCAGATACGTAATCATGATCAGCATCGCAACTGCGCCCGCAATCGCAGCCGTCAGCATAAAAAACGGCTGAATATCCTCGAAATCAGCATTCAGCATACCCGGAAAATCCAATATGCCTTCGAGCGGAAAATATCCGAAAATAAGTGCAAGGCATCCTCCGAACATGACAAGCGGCGCTATCGTGGCAACCGACATAAAGCGAAGCAGATTTGTTCCGGTTGTGGTTAATTCAGCGTATCTTTTACCCATGATTTCATTCTCCTTTGAGTCGTATTATATCACGGTATCGGTAAAAAAGGTATTTAACATTTCCGGGATACATAGTAAAATAACATGGTAAAGTTAACACCAAATATGAAAGGGGTTTGTTATGAGAAAAATCAGCACCAAAATTGTTTCGGCAGTTCTGATTGCATCCATGGTTTTAGGCAGCAACGGAATTGTCACATTTGCATCGGAAGTCGAAGATACGACTGAAATCGCTTTTGATGCTTCTGAAATTGAAACTTCCGAGACAGAAGAAGTTGCGGAATCTGAAGACGCAGAGGCTGAATTGCCTGATGCCGAAGATGAAGCAGCAGAGGAAATCTCTGTTGAAGAAGACAGCACATTCGAAGAGGATACAGTATACGAAGAAGATGCTGCTGTTGTAATCGAGGATGAAGTTATCATTCCCGAAGATGAACCTGTTTGCGAAGAGACTTCTTCGGAAGAAGCATTCGAAGAAGAGCTTTCCGAAGAAATTCCCGAAAGTGAAGATATTGAGGAAGAACTTGAAATCGAAGAAGAACTTTCGGATGAAGAAAACGAAGAAGAACTTCAGGATGAAGAAATCGAAATCGAAGAAGAACTTCTCGAAGCAGACGGAAATGAGTGGGGAGATGATACCGATATTGCGGGTTCAAAGAATCTGTCCGACGCTGTGCTTTGGAGAATCACCGCAGACGGTACACTTATTGTTAAAGGTAAAGGAGAGTATCCGAAATTTGAGAACGATCCATCTTATCCTGCATGGAATAATAACGTAAAAGATATTGTATCTGCTGAAATTGAAGTTGAGGGGATCACAAACTTATCAAACTTTTTCGCTTATTGCGATAATATGAGAGAAGTAGATCTCTCAAAACTTGATACGAGCAAAGTAACCGACTTTTCCAGAATGTTCTATGATTGCGAAGCTCTTACGACAATCGATTTGTCTGACTTCAGTACAGGCAACGCGACTTCTTTTGATCATACGTTTACTTATTGTACACATTTACTTACTCTGGACTTATCAAATTTCACGACTTCAAAAGTTACTACAATGGACGGAATGTTTAGCGCTTGTGAGAAAATGACAACGCTTACTCTTTCTCCTAAATTTTCCACTTCGTCTGTTACCACCATGGCGAATATGTTTTCTTTCTGTTCTAGTTTGTATTCAATTGATTTAAGTTCATTTGATACCGGTAAAGTAGAATCATTTTATTATATGTTCTATAATTGCTATTCGCTTGCTTCAATTGACGTTTCCGGCTTTACAACCGAAAATTGTAAAAATTTTAGTTCTATGTTTAGCTGGTGCGGTAGAATAAAAGAATTGGATTTATCTTCATTTGATACTTCTAAAGCAACATCATTTAGTTATGTGTTCTGCGGATGCTACGACCTTGAGAGAATTAAGTTCCCTTCTGCAGGTTTGAACCTTTCAAATGTTGACGGGTTATATTCGATTTTTGAATATTGCGTGTTCCTTAAGGAAGTAAATCTTTTGAATTTCAAAGTAAAAGATACAGTTGGTCTTTACTCGATTTTCGAGAGCACATACCCGGATAAGATTGTTTTACCGTTGAATCATAAGAATACTCTTGACTGGGGAATTTCGGAATGGGATTATGTCAATTTGAACGGTGATTCGTATAGTAAAGGGCTTGATACGTCAAAAGTTGAAAATTT
>JAKSSB010000083.1 GCA_024403285.1 Lachnospiraceae bacterium | reverse complement strand
CTAAGGGTGTAGGTCGTTCACGCGGCGCGAGGGTTCAAATCCCTCTTTCTCCGTTCTAAATTTAAGGAAAGTTACTTTTGACTTTCCTTTTTTTTATATTCACACGGCCGTATAAGGTAATTAGTTGCTTCGCAACATACGGCCGGCGAGACGAGAGGAGGGATTCCCCTCCTACTCGATTTACACAAAGAGCCAAAGTTCATCAGCTTGCTGAATGAACCTTGGCGACTGAAAGGACGGAATATGATTACTCTGATTACAGGCAGCGCGCAGGCCGCACCGGTGAATGTCACGGCAACCGTGATTGTGTCGGTTATTCTGGCGGTTCTTGCTGCGATTGTTATTTATATTTTGATTCGGGATAAAAGAAAAGGCAGAACTTCGTGCGGTTACGGCTGCGAGGGCTGTGAATGGAGAGAGACCTGCCATAAAAAAGAAAAAGACAAGCCCGCCTCCCACTAATTTACAAATCGTCGAACTCGGATTTACTGCTGCGGTTACGTTTCCGCTGCATAATATTCCGACGCTTCTTTGCAAAATAGAAATCTTTTAAAATGCTCCGGACAATCAGCACAATCACGACGACTGCGACGATTCCGCCAAGTCCGAAGATAATGTATTTAACGTTGATAAACACCGCGTCGCCGGTCTGGTTTGTGGTGGCGCCGCCCGCGTCTTTTACCGGGGATTCTTCCTCGACGGGCTCAACGGAAGTAATTTCACCCGTCATGTTGTTCTCATCAGCAGGCTCAACGGAAATAATTCCACCCGTCACGGTGTCTCCGCCGGCGGGTTTATTCTCGAAAATGTCGGCGCTTTCGGCATTCAGTATGACATCGGTCTGTCCGACCGGAGTTCCGTTAAAAGAATAGTGTACCGTTGCGATGGAGCCGCTCTCGCTGTCGTCGTACGTAAGCTCCGACGTGAGCGCGCTGAAATCCGCCGTCTTCGGCAGAATGACGTATCCGTCCGGACTTAACGAGAGCAGCGCTTTCGACGAGCCGAAAATGTCGGCACCGGTGTCGAAGAATTCACTGTCGTTCATGGTAAAAGATTTCTCATTGTCGGCGATATTCACCTTCGAAAAATTCTCAAATCCGTAATTGAAAAGTTCCACGGTATCCGTAAACTGGCACGGAGATTCCTCTTTCAGAATGACGCAGATGAGCTCCATGCCGTCTTTGCGCGCGCAGGAAACCAGCGTCTGCCGCGCTTCCGAAGTGTATCCGGTCTTGCTTCCGACGAGATACGGATACTCGTATTTCATCCCCTTCATCAATTGATTCTTCGTATACAGGGTAAAAGAATCCGGTTGCGTGGCCGTAGCTTCGAACGTGCACACCGGTGTTCTTGCTATGCTTGCGACAACATCGTAGCTGAAAAACTCCCTCGCGATGAGTGCGAGATCGTAAGCGCAGGTGTAATGGTCTTCGTTGAAAAGACCGTTTGCATTGCAGAAATGTGTGTTGACGCAACCGAGCGAAGCGGCCTTGTCATTCATCATCTGAACAAAAGTGTCTTTGTCGCCGCCGACATGCTCGCCGATTGCGTTCGCAACTTCGTTGGCCGAGAGAATCAGCATTCCGTGGAGTGCCTGGTCCATCGTGATAGCCTCGCCCTCATCCATTCCGATATTCGAAGAACCGCGTTCGATGCTGAAAACCGCTTCGTGAGAAAAAGTCACGGTCTCGTCGAGCTCGCTGTTCTCGATAGCGAGCAGTCCGGTCATGATTTTCGTGACCGAAGCGGGGTAATTCTTATCTTTAATATTCTTGGCATAAAGGATTGTGCCGGTGTTCGCCTCCATCAGGATTGCCGCGCCCGCGCCGATTCTCGGTCCGGCCGGCCAGTTGTCGATATCGTCGGTCTGAACCGGAAGCCCTTTTCGCGCCTCGGCCTCCGCCGCGTAGTCAATCGGTTCGGCTTTTGCACTCATGGGAAATCCCGCCACGGCACCGAACAAAACCGCGCCCGCAAGTGTCAGGGCGGCAGCTTTTCGTATATTGGTAAAAGACATAATCTTTAAGTTTCCTTTCAATTAAATCGCCTCTATATAATACACTAAAAGAGGCGAAATTTACAGAGCAAATTTTCGAGGATACGTCTTTATTGTGGAATTCCCGTGTAAAGAATGATATACTTTTACTCTGAGAGGCAGGGCGTAAGACTGCCCTTTTGGGAAGTGTTTCTTTTACCATGAAAATCGGGTAAAAGAAGCAAATTAAAATAATGAAAGGACGCGTCTCGGGCGCAGACTACTGATGAGATTAAGAAATGTAACGGGATCGAGAGAATACATTGCGGACAGCCGCTATGTCATTCATGAATATAAGGAAAAGAAAGGCAACTGGAAGGAGGTTTTCGGAAACGAAAACCCGATAAGAGTGGAAATCGGAATGGGCAAGGGACGCTTTATCATGGACCTTGCGGAAGCAAATCCGGATGTGAATTTCGTGGGAATCGAGAAGTATTCGACGGTTCTTTTACGGGCGATTCAGAAGCAGGAAGAGAAGGAACTGCCGAATCTTGTGTTCATCAGAATGGATGCCGAGGAAATCGACGAGACTTTTGCGTCGGGTGAAGTGGACAGAATTTATTTGAATTTCTCGGATCCTTGGCCGAAGGACCGCCATGCCAAAAGACGCCTCGAAAGCCGCCAGTTCCTTGAAAGATACGATCATATTCTTCGAAAAGACGGAATTATCGAGTTCAAAACAGACAACCGTGCGCTTTTCGATTTCGCGCTTGAGGAAGTCGAGCCTGCGGGCTGGAAACTCGACGAGTGTACGTTTGACCTTCATGCCGATTCAAGGCTGTGCGAGGGCAACGTCATGACTGAGTATGAGGAGAAATTCTCCTCGCTGGGCAATCCGATCTGCAAGTATATTATTTCACGCTGAACAAGTATACAGGGAGAACTGACATGGCTTCTGTTATTTTAAGAAAAGGTGAGGGACGCCTCCTCAAAAAAGGCGGTCTCTGGGTTTTTGACAACGAAATAGACAGAATCGAAGGAAACTTCGAAAACGGCGACATCGTTGAAGTTGTTGATTTTGACGGATATCCGATGGGCAAGGGATTCATTAACATGAATTCCAAAATCCGCGTGCGCATGATGACGAGAGATGCGAACGCTACGGTTGACGGGTCTTTTATCATGAAAAGAGTGCGTTCCGCCTGGGAATACCGTAAAACGGTTATGGCTCCGGCGGATTTAAACTGCTGCCGAATTATTTTCGGCGAGGCCGATTTCCTGCCGGGAATCGTGGTCGACAAGTATGATGACGTGCTGGTTGTGCAGTCGCTTGCTCTCGGAATCGAGAGATTCAAACTCATGATTGTGGATGCGCTTAAGACCTGTCTTGCAAAAGACGGCTTTAAGGTTCGTGGCGTTTACGAGCGAAGCGATGCCAAAGAGCGTAAAAAAGAAGGTCTCCCGCTCCACAAAGGTTTCATCGGCGACGAATTCGACACCGACGTCGAGATTGTCGAGAACGGCGTTCACTACATGGTAGACGTCGTTAACGGCCAGAAAACGGGATTTTTCCTTGATCAGAAATACAATCGTCTTGCCATGCAGAAGATTTGCCGTGGTAAAAAAGTTCTCGACTGTTTTACCCACATGGGCACATTTGCGCTGAATGCCGGACTTGCCGGGGCGACGGATGTTGAAGGACTCGACATTTCAGAATTCGCAGTCGGTCAGGCGACGGAGAATGCGAAACGCAACAACCTCTCCGACACCGTGAAATTCCGTGTGGCCGATGTGCTTGATGAACTGCCGCGTCTGGGCGCCGCCGGAGAAAAGTACGACGTCGTAATTCTTGATCCGCCGGCTTTTACCAAGTCCCGCGAAGCGACCAAAAACGCAATTAAAGGCTACCGCGAAATCAACATGCAGGGACTTCGCCTCGTTCGTGACGGCGGATATTTTGCGACCTGCTCGTGCTCGCATTTTATGACACAGGAGCTTTTTACCAAGACAATTAAAGAGGCTGCGACAGCAACGCACAAGCGCCTGCGCCAGATAGAGTTCCGCACCCAGGCTCCGGATCATCCGATTCTCTGGGCCGCAGACGAGAGTTACTATCTGAAAGTTTTCATTTTCCAGGTCTGCGAGGAGAAGTAAGGAACGGAAGTGCCGTAAATGCGGGATTTTCAAGAACTTGCGGATGCAAAGAAAAAAGAAAAAAGTATCGTAAGTTATCGCAAAATCTCATAAATTTGTGGTAAAAAGTGGTAAGTTTTGTGGTAAGGTCAGTGGTAACTACCTGGAATGTATGAAGTGGTAAGAGGATATTTCTATTCATCAACACTGACCGAATAAATGAGAAACTTAAAAGAGATAATTATGGATAACACGAATCAGAAGACATCGGAGTATGTCGAATATTTAGACTTAAACCATCGGTATTATATTGTCATTGCTCAGGAAAAGAAGTATGAGGACCATCTCTATGACTGTCAGTTTACCGATGACAAAGGCGATTTTTTGGAAGGTTATGAAGGAATGTGGTTTGATGAAAAATCCTTCTTGCTTATGGAAAAATATTTGTTTAATTTTATTGATGCTGAGTGCGATCTGATGATAAATATGTACGAGGAAGAGTGCGCTGATTCAGACAAGCTTCCAAAGATTGTAGAGATTACGAAACGTATGATAAACAATAGTGACAATCAGAACTTTATTAATCTGGCAAATAAGTTCTTGACTATCGTTGAAAAGGCAATTTCACTAAACACATTCGTAGGATTCTGCTTTTGATGAAACCAGAAAGGATATTCTATCAGGACTTCCTGTTTGAAGATTTGCCAGTAGACGAGCAGGATAATCCAAAGGTTGATGTAATCTTCTCCTCAAAGAAAGATGAAAATGCAGTGAACCTTTCCTTAGACGTGCTTATGAGGATGAACAGGCGCGAAGAATGGAATGACTTGATTGCTAAAATCAAGGATAAGAAGGTGGCAATCATTGATGACATTCCTCTAGCAAATAAAGAGGTTGAGCCATATAAGAAAATGTATTTGGCGGCATACTTTCATTATATTTCGAAAAAATGCATTGAATGTGTTGCAGTAGAATAAGTTAGGTACTGTTTAACGAGGTGCGTGATAAAAACATGCACCTCGTTTTTAAAATTCGAGGTAAGCTCAAACAAATGTGATTTGTTTTATGGTATGTTTTGAAATGTTTTGAATAATCCAATTTTTGACATTGGGGAGCTTGCGATTAAAGCCATATATGCAAGAGCGTACAAGACCAGTGAAAGCGGGGACAGCAATGGATGGCGGATGAATTTTAGCGTAAGATATGGTGATTATGTTGTTTGCATTAATTCAAAGGGTGTGGAGCCTGAGTGGATATATGAACAGCTCATGTCACTTAATGAAAAGTAATGGAATTTTTACCAGCTATAGACTCACTTGATAACACAATTTCATTGTTTTCTTATTCTTTTGAATATTTCAAACTGCCTTTGAAACTCAGCTTCTTCATCGAACACAAGATTTTTAGCTTCAAGAATTCTCTCAATTGCCTGTGCCGGGTCCATCGTATGGTAAGGCAAAAATAAACCTCTAAGTTCCTTAGGCTTAACTATTTTATATACTTGCACCGATGACAATTCATATGTGTATGCAAAATATCTGTAAATATATCCTATCCAGAACAATTCGTTTTTGGTATATTTAACAGATCCATATTTTGAATTACCATATTCTTCTTCAATTCTGTCATAAACATCCTTTGCATGAATATTCAGCTGAAGAATATCACCGGTATCCATTAATTTAGCTACTTTACTGTTCATAAACCTTCGAATAAAAATCTCTGAACTTACTGTTGCGAAGTCAGCTGACGCTTCAAAGGATTTTGCTTGTAACTCACATAGTAGCAAGCCATCTTTATCTATTTTTCTCAACATGAAGACCTCCCTCTGCAAATCAGCCAAGAATCTCATCTATATAGCGGCCCTGACCTCTATACTCAATTCTTGCAAGTTTCACCTTATCTTCACCAAGCTTGGCATCTGAGGTTCTGATACCTTTATAAAATTCCTTCTCATTGTCTGATATATACACTCTTTCAACGAGATTCGCATTTTTCACGGCTTTATCACTTATAAAAACATACTGACATCCCAAATTCGTGGCTGCCAAACAATGTTTACACTGCTCATCTGTAATCTCACCATCTATAAAAGAATTGATGATTTGGAACATACGATTATCTGCAATCGGAGCAATAATATAATCGCAATCTCTGGATTTCTTTATAAGATTTTTAATTATAGGATGAGATTCGTACTTCTCAAGCGTTCCTCTGTAATATGCAATGGTGAGCATCCATTCCTGATCCACAGCATACTTTTGATATTTTAAACTTTCCGGATTAAAATCTATAAAATACACGCATGATTTATCGAATCCGGAAATGAATGAAATCGCCTGCTCATAGTTTTCTCCTGTATAAAAACCTTGACCAAAGTCATTGTTTATTCTGCCCTTATGAACATCCAACGGTCCTTCTATTATACTCTTAGCCCCGTGAAACAATAACTTATGCTCAGAATCGATTTCTTCGCACCAAAGCATACTTTTTAGTTTCCCCAGATTGATCTTCTTGTCGAAAGCATATCCATAAACCTTCTCCAATAAACTATCTGATGGCTTTGTTTCGCCTTTCTCATTTCGCGATATTGTTACCTGTTGAACATTGAGTTTTGCTGCAAGTTCTGTTTGTGTTAATCCTAAAATTTCCCTGATTGACAACAAATCCTTTGAAAAATTAAAATCCATGATTCTTCACCTCAACTTGTTTATAACACATTACTTAAACAAGTTCAACTAAAACTTGTTTATAACATATTACTTAAACAAGTTTGCTCGGTTCATTTTCTCCCGAAGTATTAATTTTAAGCCTCTCATGCCGATATACAGAATATCCGGAAGATAAAGCGGTAACGGAAAACCGCCCCTTCCGAATATGCATCTCCGGTGTGCAAACGGCAAAACGGATTTTGATCTTTGCACCGATTGAGAGGATTTTATGATTAACATCAATACGGACAGTTCAAATATCAAGGCCGCAAACACCGCGAATACGCCCGTCGCCAAAGAGCACGGCGCTTCGAGGATTATCAAGGCGAGCGATATGTCTTTTACCCTCGGAAGTGTCTCCAACGACATGTCCGACTACAATTCCCAGCTTAAAAGTAAAGAAGATATAATGAAGGCCGCAGGCGCGGGTGACGTCGCCACGGCCCGAAAGTTTATGACCGTAATGTCGAACACCCTCTCCGACGAGGACTACGCAAGAATGGTAAAAGACGGCTTCGACCCGGGCGATACCGATGTGGAAACCGGAGCCGGCGTGGTCGATGAAATCAAGGCAAAACTTGCGGAAGCGGGCATTATCGTTGCGGGCTACAACGACGATTTAAGCCGCGACGAACTCCGCGAGATTACGGGAAGCGAGGCGCTCGCAGCAGCAATCGAAACAGAATTTGCAAAGCGCGATCTCCCGATGACGGAGACAAATGTTAAGGACGTTACGGAAGCGGTTAAAAGAGCCGAATCAATTGAGGCGGTCACCGACGGAATGTGCGATTACATCTTAAGAAACGGCATCGAACCGACGCTGGATTATCTCTACAGAGTGCGTTTTTCGGGTGCGCAGGTCAACATGGGTGCCGGCGGTTACATCGGCGAGGACGTGTCGGGTTATTATTCGTGCCAGGCGAATGCCGGCTGCGAAAATCTCGAAGAGAGGATAAAAGAAACAATCAAATCCGCGGGGCTTACTCCCGACGAATTTACAATGAACGAGAGCAGATTTATTATCGAAAGCGGAATTGTTTTCAACGAAGATAATCTCTGCAAGCTTCATTCCCTCTGGCAGCTTAACCCGCCGTTTGAGACGGGGGATGTTGTATCGGCGGCAGCGGACGCAATCCTTGCCGGACGAAAAGCCGGGGATGCAATCCTCGGAAATCCCGAAGGATACCTCGAACGCGCAATCGACATCGACAAAGACGTGCGCGAATTTACCGACAGCGATGTTGAGCAGATTGTCAGCACGGGCCGCAGTCTTACAATAGATAATTTGAGAGCCGCTCATGCGGGCTTAATTCCGGAGGCGGAGGCACAGCCGGGAAGCGTAAATGCCGGTAACGCAGGCAACGGTGCGGGAAATGAATCCGTGCAGGCAGCGGAAAACACAAATCCGGAGTTTATCCATGCGAAACGTGTACTGCTTGAAACAAAGCTTTCCATGACGGTACAGAGCAACTTCAGAATGCTCAAACTCGGAATCAGCGTCGAAACGACGGCACTTTCCGAGGTTGTTAATACACTTAAAGCACTTGAGGACCGCACGAACGTGGCTCTTTTCGGAAACGGAAGTCCCGACGACGCACTTATTTCCGCAAAAGCTTCTTTATTTAAAGAAACGAAGACCGCGATTATCGAGCTGCCTCTTTTACCGGCCGCAGCAATCGGCGATGCGGTCAAGTCGGGCGAAAACTTCACGGTCGGAGCCGTATACAAAGCCGGCGTGGCATTAAAGCAGGCTTACGAAGCGGCCATGGAAACGTACGAAACGGTAGGAACGGAAGTACGAAGCGACCTGGGCGATTCAATCAGGAAAGCTTTCTCCAACGTGGATTCGCTCCTCGAAGGAATCGGAATGACGGCCGATGACGCAAGCCGCCGCGCGGTCAGAATCCTCGGTTACAACTCGATGGAAATCACGGAAACAAACGTTTTGACAATCAAATCTGCGGACGCCGCACTTTCGAGAGTCATGAACAAGATGACCCCGGGCGCGGTGCTTGAGCTTATCCGAAGCGGAGTAAATCCTCTCGAAACCGATATGGAAACACTCGAGAACAAACTCGACGGGCTCAGGGGCGGCGCACTTAGGAGCGCCGGCGATTTCGCGGATTTCCTCTACAGACTCGAATCCAAAAACGGCATCACCGAAAAAGAGCGCGATTCATACATCGGAATTTACAGACTTTTGAACAGCCTCGAGAAAACGGACGGCGCCGCACTCGGCAGC
>JAKSSB010000082.1 GCA_024403285.1 Lachnospiraceae bacterium | reverse complement strand
AAGTCTAATCATCTCATCCTTCGCATCATCAAATCCAAGGTGTGTGTAAACATAGTAAATCTGACCTCTTTGCATTTAGTAGTAAACGTGCATCTGTTTTCTAATCTCTTCAAGCGGTAAATCAACCGCTCGTCAGATTTTCCACTTTTTACATTAATATGATACCTTCTCCAGGATTGTTTCAATTTCTGCAAATCATTATTCCAGTTCGGCACTTTCCAAGCTCCGCCGCGAGTCTCTTCCATGGCATCGATATAGCTTGTTACTCCCTTATCTGCTCTGAAAACTTCCATGCAAAGCTTATCCAGTTGTTTGTAGGATTCTAAAAATCTGTCATTAATCTGTGACATGGTTGCTCCTTATATTAGATTCTTGCCAGCATGAAAATCTTTATTCGACGAATGTGGTTTTACTTACAGCGACGATTCCTCGTATGTCCTTGTGAACACTTCGTTCTGTATGATATAGATGTCGCTGTAATCGTCCATTCTTACAGCCATGAAATCGCCCGGCCGTCCGAGGAAATACTCGGTGCTGTCGGCGTTTTTGAATACTTTTGTTCTGTTGTCGATCTGAACGGCCTTGATGACCGCTTTCTGAATCGGATAACAGATTTTGGCAAGTTCATCGAGCGTGATGAACCGGTTCTCGTCCAATGCCTCTACTTCGGGCAGGAAATCCAGCATTCTTTCGAAAATATCCAGATGCTCATCCGTAGTTTCATACGTATTGCTGAATTTCTCAAAGTTCATGTCATAAACTTCACCCCTGCAGCCTATCATAATAAATGTATCCTCTTTTGCCGTAATGACAAGACCGGACTCGTTCTCAAGGGATTTAATCTTAATTCTTCCGCCGGCGGGAACGATTTCCGTTGTACGGATGTACGCCCACGGCACACGTCTTTTACGGTATGATTTCAAAGAATCTATATACTCCTTATTCTCTGCGGAGTAAGCGTCGGCATATACCCAGTCACATTTTTCAAAATAGTTCGCACTCATGCGAAGAAGGAACTCCGTGTATCCGGATATTTCCTCTCTGAAAGCCTCGGCATCAAGAACCGCTGTGGAAATTCTTCCGAACGCGCTCTCCGCATTTCCTTTGGCGAGACCGAAATCCGTAATGATGTAATCAAGGAATTCCAGCGCCCTTACATCACTGCACCGGCTAAAAGACATAAGACGGATTTCTTCCTGCCTTCTCCAGTATAAAAGAAGATAATCGCAGTCCGCCTCTTCGGCGAAGGCGCGAAATTCTTCCGACGTGTAATTCTCGGAAATAACTTTTGTAAGTCTTCCGGAAAGGTCGTTCTCCGCTTCCATCAGTTTGCAGTTCGCCTTCCCGTATGCATATCCTTCAACGATTCCGTCGGGAAGAATGCTTTTGTCAATTTCGGTAAAACCCATATCCGCTATATTCATACCGTCACCCTCTCTTCTACTTGCCTGCATACAGCAAATCATCGGCAAAAAGTTCAAAACTGTGATTTACATGTGTAAAATGAAGTGTCGCAAACCGGTCGTCTTTCTGAGTAACCTTCGCATACACTCCGACGAAAGCCGCGGTACCGTCATTCCACGCCGCGAATATCTCGACATCCGTGTTAACGGCGATGTCCGTCGTATCTTCGAAAAGTCTGACATACGCACGCTTGTGTGAGAATTCTTTCAAGGCTGCAGAGCATGGAATTTCACGTATGTGCTTGCCGTCAACTATGTAAAGATTGAATACGATTCCTTCATCGACAGGAACCATAATGTCAAATCTGACATTCTCCATTCTCATGTTGTAATCGCCTTCAATTCCGGTAATCTCACAAATCTTAATCGGTGTCGGAACCCCTTTGGCGTTTATCTCGTTTCTGTTAATAACATCAACCCGGCACGAAACTTTATTAAGTGCTTCTTCCGAAATAAGAATCTGACCGCCGACGCAGACATTCTCGATTCGGGAACAGATATTAACCGTTCTTCCGACTACATTGTAACGCATCATTTTCTCGCTTCCGATGTTGCCGATAAAAGCTTCGCCTCTGTGAAGGCCGATACCCATTTCAAGGAGCGGATATCCCTTCTCTTCGCAGAACCTGTCGACTTCGGACATTACATTCTGCATTTTGATTGCAGCCGCAATCGCTTCCTCCGTATGATTCGGATTCGAAAGAGGCGCTCCGAAAACGGCGAGTACCGAATCACCCAGGAACTCAATTATGGTTCCGTGGTATTCCTTGACGACTTCCGACATTCTGGCAAAGTAAAAATTCAGCATTTCGGTCATCGAATCTGAATCAAGCATTTCGGATACCGATGTAAAACCTCTTAAATCCGTCATCATTACGGTAACTTCGCGTCTTTCTCCTCCGACTGCCGCAGCTGACGGATTCTCGAGAATCACCTCGAGCACCTTATCCGAGAAATAACGTCCGAAAATGGATGAAAGCAGTTCGTTTCGTGCTTTCAGTTTCTCGTTAAGTCTGTTGATTTCTTTGGCGGCGAGCAGATCGGATGCCTGACGCTGCAGCACTTTCTCAACATTCTTCGATACTTCGTACTGCCATGCGGTTCTCTCCGCACGAACAATTCCCGATTTGGTAAAAGGTTTGGTAAGAACAACAATTGCTCCCCTCTCATAACATGCTTCGTCCAGTTCCGGACTTCTAACGTTCGTCATAAAAAACAGGGGAACTCCCGCCAGAGCGGGCTTGCTCATAATGACACCCAGAGATTCGAAATTTTCTTCCATCGACATCTCCAGATCCAGAATAATCAGTGATACTTCAGATACAGCCGTCGGATCGTTCCCGGCGCGCTCCAAAGCCTTGCCCGACAGAATGCAGACCGCACGCATCGAACCGTCCGAATTAATCGCACGCTGCGCATCGAGCATTTCAGCTTTGTTGTTTCCTATAACCCAGATTGTTTTCTCCAATACCGACCCCTCCGTTTCGCCCCAATAAACGAATTAATCAATACAGCTGTCTATATAGCTTACAACATTTTTCCATGGTATCTTTGTGTCTTTTACAATGTCTATCATGGTCGAAGTTCCGTTCTTCTCGAGATAATTTCTTATCGTTCTGAAATCATCGTATGTATATCTTCCGCATTTTCTGCAAAGGTAGGCGCCGCCCCCTTCAGAAGCAATGTCCTTGTTCGCACAGTAGACGCACATCCCCGGAATTCTGTTCGTTCTGAACACGTTCGCCCTGTCTGTATAGGGATTGACAATTTTGACTTCTTCTTTTTCTTCTTTGATTACGGCCACGGGCGGCTTCTCATTAAACTTCACCATAACCGACCGTAAAAGAATTTCTATTCCGGCGTCCATACTGTCCAGGCCCGACACGATCTGAACATTGTTAAGGTAGAACTTATACATATCGTTTAAGTCCGATGAATCTACCTGCAGCGGAAAAATCGTTTTCTTGGCGGAAACCGCCATGTCGATTTCTTTTTCAACCCAGATGGATTCCTGCGAATTTGCGGAAATAATCGGAATGAAAACCGTACAGTTCTTGATTGCGGCGGGAATCTCCTTCGCATAGTTCGAACCGGGCAGAATACAATCCGGTGCAACCCAGTACGGAATATGCCAGCGCCTCATCTCGTCAATGAGCCTTCCGACTTCTTCCCTGTCCTTGGAACTGTAACTTACAAAAACGTATTTCTCCATTCTTTGGTTTCCTTTCCCGAAATCTGCGTTTATTAATCAAAGAGCCGCTCCCGTCACTTTGGAGCGTTCTCCTTTTCTTTCTTCTCCGAAAACTGTGCAAGAATAATCGCGGTAAAAACCACGAGGCATCCGATTCCTTCCCTGAGCGAAAGATTCTGTGAAAGAATCAGCCAGCCGCCGACGGTTGCAAAAACGGATTCGAGGCAGAGAATCAGGCTCGCCCTGGTCGGTTCGACATGAATCTGTCCGAGAATCTGAAAAGTATAGGCAACACCGCAGGAAAGAACTCCGGTGTATAAAATCGGCAGCCACGCGTTCAGAACCGATGTGAAAGTCCAGTGTTCGAAAATAACAGAAAACGGCAGACACACAATTCCCGCAAACGCAAACTGAATGCACGATACGGTAACTCCGAAGCCGTCCTCGACAAATCTGTCGATAAACACGATATGTCCGGTAAAAGCAACAGCGCAGGCAATAAGGAGAATATCGGCCGCATTTATCTTAAATCCTTCCTTGATGCAGAGAAGATAAAGACCGATTGCGGCAATCGCCACGCTTACCCAGATAATCGCTTTGGTTCTTCTTCCGAAAAGCATATTGGCTACCGGAACAAGCACAATATAAAGAGCCGTTATAAATCCGGCCTTTCCGACCGAATCGGTATAAAGAATTCCGTACTGCTGAAGAAGCGATGCCACGGTAAGAATAATTCCGCATCCTATTCCGGCAAAAATTATCTTTTTGGTATAACCTTTGCACTCCGGATTTTCTTTTCGCATGGCGGCACGCTTGTTCTTCTCGATGAAAATGAAAGGAATCAGCACAACGGCACCGATAATGTAACGAACCGCATTAAATGTTAACGGTCCGACGTAATTCATTCCTTCACTCTGTGCGACGAAGGCAAATCCCCATATAATCGCCGCAAGCAAAAGCATCAGACTTCCGATCCACTTTTTCATTTGGCATCACCGTGTTTCTCGAGATAACGTTTCCTCGACTCTTCCCAGTTCTTCGAAAGAATCATCGAAAAAGCCCTTCCCGGAATCATCTGCGAACCGATGGATTCAAGAGTTGCTTCTTTAACATCTCCCTCGAGTGCAAATTCTTCACCGGCTTTTTTAACAAGTGAAAGTCTGGCGTTGCAGATATCGCCAAACTGCGGAATTCCGAACAGTTCACCCTGCGGACATTTCACAAATGCGCAGGCATTTTTGCCGGCAAAGAAATCATACTCACATGTAAGCGAATCGTAAATCTTCTTCGTATCGGTGTAACCGCAGGTGGTTATTACCACGAGTCTTTTACCCGATTTGTCAAATCTCATCTCATGAAAACCGCCTTCCTTGTTCTCAGCGCTTTCTCCGAGATAGGACTCGGTAAAAGGAAGCATTCTGTCGGTAAAAGTCTTCATCTGACCGGGCATTCCGAAAAAGTAAAGCGGAAAACTTTCTACAATCAGATCCGCCCAGAGAATATCTTTGCGGATAGCTTCCATATCGTCTTTGATAATGCATTCGCCCGGTGTCGCTCCCCAGCAGGAGAAGCATCCGAGACAGAATTTAATGTCTTTGCCCACGAGAGTGACTTTTCTTACTTCCGTTTCGCATTTGGAGGAAATTCCTTCGACAAACGCATCGGCAAGTTTGAGCGTGTTGCTTTTCTCACCTTTAGGGCTTCCGTTGATAACCAGTATCTTCATTTCGTGTAAAAACCTCTATTTCTGAAAACTTTTAAGCATTTCAACATCTTCTTCGGTAACTTTCATATTCGACTGAATAACATTTCCGTCGGGAAGCGTTACCGTAACTGCGATGATGCTGTCTGTGCCGATTCCGCCTGCTGCGCAGGCCTGAATGAACTGGACGAATTTCGGGTGACGCCCCGAGAACTCATCCCATTTTTTCTTAAACTGTAAAAGCTGTGCCGGATTAACCATTTCAATAAACCTTCCTTTGCTAATTATTGTCATTACCTCGGAGCGAAATAAGCTCCGTCACACCCGTATCGTCAAACACTTCGGCGAAATATCCCGACTGTGAAATCGGTTCGCCCGCGTTCGTAAGATGTGATGCATCCCCGAGGCGCTGAATACGAAAAGCCGCATGCTCTCCGTCACGTTCCTCCGATGCGAGCACCGTTATCGAAGTCGGTGCAATAAACACTCCCTGCCAGAGTACCGGCGGTGCAATACCGAGAAGATATCCGATAATAACAAAACTCACTCCGAGATGACAGAAGAAAACTATCGTTTCATCACTGTGTTTCTCAATTCGGTAGAGCCCGTTTCCTTCCGCGATGTAGCCGTGCTTCTTCATAACTTCGTTGAATCCGTCCACCGCCTCGTCGAAATGTTTCTTCATCTCTCCGGTCTGCATCATGCGGGTTAAGTACCATTCGTTTTTATTGTGAAGTTCTTCCTGTCCGGTAAAAAATTCGGGATAAAAATCCCAGGCAATTCTCTCCTTGCCGGTTTCGGGATCTTCGATTCTGTAGTAAAATTCCTGAAGCCAGGTCCGTATCTGCGGCTCCATTCCGAGTTTTGCGAGTGAAAAAGAAGCTGTGTCCTTAGCCCTTCCGAGCGGTGAAACATAAGCATCGTCAACTTTCCACTTAGCAACTCTCTCCGAAAGGATTTCCGCTTCCCTCCATCCTTTCTCGGTAAGAGAATCAATCGTATAATCAGGCTCCGCATGCCTGATAAAAACTATCTTCATTACAGCCTCCCAAGCCTGAGCGAAATTTCTCCGCTGTTCAGTGTTCTTGTCTTTCCGTCTTCCGTTCTTACGATAAGACCGCCTTCGTCGTCAATATCTTCGGCTGTGGCGTACGTATTTATCCCGTTTTCGATAAATGTAACCTCGTGCCCCAGGCACAGTGAAAGCCGTCTGTATGTATCCATATACGAACGGTCTTTGGGATTATCGCAGAATTCGCAGACTTTCGTTGCGATATAATCGGTCACTTTCTCTCTTGCTTCGGCACCGATTTCTCCGATGCCCGTTGCAATTTCCTTAATGTCGTCGGGGAAAACTTCAGTCGAAACATTGATTCCGACTCCCACGACAATTCCCGAATCTGTGCCGTCGAAAACTGCTTCGGCAAGTATTCCGCAGGCCTTTCTGCCGTTTACGTATATATCATTGACCCATTTGATTCCGGGCTTTATTCCCGCAAATCTCTCCAGAGCCTCGGCCGTGTAAACCGAAACAGCCGTTGTTACCGCAATCACATCATTCAGAGAAGTCTTAAGCGGAACAAGCACCGTCATATAAATTCCCGTATCCGCGGGCGAATAAAAGAATCTGTTGTTCCTTCCTCTTCCCGCGCTCTGATGCCGGGCGCATACAAGCGTATTCTCTCTTACACCGTTTATAAAGAGTCTTTTGGCCTCTGTATTTGTTGAATCGATTGTATCGTAATCAAGTCTTCTGTAACTTTTCAAAATTCACTCCCATAAAAATAACGGAATCAGTGGAAATCAAATCCCGAAGTTTTAATGAATTCAAGCGACGCTTTGATATCCGCAATGTCCGTTGTCTCAATAAGTACCGTCGCATCCGGGAAATACCGGCGCCGTAGGAAACAGAATTCTTCCCAGTCGATTCTTCCGGAACCGAGCGCCGCATGAAGGTCGTTTCGACCGTCGTTGTCATTGATATGAACATGCTTAATGTACGGTGAAAGCGTCTCCGCCCATTCTTTCAGACTCTCACCCGAAATAAACGCGTGGGCATAATCGAGGCAGACACCGAAATTCGATATATCCTTAAGACGTAAAGCGAGTGTCGCAAGCATCTTCGGAGAATTGTCGAACATGTTCTCCAAAAGGACCGTAATATCCGGATAACGGGCACAGACTTCGGAGAAAAATTCTTCGTTTCTGTCGAGCCAGTTGTTCAAATACTTCTCCGTCGTAATAAACGGATTCAGGTTCGTATGAAAAACAACCGCACCCGCGCCGATTTGTCCGGCGATTTCCATGCTTCGGATAATCCGCTTCTTCGATATATCGGCAATACATCCGTCGTCGCTGAAAACCGTCACATCAAAAAAAGCGCCGTGGCTGGTTAAAAGCCCGGGCAGAACATACCCGGAATATTTCGAAATCAGGTTATCGCATCGAACCTTGTCATCAAGTATACCCGGGTTAAAAAAATCATTGAATTCAAACCCGAGATCGTTATCCGATGCAATTTTAAGGAGTTCATCGATATTGTCCGAATCCGGAATAATCAAATATTTTGACATACTAAATCCCCCTAAAGCAAATCACTGGTTCACTTCGGAAATAAACGTACATTACACGCAAATATTTTACCACTTTTCATAATTAAAATCCATTGAAAACATAGGCAAGGTCGTGTAAATTTACTGTAGGAATTTAATAGACAGAGTGTCCCTAAGATCTGTTTCAGAATTAAAGATTTCTCCATCATTATATTCTTTTTATTTCTTTTTACAAACCCCAGATATGATTTTTCAAAGCCGCTATCTTTTTTATCTGCGGATACGGAATACTATAGATTGGCATATCTGCCATTACGCCAAGTCTTTTTCTGTTTGCATTTTCCATTCGAATCATATCGGTTGCGGTATATATTACTTCCTCAGCACCCGCAGCCTGTTTCATTTCCTTCTTCTGAAATCTTACCAATTCAAGCATGTCACCCTGGTTTTGTCGGTAAATCCTTAACCGTGACATCTTATCAGCTCCGGTTCTACACCATCCGAGAGGACGAGAACTCATTCTATCTGCATATACGTGACTGACATGTCCTTCTGCCGAACAGCGCACGTTTGTATCATGCGATTTCATCGACAGCATTATTCCTGACCAATTGCCCAATATATAAGCCTTTGCGTGCTCAACTGCTTTGCACTTTGTTTCTTTATCCGTAACAGCAATAATCTTTTCAAATACTTCTTCCGCCATCCATTTCTTCTTTTTATGGATAGCTCTGTATATTTCACTTCTGGCATCATCAGCTGAATCTTCTAGATGTGATGTCGCCGCAATGATATATTTGTGCATATGATATTTATCCAAAGCAAACTTTGACCTGGGAATTATTTTTTCGCCGGTACGAATCCATGTAGCACCATCACCGTTTATATAAATCCTATCTATTTTCTCTATATCATATGCTTCGTTAAGATAATCAAGAACTTCTGTCCAAAGTTTATTTATAGCTTCGGGGCCATCATATACACCACCAAAATATTTAGTATTTATTAGTTTTGGACGTCCTTCGTCATCTGTATCAACGCCCTCATATACATAGACTATTCTTGGCATAACGGTATTTATACGTGGCTTTTTAATGTCGCCCTTTTGTTCCAGGTACTGAAGTGATACATGATCTTCATCTGCATCAATATAAAGAGTCT
>JAKSSB010000081.1 GCA_024403285.1 Lachnospiraceae bacterium | reverse complement strand
CTTGTAATCGGTGCTACCGGTTCAGGTAAAACAACTACATTCGTTAACCCTATGGTTCAGATTTTAGGACATTCCGCAGCCGGTTCTTCCATGATTTGTACCGACCCTAAGGGTGAACTTTTCCAGATGCATTCAAAGATGCTTGCTGACCACGGTTACAAGTGTATGGTACTTGACCTTCGTGATCCATACAGCTCTTTCAGATGGAATCCTCTGGCTGACTTCTATGACAGATATCAGATTTACCTTCATATAGGTGATGAGGTTTACAGACGTCATGATGATGTTACGGAAGCTGGCCTTACACTTACCGATTCTGAAGACAGTTTCGGAGATACCTGGTATGAATATGACGGCAAAGCATATTCTGACAGAAAGAAGCTTCTTTCTATCATAAAGGTTCAGAAACAAAAGGTTTATGATGAAATTTACGAAGATTTGAATGACCTTGTTTCAGTTATTTGTCCTATCGAGTCACAGTCCGATCCTGTTTGGGAAAAAGGTGCAAGAAGCATTATCATGGCGGTCTGCATAGCGATGCTTGAAGACAGTGAGTTCCCCGAACTTGAAATGACTCGTGATAAATATTGCTTCTACAATATTTCAAAGGCAATCAGTAACTCAGACAACGGTTATCAGGCATTAAAGGATTATTTTGCAGGACGTTCAAAGCTTTCAAAAGCAGTCGGTCTTTCCAGACAGGTTCTTTCGGCAGCTGAGAATACACTTAACTCTTACATGTCAATTGCACTTGATAAGCTTTCAATGTTCAACGACGAAGGTCTTTGCTCACTGACAAGTGCTACGGATATTGACCCTGCAATGTTTGCACATGAGCCTACAGCAATGTTCTTGAAGATTCCCGATGAAAAGGATACAAGACATGCATTGGCTGCAGTATTTATTCTTTGTATTTATAAGGCACTTATCAAGGTTGCATCCTTCAGAGAAGACTTGTCTCTTCCCAGAAATGTATACTTCATCCTCGATGAATTTGGTAACATGCCTAAGATTGATAAGTTCGATAAGATGATCACCGTAGGTCGTAGCCGTAAGATTTGGTTCAACATGATTGTTCAGTCTTATACACAGCTCAACAACGTATACGGCGACAACGTAGCAGACATCGTTAAATCCAACTGTGGTTTCAAGATGTTCATCGGTTCCAACGATATCGGTACCTGTGAAGAATTCTCAAAACTTTGCGGTAACGTTACAGTTTCGACAAGCAGTGTTTCAAGCTCACTCGGACAGGGAAGCAACGGTCTCAGTGTTTCAAGCCAGATGCAGACCAGACCTTTGATTTATCCTTCAGAATTGCAGAAACTTAACAACAAGCAGTCAACAGGTAACGCAATTGTTGTTACATTCGGTAACAACCCGATTAAGACTAAATTTACTCCTTCCTATAAGTGTCCTTTGTATGAGTTCGCTCAGATGGATATGACAGAGACACAGTCACATGCTTTCTTCGGTGATGAGATTTACTATGATCTTGAAGAAAGAAATGCAATTGTTCTATCTGAAGAAGAGGAAACAGAAACGGAAGAAAATTGAGTGTTATAGAGTATCGCAGATACGAGGTTAAAAATGGAAAATAGAAAATTTTTCAAATTGACAAAATTAATACCGGCTTTAGTTGCATTTATTTGCTGTCTGATTCTGCCGGTTATGAAAAGTAACGCTTCAGAACTCGAACAGAATGCTTTGTCGCTCGAAGAAATGTTACGCATGTCCGGTGAACAAAGCGGCGTCAGAAATGTTACTTTAATGGAACGTTATATAGAAGAATATGGTCTTTACGAAGAATCTCTCGGGGATACGTTCTTCTTTTACAGTAACGTAGGAAACGGCGGTTTTACTTTTGAACCGGTTACTTTCGAAATTCCCAATAATATTACCTGTATTTTTGAAAAAGACGGAGCCGGATATACATATACCGGAAAAATTTCAAAGAAGGGTAATTATGTAGTAAGAGTTTCTGCTGTATCCGGTGAGACAACCTATAGTTCAACCTTCCGCTTCAGTATCAGAGAAAAACCTGCCGATTTGCCTGAGACACAGCCTCAGACAAAGACTTCTTCAGACAATTCGCAGGAGTTGATTATTTCAAACCATGATATTGCTGATTTGGATATTTCAACCGGAGGCAGCGATTCATCAGAGCCTGAAATCACCTTGGAAGATTTGCAGGATTTGGGCGAGGATGATGAAATTTCCGATGCCGATATTGAAAGAATGATTGAAGAAGCAGGAATCAATGATTTCGGCGGAAACGAATATTCAGAGGAAACTACCGAAGCATTCCTTTTCTGGGGACTTGAAGAAGGCTTCAGCAGTGAGAAGAGTGCATATTCATACACTCTTGAATCCGGGGATGTTATTTATGCCAATATTCCTATGGGCGCTATCGTAAACGAAGGCGTAAAGATGGAATTTCCTGAGACAATTGTTCCCAAGATTTATAAAGATGGTGTTCTTTTAGAAACCAAAGAGACAGATGAATTTGAATTTACCGAAGATGGTTTTTACCAGGTACGCCTGGAAGGAAATACTCTCAGCTACGCAATGAACTATCAGCAGGGCGAAGCAGCTCCTTTCATTACGTTCAGAATTGTAAAGCATCCTGTAAAAAACATGGATTATTTCACAGCTCCGCATGATGCAAAGATTATCGCATCAGGAACCAAAAAGGTTGACTTCTTAAATGAAGAGGGTGAAAAGACACTTAATCTGGACAGCTTCTTCATGGAGGAGGACGATACATACTGTTTCAAAATCAGGGATAACACTTCAGGTGGTTATTATGATGTAGTTATCGAGAAAGATACAGTTGCTCCGTTGGTAAATGTTCCGATTCAAAAGGGAAAAGCTTACCCTCAGTACGGTTCAAGTGATATTGCAACTGTTGATTTGTATAAAAACGGGTTACAGGTTACCGATGCAAATGTTAATACCATTTCGGGAAAAGGCACATACAAATTGGTAGCAACCGATTTGGCCGGTAACGTTACGGAATGTTATTTTGCCATTAACTCATATATGAGCGGCATAAGTATTGCATTTATTATTGTATTTGTTCTTTTGATTTTAGCAGCATTTGTTTATTTGAGATTACAGCGAAATAAGATGCGTGTAAGGTAACTATTAACGCTTGGGAGATTTTAATGAGTGGCTTTACTGAGGTATTATCGAGAATATTAACTTCCATATTTGAAAAAGTACTGGCTCCGATATTGGAAGCTTTCTTAAAGTCGATGATAAATTTGGCAGTAAAACTGTTAAAGGATGTTTTTGCGTGGGTAGAATATTATCTGTTCACTACTTTACTCAGTGTTGTTAAATTTCTGGATCAGGCTTTTGAATTCTTTGCCGGAACAGATAGGGGACTGGTAATAAGTGAAGGAAAATCCACTACTCTGATCCAGGCCGTTTTTGGCATGAGTGCAATTCACAAACTCTTTGTGATGTTTACTGCGGTAGGAATTGCTCTGGCAATCATTTTTTCGGTTATCCAGACTGCCAAATCAATGTCCAGCATGACTTTGGAAGACAAGTATCCAATAAGTACCGTTCTGAAGACTGCGATGAAAACAGCGATTTCGTTTGCAATAATTCCGTTATTGTGTACGTTTTTGCTTCAGCTCTCTTCAACGCTTATTAATGTTTTCGATGAAGCGGTCGGGGAAGCAACAGGTCAGGGAGGCCTGACTATCGATAAGGTATTGTGGCTGGATGCCTCGCTGAATGCAGCAAACAATCCCTCTTGGAATGTAAATAGTGCTAATGCCGAAGTGCTACAAAAGATTGGAACAACGGAAGACCCGTACAGATATGATTATTTGTACGGCGGTTATAGTTACATGTATACCGATATTACGAAAAACAGCAGCAATGAAAGTAATTTCAAAGGCCTCTTTTCCTATGTCGGGTTTGACAATATTCTTGGAATCGTGTCGGCAGTAGTGGTTATTTTGATTTTAACTGCGGTTTTGATAGCGTTTATTCGTAGAATATTCGAACTTATAGTATTGTACGTTGTCGGGCCGATGTTTGCTGCAACGATGCCTCTTGATGAAGGAAAAATGTACAAAAAGTGGAAAGACACTTTTATCAGTAAGTTTTTCGCAGGGTTCGGACCGATTATCGGAATGAGGCTTTACATGTCGGTTTTACCGATTATATGCAGCGGAAAGATTATGTTTACTACGCAAAACGGAATGCTTAACAGTATTATCCAGCTTTTGTTTGTAATCGGTGGTGCATATACCGTTTACAAGTCACAGTCACTGTTTATGAAGATACTAAATCCTGAAGCTGCCATGCAGGAAGAAATGAATTCCGGTATGGGCATGATGTTGGCAGGATTTGCCGGAAGTGCAGCAATGGGAGCTGTAGGAGCCGGCATAGGCGGCATGATGGGCGGTGGCCAGAAGGGTGGCAAAGGTGGCGGTCAGAAGACATCGGATTCCTTTGAACAAAAAAATAATGATTCCAACAGCTCCGGTAATGAAGCAAATATACCGGCAAAACCGAGTGAATAAGAAAGGGGGAAGTAGAAAATGCGTTATTCATATTTAGGACTTTTTGCAAAGATTTTCGAATGGGTTTTCGAAAAAATACTATCCCCTATTGTTGAATTTCTTGCGAAACTGTTAAGTAAAGTTTTTGAGTGGATTTTTGAAAATATCATCGCACCGATTTTAACGCTTGTTATTAAGACGGTTATGCCATGGATAATCGATCTTTTTAAGGATATTTTCAGCGGTATTTTTTACAATATCCTTGCTTATCTTTGTAAGTTTATCGATTACCTGGAAGAGGCTTTTAACATATTTGCAGGTGTCAGTCCGGTAACGGACACCGCTTCCAACACGAGTGCACCGCTTTTGGATGTTCTTTTGTTTCAGGCACCTATACGTAGGTTGTTTTTACTGATAATTGCAGTAGGGTTTACGCTGGCACTGACATTTTGTGTTATTTCTGTTGCCAAAGCAGCACTGGATTTTGATTTTTCAGACAGAAAACCGGTCGCAAGTGTAATGCGTACTATGTTTAAAACAATGATACAGTTTTTGATTGTACCATTGATGGTTTTGTTTATTTTAAACCTTTCCTCTGCTTTGTTGACGGTAATAGATAATGCAACATACAGTGCTTCTCAAACGTCAACAGATCCGAATTCGCAGCAGGTGACAGGAAAGCCGACTTTAGGTTCTACGCTGTTTGCAATAGCCAGTCTGGACGCCGATAAAAACGGACCTAATGTTTCGAGCGGGGCAAACGTAGATTACATGAATTCGGGCTATAGACAATATTTCTATCACCGAGCATGGGATTATAAAAACGCAGATGTAGTAAAGTCGTATTTTGACCTTTCCAAATTTGACTATTTGACAGGCTTTGCGGTCGGTATCTTTTTGCTGGTTATTTTGGTAGCTACGTCGATAGTATTTATACAGAGAATATTTGAAGTAATTATTTTATATATAGTCAGTCCGTTCTTTATTTCCACTATGCCGATTGATGAAGGCGAAAGATTTAAGCGGTGGAAGGATATGTTTTACGGAAAGCTTTTCGGTGGTTACGGTGCGATATTAGGCATGAAAATATACCTGATGCTTATACCGTTCATTATGGGAAGCAATATTAAATGGGGCTCTTCCTCTGCTGACAGTTCTTACGTCATGAAACTTTTGTTCATTATCGGCGGAGCGTGGGCAACCTATAAACTCGGACCTATGGTAACAGGACTTATCAGTGCCGAGGCAGGACACAGTGAAGCAGCAACCTCTGCTATAGCAGGCGGTTTTGCAGGCGGAGCAATATTCAAGGGTATCAGTGCTACAACCGCATTTGCCGGAAGAATGGTAGGCAAGGGCTTTGGCGCTATCGGCGGAGCTGCAAAGGGTGCTTTGTTCGGAGGCGAAGGCGGTACCGAAATTGCAGACCAGAAGTTCGGCGATATGCGTGACCAGCAAAGATTCGATTCGGGTGAAATGTCCGAGGAAGAAGAAAAGGCATTCCTTGCTAAGAATGGGGGCGAAGGCGCTACATCCGAAGGAGAAGAGAAAGACAATCTTTCACTCGGCGGAAAGCTTGAGTCCAATAAAGAAACCGAGCAGAACGAAAGCGAAGTATTCGGTCACGACAACAAAGAACTCTTTGACAATAAGGATGATAAAGAATCAACCGAAGATGGCAATGAATCCTTTGATGGTAAGAAAGAAGAAACCGACACCGGTGTTGATGAGAACGGATTACTTTCCGGAAGCGGTTCAATTAATGATGTTGACGACGAAAGTGAAGCCGGTGACAGTGGTGATCAGAGCTTCAATCAGGAGAAAGAAGAATCTGCTGACGAAAACAAAGAACAGTCACCCGGCTTATCAGCTGCAAAAGAGGATGATAAAGAAAAGAAAGCTTCTTCCGGTAATGCAGCAACGCTTAAGACTCCGGCCCGTGCTCCTTTAGAGCCTGCAGATTCATACGGTACTTCTGTATACAAGAATGGCAAGAAGATGAAATACACCGGTGGTATGGGAACTGCCCGTACCCAGAACGGATTTGATAAATTCCTCGGCGCCTGTCACAAGATTATGCCTCACAAGGCAAACAAAGACGGCAGTTACAGCTTTGGATTACTCGGATTCAGAATTAATTACGATAAAAACGGTAATCGTATTGGATTTAAGGTTCCTTGTGCTAAGTTCAAATACGATGCTAACGGAGAGTGGAGACTTCATAAGCTTAACTTTGGTGTTGCAAAGATTCAAAGAGAAAGCGCATCCGGTTCGTTTAAGCTTAAGTCCATTCCTCTTATCGGACTCAATCGTAAAGAAGATGCAGTTTCGGGCGAAATGCATACAACATCATTCAGTCCTATCGGTCTTCAGAGAGAAAGAGGAAAAGACGGACAATACCATGTATCTAAAGTTTCTGCAATCGGACTTTCAAGAGAAGAGCATAAGAACGGTCAGTATACTGTTTCTTCAATCGCAGGACTCAAGTTTGGCTCAACACTTAACAAGAAGACCGGACAGTTTGAAACCAGCGGCGTAAGAATAGGTAATTATGTATTCCCGGGCAGTACAAAGAAGGATTTGGGCGGCTCGAAACTTAGCGGTTCAACAGGCTTAGGTACAGCTCATGCGAGCACATCACAGCAGACAGCAAATAAGTCATCTGTGAATACCGTTCCTTCAAGACCGACAACGTCGGAACCACCGACACCGTCGAGCAGTTCGGTAGCATCCGGGAACCCGACACCGTCAGTAAACCTAAACACAAAGTCGGAAACCCTAAAGCCTGACACATCGGCTGATTTGAGTCAACCGAGTAGTGTGAATTTAGGAGATAAATCAACTGATCTTTCGGGTGGAGACAAAGGAACTTTAGGAAAAAAAGATAATAAAGGAAGCAGTACACTTAAATAAGTCATTTTTTCAAGTGAGAGGAAAGAAAAATGAGAATTATTCCCAAACGAACAAAAGTCAGACTTGAGTTTTTCAAGGGTATAGGGATAGTCGATTTAATAGTAGGTATGGTCGGGGTAACAATCGCCGCTCTGCTGTTTTTATCAGACCTTCCGGGACATATAGCAATATCACTCCTTATGGTTGTATTTTTCATTGCTATCATAGTTCCGATTGATGATGAAAAAGGATACATGATGATTTACAATGCGGTTCTTTACCTTGTAAGATTCAAATCCTTTGAAAGAACAACCGAACAACCGGTGAAGAAGAGTACCCAGAAAGAATCTCTGTTTGATACCTTGTTCAAAAAAGGCGAGACGCCGGATGTGTTTGATATTACTCCTTTTACGGGTATTACAGACGAATATATAGAGTATAACGGTGAATACTACGGTGTTGTAGTAGAGATTCCTCCGGTTGAATTCAGATTCTTTACGGAGATGCGTCAGGATAACGTAATTGACCGTGTATATGGTGGTGTGCTTCGTTCGGTAATGGGAAGTGATTCGGCCGAGATGATTAAAATCGACCGACCGATTATCTATGATTCATATGTTAAGTCCGAAGAGAAGAAGTTAAAAGAAATCAAAGAAGCTTACTTAAACGGTCTTCTTTCCGACGACGAACTTACAAAGCGTGTTGCAATCATTCAGGACCGTATTGAGAAGATTAAGAACCTTAATACCAAGGACCTTGTATACGACAGCTTCCATTACATCGTATTTTACGGGAAGGAAAAGAAGGGCATTCTCGGAATAGCAAGAGACATGGTAGAGACCATGCGTCAGGCTGATATGGACTGCCATATTCTTTCCGAAAAGGAACTTGTTATTTTCCTTAAGTACAATTATGGTTTGTATTTTGACGAAAGAGAAGCATACTCACTTGAAAGAGAACAGTACCTTGACTGGATTCTTCCCAAGAAAATTGAGTTTACAACCCGTCAGGTTAAGTATGATGGAGTAATCACACACAATTTCAGAATCAAGGATTACCCTACACTTGTTACAAATGCATGGGGCGCTGGTTTGTTTAATACACCTCATACAAGAGCTGTTTTAAAGATGAAGCCCGTTGAACGATATAAGAGTATCAGACAGATTGACCACGCTCTTGAAGAAGTTCGTTCGCAGTACAGCGATACCGGTAAGGTTTCAAAGACTATGGAATTGGAAACACACTTCCAGTCCCTTACCAAGGTTCTTTCGATGTTGCAGGGTGATAATGAAACATTGTTTGACGTAAACGTATATGTTACGGTTTACGACTACGAACTTACAAAGAAAGAAGAAGATTACAAAAAGGGAATCAAAGTCAACGAAGAGAATTTCTCCCTTCCTCTTAAGAAAAAAGTTAAGAGAAGAATGTCGGAAGACAACTTTAAATCAACCGATTTGTTTATGCAGCAGTTTGAAGCTTACGCTTCCGCAAGCGTTTCTGCATACGATGCTTTCAGAGTAGAGAGCAGAGGTATACATTCAAGCTCCGTTGCAGCATGCTTCCCTTATGTATACAAGACACTTAACGATGCCAACGGTATTTGCCTTGGTGAATCCGCAGGTATCCCCGTATTTATCAACTTCTTTAAGCGTGATAAAGACAGAGTTAACAGTAACGTAG
>JAKSSB010000080.1 GCA_024403285.1 Lachnospiraceae bacterium | reverse complement strand
TTCTTTATTAACCCTCAGAAGGGTTTGTTTCATCTGCAGGTTGTTCCGGAGATATCATCCGAGCGTATCGAAGCACTTCACGATCGCGCAAACCGTTGCAGAATGGATTACGAGTTTGACAAGGCACTGGAACTTTACAACCTTCTTCTTGCGGACAGAGGTGACGACCCGGATATTTACTGGGCAGCCTTTCTGTGCCGGTACGGTGTTGTTTTCGTAGAAGACAGGAAGACGGGAGCGTATGTTCCGACAATTAACAGAGTGCAGTATACATCGGTTCTGTCGGATCCCGATTATCTCAAGGCTGTGGAATATGCGTCAGATGCCCAGAGGAAAATTTATGAGGACAGGGGTAAGGAACTTGTTGAGATTCAGCGAAGAATTCTTTCGGTTTCCGACCGCTCCGAGAAATTTGATGTTTTTATCTGTTATAAGGAGAATGACGACGCCGGACGAAGAACGCCGGACAGCGTTCTTGCCAACGAGATATATCATCAGCTTGACAAGGACGGAATCAAAACGTTCTTTGCGCGTATCACACTTGAGGACAAATTAGGAAGTGAGTACGAACCGATTATTTTCTCGGCACTCAATTCCGCGAAAGTTATGCTCGTTATAGGAACAAATCCGGAATTTTTCGAATCCGTCTGGGTTAAAAATGAGTGGGCGCGATTCATTTCATATATGGAAAGCGATGATGATAAGACGCTGATTCCTCTTTACAAGAATATGGACCCGTATGAACTTCCGAAAGCGTTTTCGAATCTGCAGGCGCTTAATATGGACAAACTCGGATTCATGCAGGATTTGCTTCATGGTGTTAAGAAATTACTCGGTATCGATGACAGTAAGGCGGAGGTCGTTGAAGATGAAGCAACGGTAGATCCCAAAGCAGCTATTGTCAAGATGGGTATTGATTATATCGAATCCAACGATTTTAAGTCGGCAGATATGATTTTCGAGAAACTTTTAAATGTCGATCCCGAATATGGAGATGCTTATTTGGGCAAAGCGCTTGTTCAGAATTCATTACACTCGCTGGAAGAACTTGAAGCCCGAATAGATGCGGAATTTGAAGAAATCAAAAAAGTCGGTGTTAAGAGTGCGCTTTTGCGGGAATGGTATGTCGAAGGATATTACACCTACAGTCAAATGGCTAAAAAAATAAAGTCCTCATTCGTCGATTTAAGCGAGTACGCAACCAAACCGAAGGTATAAAAAAAAAAAAAAAAAGGTAACCTGAAATGGGCGCGTCTCTATTGCACGGGTCATAACAAAGAATTCCTTGATAAAATGTATGACAAAATAGCCGGTATCGGGTATGAACCGGATCTTGAAGGCGATGAAAGGTTATTCCACTTAAAAAACGGTTATGAAGGTGCACTTAAAAGGAGAGAAGCCGATTATCATACGCTGGTTGACAGAGTGGAGTATATAACAACCAATAAAGATAAAAATGTTGAGGGCATAGACAGAGGCAAAGAACTTGAAGTGCTTTCCGGAAAGTTTTTCAAACTCGGAAAATATAAAGATTCCGCGGAAATGGCTTCATACTGTATGGACCTGTCGGCTGAATATACCCCAAAAAAGTCAACTCCCGATTTGCAGATGATAGATACGGAAAACGGATACCCTGCAAAGAGCTTTTTTTGTACGAATTCCGGCAAAAAAGTAATGATTTTGGGAGGACTTATTTATTTTCCTTTATTATTGTTAACATTTCTTTTATGCAGTGGAGTATTATAGTAGAACGGAGAAAAGATAATGGCTGATTACATTTGTAAAATGTGCGGTGCACAGATTAGCGGAATAGATGATAATTTGACATACGGTAAGTGTCCGTATTGTTCTTCGCTCCAGACATTTCCGCACGGGAGAGAAGAAAGAACCGGGCTGTTATTTGAAAGAGCCGAACATTTCAGAAGAAACGGCGAGTATGATAAAGCAACGGAGATTCTCGAAAGCATCTTAAAGGACGATCCTGAGAATGCCGAGTGTCACTGGCGTCTTCTGCTTAATTCCTTCGGAATCGATTATGTGGATGACGGTTCGGGAAGCAGAATTCCCACAATAAACCGTATGAACAGCAAACCGCTGTATGAGACGGACAACTATAAGTCTGTTATGAAATACGCAGATCCTTCCGTCAAAGAGATTTACGAAAACGAGGCAGCACTGATTGATAATCTTCAAAAACGTATTTTTGAAATTGCAGCGAAAGAAAAGCCGTTTGATGTTTTTATTTCGTATAAAAGCAAGGATACTGCCGGAAGAAGAACGCAGGAAAGTGTTATTGCCAACGATATATATCATCAGCTTGTCAATGAAGGATTTAATGTTTTCTTTGCGGAGATTTCACTTGAATCCTGTGGTGGAACGGAGTATGAACCTTATATTTATTCGGCGTTGACCTCCGCATCGGCGATGATTGTTATCGGTACAAGCGCAGAGAATATGCAGTCTGTATGGGTAAGAAATGAATGGAGCCGTTACTTAAGCCTCTGCGAAGATGCCGAAGAAAGAATCCTGATACCTTGTTACAAGGATATGGATCCTTACGACCTTCCGAAAGAATTCTCAACTCTCGGAATCCTCGATATGAGCAGAATTGATTTTTCAACCGAACTGCTTCGTACTCTGAAGAAAGTCTGCAAAAGGCAGAACCGCGAAAACAACATTCACAGCGGTTATATGATGATTTCCGACCGACTTCTCGAGTCGGGGGACACGCGGGCAATATATAAACGTGCCATTATGAATCTTGAAGAAGGTTTTTATGCAGATGCCCTGTCTTTATTAAAACAGGCTCAAAGAAGGGAAGAATCCATTCCGGATATCGCTTATTATAAGACACTGGCTGAGAATAAGTGCTCAGCAATGGTGGATTTTCGAAATTTAATAAATGAGAATGTTAATACGGCTAAAATCGGTAAGCCTTCGTTTAATTACTATACCAGGAACCGTATAGAAGAAGTAATTACCTCAAAAGAGACACCTGAGTATTATTATTCGCTAACGAACAGAAGACGTGCATTTCTTTTATTCATGAATTTTGCACCGGACAGATCAGAAACATATGATGGACGGTTTAAAAAATCTTTCTGGGCGGACCTTCAGAAGGAAAAAGAAGAATCACCTGACGGAAAAGCCGCAGAGCTCCTTAAAGCTTATGATGATGGACTGAATGTGATTAAGGATTTCGAATCGAAAGAACTCGAAGAGTATTCGGAACGAATCGAAGAAACTATCAAAAAAGTTAATGCGCTTTCCAAAAAAGCTCTCGAAATGAAAGAATCGGATGAACAAAAGATAATCAAAAAGGAAGCCCGGTCTATATGGCCACGAAGGAAAATAAATGCAGGAAATATGTATGAAATGATCGGCGAAACAAAATTGGCGGAAAAGTGTTTCAAAGAGGCATCTTTTACAGAAGTAGCCATCTACGTGTCTTTGTTCTCCATAGCAATTGGATTTATTATACTGGGAGGAACGCTTGGATTCCAAAGCACGATTATAAATGTGATTTCGATTGTAATTTCGGCATTGGCTGAAGTCGGAATTGCGATTTTTTTCATTAAAAATATAGAAAACTATGAAACGAACAATACAAATCAGTAATACATCTTACGGAGATAGAACAGATGGAAGTAATTAAATGTAAAATGTGTGCAGGTAATCTGAAATATACACAAGGGTCGCGTATATGTACCTGCGAGTATTGCGGAAGTGAACAGACCCTGCCGATGGTTTCATCGCAGAGCGCGGATTTGTATGAACGCGCCAATTATTACAGAATGAATTATGATTTCGAGAAGGCAGTAGGTGTCTATGAACTGATTCTCGAGGATGTTAAAGACGATCCGGATGTTTACTGGTCTCTTTTACTGTGTCGGTACGGAATCAGTTATGTGGAAGATAAGGCGACAAAAAGTTATGTTCCGACAATGAACCGTGCCCGTTATACATCCGTTTATGAGGACGTCAACTACAAAACCGCAATGGAACTTTCGGATGACAGTCAGAAAGCAATCTACAGAAAAGAAGCAGAGAAGCTTGCGGCGATTCAGAAGAGGATTCTTTCCGTTTCCGGAAAGGAAGAACCGTTTGATGTTTTTATCTGTTATAAGGAAACCGATGAGACCGGCAGAAGAACGGATGACAGTATTATCGCTTCTGAAATTTACAGACAGCTTACCAAAGAGAAGATTAAAACGTTTTTTGCCCGTGTGACTTTGGAAGACAAACTGGGAAGCGAGTATGAACCTTACATTTTCGCGGCACTCAATTCAGCGAAGGTTATGCTGGTGCTCGGAACGGTTTCGGATTATTACGAAGCTGTTTGGGTAAAAAATGAATGGGCCAGATTTTTGTCACTTATGGATGGAAGCAACGGCAAGATGTTGATTCCTCTTTACAAAGATATAGATCCGTATTCGTTGCCGAAAGAGCTTTCGCATCTTCAGGCTCTTGATATGGGAAAAATAGGTTTCATGCAGGATCTTTTCCGTACAATCAAAAGAATTTTCGAAGAAAGTAATACGGAGAAGAATGCCAATGTTCTCGAACCGGAGGTTGCAACGGCTATTCAGAGTAAGTATCTTAAAGAGGCTTATGCCGATTCAATGATTAAGAAATTCAAAGAAGCCGACAAACTGTATGAATTGGTACTGAATTATGATGCGGAATGTGCCGAAGCTTATCTGGGTAAAGAAATGGTCAAATACGGATGTTCATCAATCGGAGAGATTGAACTTTCATGGGATGAACTGCTTAAACCTGCGGATAGTTATCAGGATATTCTCGATCCGGAAATTGAATATCGAAAGAACGAGATCTGTGAACTTCAGGTTCCGGGTTATTACAATGTGAATGATATTCTGGATGAAATTCATTGCGGAACGTTTCTTAGACTCAAATCGGTAAGATATAAGAGCGTAATCAATAAATTGAATTCGCTCAACATGACAATGGCACGAAAGTATGCAGTCGGCTCTCTTAAAGACAGGCTGGAAGAATCATACGAGAAATATTATGTCAAAGCAAAAGATTTGTGCCTTGAGGCTGAGAAAGTCGAAAGGGAGAAACGAGAAGAAATCCTTAAACAATATGATGAAAAGCTGAAAGAATCTTACGAACGTATCAAGAATAGAAGTGAAGAAGCCGGCAGGAGACGCGCAAAAGATTATGAATTATGCGTAGAAAACTTTAAAGACTTGGATGCGCTGGATATCAATGACATTGTTGAAACCAAAAAACTTCTTGAAAAGATAGGCAATTATAAGGATGCGGTGCAGATGAAACAGTCTGTCGAAACTGTAATAGCCAATTCGCAAAGCGAAGTTATAATCGGAATTACAGTCCAAAAATTATGATTACGGAGAATTGAAAAATGGCTATTTTACCGGTATTTACCAACGAAGAGTTTAGAAGAATAAATATGATTGCCGAGGCAGGCGAATTTGATAAAGCGGTCGAAGCGGCCGACGAATTCTTAAATTCGCATCCGGACAGTGCCGAAGGCTATTTTATGCGTCTTTTATGTGCATTCGGTGTAACATATATTCATGAAGGTAACGAATTTGTTCCGACAGTGAACAGAATGCAGGTTAAGTCGATATATTCCGACGAGAACTATAAAAAAGCCATGGAACTGTCGGATGAGAATCTTAAAAATGTTATCGACAGGGAAACGGATAAAATTGCCGAGATACAAAAGAATGTCCTTTCCATAGTTCAGGAAGAGACGCCGTACGATGTTTTTATCTGCTATAAGCAGACGGATGCCGATGGTGAGAGAACCAAGGACAGTGTTCTTGCGAGCGAGGTATATGAACAACTTAAAAGAGAAGGCTTTAAGGTATTCTTCGCCGAAGTTTCGCTGGAAAGCAAAGCCGGTCAGGCATATGAACCTTATATTTTCGGAGCGCTCAACAGTGCAAAAGTAATGCTTGTTATCGGTACAAGCGCCGACAATATGAATGCACCGTGGGTAAAAAACGAATGGAGCAGGTTTATGTCTTTTACCGAAGAAGGAAAAGAACTGATTCCATGTATATATGAGATGGATTCATATGACCTTCCGGAAGCATTTGCGCACCTTCCGATAATGGATATGTCCAAAATCGGCTTCATTTCCGAAATCGTGAGAATTATCAGAAAACGTACGGTTAAGGTAAATCCGCTTGATGTGAAGAAGATAAACGGTATTGAGGTTTCAAACAGTGATATTACAGTTTACAACAAAGGTAGTAAAACCGCCACAGACTGATGGCATTGAGCAAAGTGAGTACCAAACAGGAATTTAGAGAAAAAATCATAGCGCAGGCGAAGGAAGATATTGAATCAGATAACGGTTCGGCACTTAAAGCTTTACGAAGAATTGAAACGCTGGAATGGGAAAAGATTCATAAATACGGAAACGGTGAGTCGAGAGAATTCGTTACTTCACTGCGTGAGGAAATTCAGAGCATGGGACATTAAAAAATACACCCCGGATGCATAAGCATTCGGGGTGTTTAAATTTATGTTACGGGTTGGATATTATCCCATCGTTACAACTACATTGTATTCTTTCTTTCCTGCTTCGTAAGGGATTACGCAGCCTTCAACGGGTTTGCCGTCAACTGTTACGGATACGACACCCTTTTCAACATCGTTGGGGTTCTTGACTTCAATGTTGTAAATACCTTCACGGAACTGTCTGGTAATCTTGAAATCACCGAAACCGTGAGGTGTACAGGGATTAACCGAAAGTCCCTTGTGTGTAGGATATACACCGAGGATATACTGTGAAATGTTGCAGAACGTCCATGCAGCCGTACCTGTAAGCCAGCTGTTCTTGCCTTCACCGTGATACTTGGCATCACGTCCCGCTACCATCTGGCAGTAGATATAAGGCTCTGTTCTGTGAATCTCACTGCTTCCTTCTGTATATGCGGGACCTGTCTTCTTGTAGATTTCGAAAGCTCTACCACCACGCCCGACAACCGTCTCGGCAATTGATACCCAGGGGTTGTTGTGGCAGAAGATTCCGGCGTTCTCTTTATATCCGGGCGGATAAGAAGAAACTTCACCGAGTTCTTCGTGATAAACGGTGTAAGCCGGCTGAAGAATCATAATACCGTACTTTGTATCAAGTCTTTCTTTAACGGAATCGAGAGCCTTGATTGCTTCGCCTGTTTCCACACCGACGCCTGCAAGTACACAGAAGCCCTGAGGCTCGATGAAGATCTGACCTTCTTCGCATTCTTTGGAACCGACCTTGTTGCCGTACGAATCGTATGCACGAACAAACCAGTCGCCGTCCCATCCGGCATCGGGAGAAAGAAGAACTTTACGCATCTTCTCAACTTCTTCACGAGCGTAAGCTGCTTCAGCAGCATCACCGGTCAAATCGCAGAGGTCTGCATATTCGAGACCGTATTTAACAAACATACCGCCGATGAAAATACTCTCGGCAACAGGTCCTTCGCTGGGACCGAAGGTCTGGAAACTTTCTCCGGGATGAAGTGAATGGCAGTTTAAGTTAAGGCAGTCATTCCAGTCTGCACGTCCGATAAGAGGAAGATTGTGAGGTCCTTTGTGATTAACGATGTAATCGAAGGAACGTTTCAGATGTCCCATAAGGCTCGTAGCCTTGGAGAAATCATTGTCGTAAGGAACCGTTTCATCAAGGATTGTCATATCGCCCGTCTCACGGATGTAAGCACTCGTTCCTGCGATGAGCCAGAGAGGGTCGTCATTGAAACCGGAACCGATGTCTGAGTTGCCTTTCTTGGTAAGAGGCTGATACTGATGATATGCGGAACCGTCTTCGAACTGTGTCGAAGCGATATCGATAATTCTCTGTCTTGCACGGTCGGGAATCAGATGAACGAAACCGAGGAGATCCTGGCATGAATCTCTGAAGCCCATTCCACGGCCGATACCCGATTCATAGTATGAAGCGGAACGGCTCATGTTGAAGGTAACCATACACTGGTACTGGTTCCAGATGTTAACCATTCTGTTAACCTTGTCGTTGGATGATTCAACAACATATTTGGAAAGAAGACCTTTCCAGTATGTCTTAAGCTCATTGAAAGCAAAATCAAAATCTGCATCTGTCTGATACTTTGCAAGCATTGCCTTTGCGGGAGCCTTGTTGACAACACCCTTTGATTCCCATTTGTCTTCATCGGGGTTCTCGCAGTATCCGAGAATGAAGATGAATGATTTGCTCTCTCCGGGAGCAAGGGAAACATTAAGCTGGTGAGCTGCGATGGGAGACCATCCGCTTGCCATCGAATTTGTACATGCACCGTTTACTACCGCTGCGGGAGCATCTGCGCCTTCATAGAATCCGATGAACTGATCACGGATTGTATCGAAACCTGCCACGGGAGCATTTACGGAATAAATTGCGTAGTGATTACGACGCTCTCTGTACTCTGTCTTGTGATAAATTGTGGAGCCGTGAACCTCAACTTCACCTGTACTCAGGTTTCTCTGGAAGTTTCTTGAATCATCGTCGGCATTCCATAAACACCACTCAACGTAAGAGAAGAGCTTAATTTCTTTGGCTGCGTTACCGGAGTTGGTAAGTGTTACTCTCGTAACTTCGCAGTTATCGTTCATCGGAACGAATGTAAGAACGGAAGCGGTAATGCCGTTCTTGGAAGCGTTAAACTTGCTGTAACCGATACCGTGGCGGCATTCGTAAGCGTCAAGTTCAGTCTTGGTGGGCTGCCATCCGGGATTCCAGATTGTATCGCCGTCCTTAATGTAGAAATACTTGCCGTTGGTGTCGTACGGTACATCGTTGTAACGGTAACGTGTTATACGAAGAAGCTTGGCATCTTTGTAAAATGTGTAACCGCCGCATGTGTTCGAGATAAGTGAAAAGAACTCGTTGCATCCGAGGTAGTTAATCCAGGGAAGCGGAGTCTTTGGTGTTGTAATGACGTATTCCTGTGCTGCGTCATCGAAATATCCAAATTTCATACTCTTTCTCCTTCTTATTGTGCTCCAGTTTTTCTAATTACCGCTTCTACAGTCTTAAATAAAATTTTGATATCAAATAGTAAACTAGCATTTTCACAATAATAAAGCTCCATATCTTGACGTTTATG
>JAKSSB010000008.1 GCA_024403285.1 Lachnospiraceae bacterium | reverse complement strand
ATCTTACCTAAAACCGGTGCCATAATGAATATCGTAAGAAAAATCGAAAGTCCGATAAGAACCTGGTTCGGCGGTGATGTCTGTGTTCCGAGCGCCGTTCTCGTGAAATGCATTACAATGATTATTCTGGTAAAAGAAGTAAGCATTATAAGCGCAGCGGGAAGGAAAGAAATCGCCGTAAGGATAAGGACTATCTTAAGTGCACCGTTAAGGTTTCCGTTTCCGTTATCATACGTTATCGAAAAAGAAGAACCTTCATCCGTCGGTGAATCGGGGAGAATCGAAGTCATCAGATCGTCTTCGATTTCCGAAAGCGACTGCTCCGAAACAGCCTCTTGGGCCGGTGTTTCCGCAGCATAAATATTAATATGTTCAGACATAAACAATATGCCTGCAAAAACAAGCAGGCATATTCCTATGACAAATTTTCTTATAATCTTAATGGTTTTCATATCCGAGCCCAATTCCGATTTATTTTTTGGAAGTAAAATTCTTGCAGTTCTCAAGAATTTTCTTAAAATCAGTCGTATTATCGGTTACCGTTTCCGGGATAACAATCGACTCTTCGTTAATTTCTCCGAGAAGAGTCACGTTGTCTTTGGAAACAGCAATCGCAAAGCACTTGTCTCCGATACTGACTATCTGAAGATATTTGGTCTGGGATATCTTCATCGTCTCGAGAACATGAATATTACCAGACATCATCTTGCCCTTCTGATATCCGGCAACCCATTTCGTCGTATAGTAAGTCAGAAAAAGAATTCCCACAAAAATCAGAAGTACAGTCAGAAACTGCGTAATTGATGTAATTGATGAATCATTGTTCAATGCTAACAGCATGTTAACCGACAACCTTCCTTACCGCTTCAAGGACACGGTCAGCCTGAAAAGGTTTAACAATGAAGTCTTTGGCACCGGCCTGAATAGATTCAATAACCATAGCCTGCTGACCCATTGCCGAACACATAATAACCTGAGCGGAGGAATCTGCAGCCTTAATATCCTTAAGCGCCTGAATTCCGTCCTTCTCGGGCATTGTAATGTCCATAAGAACCAGATCGGGCTTAAGCTCGTTATATTTCTCGAGTGCTTTGACTCCGTTCTCTGCCTCGCCGGCTACTATATAACCGTTTTTGGTAAGGATATCTTTAATCATCATACGCATGAAAGCCGCATCATCAACGATTAAAATGTTTTTACCCATAATTTTTTCTCCTGTCGTTTATTTAATAATCTCAGTTACTCTGATACCAAAACTCTCTTCAATGACTACAACTTCACCTTTGGCAACGAACTTGCCGTTAACCAAAACATCGATCGGCTCACCTGCAATCTTGTTAAGTTCAATAATTGTTCCGGGTGCGAATGAAAGAATGTCCGAAATCGATTTTGTCGTCCTTCCGAGTTCAACCGTGACCTCAAGAGGTACATCCATAATCAAACCGATATTCTCGTTGCCGGTATTCTGCGTACCCTGATTCATAAAAGGCTGGAACAGTGCCGGCTGAACATTCACATTTGGCATCTGTGGCTGCTGATACATCGGCATTCCCATATTCATCTGGTTCATTCCCATGTTCGGCATACCCATATTCTGATTTGGATTCATTCCCATACTCGTCATTCCCATACTCTGATTCATATTCATCATTGCATCGGGCATTACAGGTTCCGAAGCGGGAGCCGTTGCCGGTGCGGGGTCGTTTGAAGGTGCCGTACCCATGGCAGGTGTAGTAACATAAGATTCGGGTTCCTTAATCGGTCCCGAAGGTTTAGGAAGCGGGAAGCCCATTTCCTCAAGCTGCTGAATCTTAAAAGATTCACAGACTTCTCTGGCAAATTCAATGGGATATAACTGAAGAATAGTTGAATCCACCAAATCCCCGATTTTCATTCTGAAAGAAATCTGTACGAAAGTATCTTTCAGGAAATCGGCTATGCTTACTGCTTTGTTAAGCTCTTCGATATCCACCAGACTCGCCTGTGGAGGGCTGATATCGATCTTTTTACCAAGCATTGATGAAAGGCTGGTTGCCGATGAACCCATCATCTGGTTCATGGCCTCGCTGATGGCACTTAAATGAATGTCACTCAAATCACCTTCAACGTTCGTTCCGTCGCCGCCCATCATCAGGTCTGTAATAATCTTTACATCCTGTTCTTTCAGCATAAGTATATTGGTTCCGTCAAGTCCCGACGTATACTTTATCTGAATTACAACACACGGTTTATCGCATTCTTTAATAAGTTCATCCCATTTTGTAAGCACTACCGTGGGAGTGGTTATCTCGACTTTGCGGTTAACCAGCGAATACAGCGTCGTCGCCGAAGTACCCATGCTGATATTGGCGATTTCACCGATTGCGTCTTTTTCGATATCGCTTAACTCACCGGATGGTTCTGCTGAGAATGATTCAACCGGTGCTTCTTCCTGAGTGTTCTGATTCTCGGATAAATCCATGCCGCTCAACAGTGCGTTTATCTCGTCCTGTGACAGAATTCCGTCCACCGGTTATTCCTCCTCTCTTATTACCGAAGTTATCTTAAGTGCATACTTATCGTTGTTTGCACCGGCCACTGCGGTAAATTTCTTTATATTTCCAACATATACTTCCAAATCCGAATCAACGTTTGAATCCAGCCTGATTATGTCGCCGGGTGACAGATTCGCGAAATCGTTAACCGTCACTATGCTCTTGCCGAGAAGAGCTTTAACCGGTACGTTTACATGCTTTAGCATGCTCTGCAGATATTCATTGTAATCTTCGTCCGAATAACTGGTCATGTTGGAGAACCAGAATTTCGTATTAAGATTATCTATTATCGATTCGAGTGTTATGTACGGAAGAGCTACATTCATGAAGCCTTCCACTTCACCGATTTTGATATTCAGTGTAATAATCGCTATCATTTCATTCGGAGCGATTATCTGTGCGAACTGCGGATTCGTTTCAATCCTGTCAAGAACCGGACTGACTTCGAGTACATTCTTCCACGGTTCTCTGAGAAGCTGCATGCAAACGACCATGATTTTATCAAGAATCGTAAGCTCTATCTCCGAGAAATCTCTCGTCTTCTCAAGCGACAATCCCTGACCGCCCAGCATCCTGTCAACTATCGCATAACCCAGGTTCGAGGTCAGCTCCATGATTATGTTGCCGGGAAGCGGTTTGAAATTCACAATTGAAAGAACAACCGGATTGGAAAGCGCATTTGCAAATTCGGAAAAAGAAACAGTTTCCGAACTGGCCACGCTGACCGAAACATTCTTCCGAAGATATACCGGAAGGTTTGTTGAAAGAAGTCTGGCATAATGCTCAAAAATCAGTTCGAGTGTTCTTAAATGTTCTTTCGAAAACTTGGCAGGTCGCTTGAAGTCGTAATATTTAACCTGGACTTCTTCGGACTGTTCTATCATCTCGTCCGGATCTATGTCGCCGCTGTTTAACGCCTTTAAGAGGCTGTCTATTTCGCCTTGCGAAAGGACTTCACTCACGAGCCCACCTCCTGTTTACAAATTTTGGCAGGGTAAAACCCTTACTGGAATACGATATCGCTGAACGAAACATCGAAAATAAAATCGGAACCGGAGTATTTGTTCTGAACCTGCTTGAGGATTTCAGCCTTAATCTCCGCCTGATTCGTTCTTGCTTCTTCAACCGTATACTTCTGGAATACATCCATAACGATGCTTCTGAAAATCAGTTCATTGTCGCCGACCGTTGCACCGTACTTCTTGTAATCGGCATGAGTAATATCCATCGAAAAGAAAACTGTTGCCATACAGAAATGAGCCTCTCCGTCTTCTCCCGTCTTGAGACCGAGTGTCATCTTATCGGGAATCGAATAAGTCTCGATATTCTCGATAGGGATTTCTTCCTTGGCATCTTCTCCCGCCGACTCGCCGAGATCGATACTTAAAGCCGTAGCCACATCGGTAACGATTTTAGCCGTCTTCTGATTCGTTGAAACAACACTGATCATGGTAACGGCACTGATAATCACATTAATAAGAGTTACACCAAGTATTAAAACCGAAATAAAATTCTTCTTCATCCCTGATCCCTTTCTGCCTTACTGGTTGACGCTCAATGAATTGTAAATCTTTATTTCAACCCTTCTGTTAAGGGCTCTTCCTTCGGGGGTGGAATTATCCGCAACGGGAACATATTCACCTCTTCCGGAATGCTTAATATCGGCCGGATTGATTGTTGAATTTGCTGTAATAAACTTGAAAACGGTAATTGCTCTCGCCGAACTGAGTTCGTCATTATCGGCATATCTGTTACCGCTCATCGGAACGTTATCCGTATGACCTTCCACTTCGATAACGCCTGCATTGTATTTCTCAAGGATTTTGGTAACCTGAACCATTATATCCTGTGAATCCTTCTTAAGTTCCGCACTTCCCGAATCAAACAAAAGTGCGCCGTTCATTGTCAGAAGAACATACTGTGAATTGAAACTCACATTGACTTCATCCGAAATTCCGGACTCTGCAAGTGCTTCTTCCACAAGCTCCGCAACCTCTTCCGATTCACCGAGTTTCTTCTCTTCGAATTCCTCAAGTGCATCTTTCGGAATTTCCTGATCGGAGTCATTTGCCTTACCGGTGCTGTTGATATAACTGTCAAGTTCGTTCAGCTGACTCACTCCGTTTGAAATCATCATGCCGTCACCGATTGCCTGACCGCCTGCGGTAAAAATACTGAACGTATTGGCAAAAGATGCGGCAACAAGTTCAAATTTCTGTGCATCGACAGTCGACATTGAGAAAAGAAGAACGAAGAAGCAAAGCAAAAGGTTCATCAGATCCGAGAAAGTGGCCATCCACGCGGGCGCTCCCGCGGGCGGTGCCTCTTCCTTTCGCTTAGCCATCTTCCTCACCTCCTTCTGAAGAAGCGGCTGCTCTGTCAGCCGGTGCAAGGAATGACTTCAATTTCTCTTCGATAACTCTGGGGTTCTCTCCTGCCTGAATCGAAAGGAGACCTTCTATCATGATTTCCTTGACCATAATTTCCTGGTCATTGTTAACTTTAAGTTTGGAAGATGTAGGTGTACAAATCCAGTTTGCAAGCACCGAGCCGTAGAATGTGGTAATAAGGGCAACCGACATTGAAGGGCCGATGGTCGATGCGTCAGACATGTTCTGTAGCATGAGAATAAGACCTATCAGAGTACCGATCATACCCCATGCAGGTCCCATAGCACCCAGATCCGACCAGAACTGGATTTTCTTTTTGTGTCTTTCGTCTGTGCTTACGAGTTCGGTTTCCATTATTCCGCGAACAAGTTCGGGATCGGTTCCGTCGACAATCAGAAGAATTCCTTTCTTAAGGAACTGGTCTTCAAGCTCTCCGGAAACTTCTTCGAGTGAAAGCAGTCCTTCCTTTCGGGCTACATTCGACAATTCGATAATCTTGGAAATCATTTCCGGAACGTTCTGTGTCGGTGATTTGAAGATTAAAAGGAAACTCTTCAAGCCTGCTATAAAGTCTTTGAGCGAGTTTGACGCCAGCGTTGCAAAAAACGCACCACCGAAGGTAATAAGCACTGATTTAAAATCGTAAAAATATCTGATACCTGCAATTCCGTCGTCACCGGTTACGATACCCATAAGCATCATCGCAATGCAGACACCAAGACCAATAATCGAAGCTAAATCCACTGTTGCCACCATCCAATCGCATTATTGTGCATAAACATCCCTTTTGTACAATTTTACTAAATTTTTCACTTCTTGTCTACTTTCTTTTACAATAATTTTCCTACCTGTAGTAAGCGTAATTACCGTATCGGGAGTTTCTTCCACAATTTCTATTATGTCACTGTTTACCAAAATAACAGTGCCGTTTAATTTAGTAAGTTCTATCATCTTTACAAATCCTAACAAATATAAAACAACAGTTCTCCGGAGCCGAATTTTCGGTTCCGGAGATCCTTTTGTCATATCAGTAATTCAGTTTCTTTTATCTCTTAAGATTTACAAGTTCCTCAAGCAGTGTATCGGAAACCGTAATAATTCGGCTGTTAGCCTGAAAACCACGCTGAGTGGTAATCATTTCGGTAAATTCTGCCGAAAGGTCAACGTTACTCATTTCGAGAACACCGGTCGACATATATCCGCCGTTTGCGGTAACATCAACGCCGATACCGTCAAATTCACCGGAGTTAAGTGTTGCTGAATAAAGGTTGTCGCCCTCTTTCTGAAGACCTGACGCATTGGAGAAAGTTGCTACCGCAATCTGTCCGAGAAGTCTTGTCTGGCCGTTATCGTAAGATGCGTAAATCATACCGTTATTCTGAATCGAAACACCCGAAAGTTCTCCGAGTCTTCTTCCGGAACCGAGTCCTTCGGAATCTCCGTTAACCATCGAAATTGTCGACGTACCGTTGTTGTTGAACATTGAAGTTGCGGGAAAATCGATATCAACATCCTGGAAATGTCCGAGATTAACGGTATTTCCGAGAATATCCGTTGTGGATGACTGGAAGTCGAGAGTTACACTGTCGCCGCCGTTAATCTTCTTGAACTCACCTGTTGATGTGTCGTAAACAAGTTGGTTGCCCGAAATAATCTCGGTCGAAGTAACCTGAGCCTGACCGTCGGGAGAAATCATAAATTCGTATGTAACATTATCTCTCGAAGTATCGACCCCGTATGCCTCCTCGGGACTTACTTCCTTAACGAAGTTGGCACCGTCATATTTAGTCTCGGCACCAAAAGTAAATTCCTGCTGAGTCGTAAAAGTAACCGAACCGTCAGCATTTACCGTAGCATCGAAAGTACCGAGATTAGTCTTGTTTAAGAATGTCTGCCAATCGGAATCGGTATCGGAATCAAGTGTATAATCATTTGTTCCGTCATTGTAGAAATAAGTGTTGGTACTCTCATTGTAAATAAGATGGAACTCATTGATAAGATCCTCTTTGGAAACGGTTCCGACACCGTCAAGAGTAATCTTGTCGTCTTTAACATAAGTTGTACCGGCAGCTACCGTTGAAGGTACCGAATAATTCACGCCGGGAACTCTGTTGGCTTCGAAATCCGAGAATGTATCTTCAAGGTTTACCGTCTTGTAGAATTTCTTGTCCGCATCGTTGTATGTTGCGCCTCCGATGGGAGCTTCAATGTACGTTGTTTCTTTGATTGAACTTGATGAACCGAAAGTTGCAATCTGCGAAATATCGGAAATCTTGTAAACATCCTTTAAAGATTCGTTGTTGGAATCAAGAATGTCTGTAAGTTCTACGTTGTAAATTCCTTCCTGGTCAGTCTTCTTAATTGCGAATTTAACGGTATAAGCATATCCGAGGTCATCATAAACGGTGACGTCAACGGGCTTGCCGTTCTTTGTCGCTGCAAAAGGATCGTTTTTATCGAGAATACCGGATGCATATGCCTTCGTCGTAGCTTCGGGCGGATATGTCATGTTCTCGGGGCTCATAATCTTGAGCGGTTTAACCGTATCCTGGCTGATTTTGTGTGTATCGGGATCTACGCCCCAGCCCATTACATTGTAACCGGTGGCCGTTGTGGCAAGGTTACCGGCTGCGTCAACATAGAAAGAACCGTCTCTGGTAAAATAATTACCGTTGCCGTTGTTTACGATAAAAAATGCGTCTCCGGTAATCTTTAAATCAAAAGGATTACCTGTTGTCTGTGATGCACCGGTAGTTGAAATTGCAGTTGAAATCGCACCCTGCGTAACACCTAAACCGATCTGCTTGGCATTAACACCGGCGGTACCCGTAATAGCGTTCGGGCCCGATGCAGCCTGTGTTGTCTGATACATCAACTCACTGAAAGTGATTGACTGAGACTTATAAGCCGTTGTATTTACATTGGCGATATTGTTACCTATAACATCCATTTTAACCTGATGTGTTTTAAGTCCGGAAACACCGGAGTACAATGATCTCATCATAGTGGTTGACCTCCATTTGTAAGATTTTGACGAAAGATTTTCTCAGTCATTCGAAAATCTTTTAGCCTCCTTGTAAGGTCCGGCTAAGCGATTACCGCTCCGTCAATATTGGTAAAAATTCTGTCACTTGTTTCGTTCTGATCCATTGCCGTTACAACCATTTTGTTCGGGACATTCACGATAAAAGCCATCTCGTCCACAAGTACCAATGAATCCGTAATGCCTTTCTCTCCCGCCTTGATTGTGCCTTCGTTAAGTCTTGAAAGCTGATTCGACGAAAGTGAAATATTTCTGTCGGAAAGCCTTGTCTGTGCATGTTTGGAAAATTTGATTCCGGCATCATCGGATGATTCTTTTGCATCCTGTGCTTTCCTTAAAACATCTCCGAAGGAAATGCTTGTCTGATTGGCATTTACATTAGTTCTGCTTTGTATCGCAGGTCTTGTTTTTTCACTGTTTTGAATGGCTGTAAGGAAACTTGCATCTGAAATATTCATACGCGTTCCTCCGTGAAAATAGTGAAATTATGCTTCTTCCAGATCCTCCAGAGCAGCTTCGATAGCATCTTCGACAGCTTCTTTGGCTTCTTCTGCCGCATTTGCAGCCGCCGTAATCTCACTTGCCTTCTTAAAGTAATTCTCGATTTTGTCAACGGTATCCTTGTCGAGCAGTGAAACCTGATAATCCGTCATGGACTGATAATATGCGTAAAGTTCAACAACATCGTTCATCTGTCCTGCCGTAAGATCGTCAACTGCGGGAAGTCTGTCAAGAATCTTTCTGATCTTGTCAACAATATCAACGCCCTGACTGTATTCGTCATCGATAACCTGTTTAACATCATCTACGGAATAAAGGCTTCCGTTAATCGAAATATATGCTTTGTTTGAATTGTAAACTACCTTTTCAACAACTCCGCGCACCGTTGTAATATTTCCGGATTCCGATTTGCTTTCAACGATTACTTCCTTGCCGACCATTTCACTTGCTCTCGAAAGTGTCATGTTCGAGCTCATGTTCTGCATCTGCTCGAGTTCCGAGAATGTTGCGTACTGTGAAATGTACTCTGTATTTGAAGTAGGTTCCATGGGATCCTGGTATTTCATCTGTGCTACGAGAAGTTGAAGGAAAGCATCCTTGTCAAGTGAGTTGCCGCCTCTGGTATTCTCAGCTTTTGTTGTCTGCGAAGTCTGTGTAAGAAGCTTGCCGTCAACATACTGTGCCGTTAAATCGCTAACACTCATTTGTTCTCCTCCTAAGCTTTGTAATCAAGGGAATTGCCGTTTGCAACCATCATCTCGGCTTCAACCCAGTCCTCTTCATCGACATCCGAAAGATCCGAAATTCCGTCAAAACGGATTCTTCTCGTCGAATTCGACTTACGCTCTGCCTCGCGGTTTGCATCGTCTCTTCCGTCATTCATGCTCTGGTCGAACTTTCTGTTCTCTACCGTAACTTCGATTGCCTCAACCGTGATGCCGTGTTGTTCGAAGCTTTCTTTGAGCTGAATCATCTGACTTTCGAGTGCAGCCTTAACCGTTTCGTTCTGAGCGATAATCTGTGCGGTAACATTTCCGGCCTTCGATGCAACCGTTACATTTACGTTTCCGAGACTTTCCGGATGAAGCTGCAATTCAACTTCCTTCAAATCATCGGTAGACTTGTTTCGGATGTAATCGGTAATCTGATTGATGATATCCTGTGTGGATACATCCGCCGTGTTGCTGACCGCTTCGGTGAATACTTCATGATTCTCAATCTGAGTTTCGTAAGTATTCTGTGCAAAATTCATTGTATTGTCCGGGGTATCCGAATCATTGTCCTTATCGCCCGTCTTGATTTCCTTATCGGAAACCTCCTCTGCGATTTCTTCGGTAAAAGAATTTTCAGCTAATGCCTGCGCATCAGGCTTGCCATCCTCCTTAATTCCCTCTGCCTTAAAATCGAAAATTTCTTCAACTGAGATTTCGTCGTTAACATCCGTCGAATACATCCCGTTAAGTAAATCTTCAAGTTCGGCATCGGATATACCCAGTTCTTCCTTAAGCTCCACAAGCAAAGACTCGGCATTGTTCTCGATTTCAAGGAACAAATCGCAAAGGTCTGCGTCTGTAACCATATCCATCGGGTCTTCAATTCCGAGCAGTGTTCCCAAAGCTTCCTTTATACCATCCATGGTGAGTAACGATGCACCGTCTTCCGTAATTGCTGCCACTTCTTCTTCGGTAACCTTGTTCTCACTGTATGAGTTAATTTCTCCGGTTACCATCGATACAAGTTCGGCCGCTTTTTCTTCGAGTTTCTTCTTTGAATCCGAAGTATTGATTTTACGGTTCGAATTATTGGCTGTTCCGGTAAAAGATGTCTTTCCGAAAACGTCGGTCTTGCTTGAATTTCTTCCGCTTACTCCCGAATTTTCCGTTTCTGACGTTTTACCTGCCGCCACTTCAAATGCATCCGCAAATCCTTTTGCCTGTGTCTGTCCGACACCGGGTATGGACTGCATGTTGGAAATTGCCCCGCACAACTCTGTTACTGCTGTGCCAGTCATCCGATATCCTCCTTTCATAAATATTTTTGACAATAAGAATATCGGCAAAAAGCTATAGTTTCTTAACCCATCAGGGTTCCATAATTTTTGTGATTTTGGCAGCTACGTCCGGATCCATTACTCCGAGTATTTTACCCCGATCTTCCGTTGACATTTCTCCGAGTATTTTGGCTGCCAGATTTAGATTGTCCGTCATCGCCTCAAAGATACCTGCGGCCTGCTTCGGCTTCATCTCGGCATAAGCCTGTGCGTATTCCTTGATTTCGTCATCGACAACCTTCTCACTCAAAAGCTGCCTGTAAATATATTCGGCCGTATCGGGATCGATGCTCTCATAGTACTCCATGAATGCTTCCGCGCCGGGTCCCTTCTCCGAATAGATGACTTCCTCGTAAAACTCGGTTTTGATTCTCTGGAATTCCACCTGATTGTCTTCGAAAGTCTTAAGTCTTTCCACTTCGGCTTTCAGTGTTGCGAGCTGTTCCTGATTAACTTCCTTGTCTTTGGTAAGTTCCTCGAGCTGATCTTCCATAATACGAATCTGCTCAACAGCTTCGGCAAGTGAAGAATATCCGTAATAGCTTTCAATATCTTCCGTCTCGGTAATCGAATCCTTCGGAAGAATCATCTTAACGACCGGGATATCCTTGATAAGAGGTGCCATAACCTTTGAACCCAGTCCGCCTATGTCAAGTTTGACGAGAAGGCAGAATATGGCAAGCCAGATAATAACGAGTAAAAGAGCCACGATAAAAACGGAAAATCCGCCGCCGCTGCCTTCGTCATCATCAAGCTTAGCTTCTTCAAGTGCCAGTTCTTTGGCACGTTTCTTAACTTCTTTTTTTTGTTTCTTCTGTTCGTCGGCAAGTTTTTTACGCTCACTCTTAATACGAGCGCGTTCCGCTTTCGCCGCCTTTTCTTCGGGTGTTTCTGCCATGCCGGTCCTCCTGTTATGCTTAGTTTCCGGTGAATCTGAAACTGTTCAGTTCGTCTATTTCCTTGCCTTCTTTGTGATTCTCTTCAGCCACAAATTCATCGAAGGCCTTTTCTTTGAGTTTCTCGTATGTTTTGGTCTGCGCTCTTGCTTCCATCATTTTGTACGAAGCGGCGTCAACCTCTTTTTGAGCCACATTGACCTGGAGAAGCTGCTGCTTTTCAAATTCGTCCATAAGTTCCACGGCTCTTTTATTCTCGTTTATCGCAACTATGTCAATATCCGTATTGCGGAGTCTGATGCCTTCGGCAACATATTCCTCGCGGCGTTTCCTGATTTCTTCAAGGTGATTAAGTTCCTCGTTCAGTTTAAGCTGTGCCGCCGCGAAATCCTGTTTTGCCTGGGTTTCGACTTTTTCTTTTACCTCGAGAATACTCTGCATTTTATACTTAAATACAGCCATTTAAGCACCTGCTTTCATTAATTCCACAAATTGGCCATCAGTTCCCTTGTTTCCTCGTAGGAGAATTTCTCGTCGGTCGCCTGCGTAAGGAAATCGTTTACCTTGCCGATATAGGAAATCGCTTCGTCAATGGCAGGGTTGCTGCCCTTCTTGTACGCGCCGATGTTGATAAGGTCTTCCGCATCCGCGTACGTTGCCATGATTGCCTTGATTTTGGACGCGTTCCTGCGCTGTTCCTTGTCGGTTATCGCCGACATACATCTGGAAATCGACTGTAAAACATCGATAGCCGGATAATGATTCTTGTGCGCGAGTTTTCTGTTAAGCATGATATGACCGTCGAGAATGCTTCGGGCGGTATCGGTGATGGGTTCGTTGAAATCGTCACCGTCAACAAGTACGGTGTAAAGACCGGTAATCGAACCTTTGTCGTCTCGTCCGGCACGTTCTAGAAGTTTGGGCATTTCGGCGTAAACACTGGGCGGATATCCTCTTGTTACGGGCGGTTCGCCGCTGGCAAGACCGATTTCACGCTGAGCCATCGAGAAACGTGTCAGCGAGTCCATCATAAGAAGCACGTCTTTGCCTCTGTCTCGGAAATATTCGGCGATGGCGGTTGCGGTTTTGGCTGCTTTGTTACGTTCAAGCGCCGGCTTGTCACTTGTTGCGACAACAACCACCGAACGTGCCATACCTTCTTCGCCCAGGTCTCTTTCTATGAATTCTCGGACTTCTCGTCCACGTTCTCCTATCAGTGCGATTACGTTGATATCGGCTTTTGTGTTCCTTGCGAACATACCCATCAGAGTGGATTTGCCGACACCGGAACCTGCAAAGATTCCGATACGCTGTCCTTTTCCGACGGTAATAAGTCCGTCCACGGTTTTAACTCCGAGGGACAGAACTTCGTCAATAATCTGTCTTTTCATCGGATCGGGCGGAGCTGCTTCCACACTATAAGAAATGCCTGATGAAAATTCCTTGCCGTCCATCGGGCGACCGAGTCCGTCGAGAATTTCTCCCAACAAAAACGGTTCGACCTGAATACTCAACGGCGTACCCTGATTTTCTACCAGACATCCCAAACCGATTCCGCTGGTCTCTTCATAAGGCATCAGAAGCGTTTTACCGTCTCTGAAACCTACCACCTCAGCCATAATGGATCCCGTCTTGTCCGAATCCGTATATATGCGGCAGATGTCGCCGAGTGTTGCGTCGGGACCTGCCGATTCAACGGTCAGTCCGACAACATTCAGCACCTTGCCCAGCTTCTTATAATATTTTTTTGTTTTGCATTTTTCGTATTTATTGGTATCAATATCCAACTCAAAGGTGTCCAAGCTTCCTACCTACGCTTTCTGATAGCTTAGCATCTGGAGTTCCTTCCTTAAGTTCTCCATCTGAGTCTGAAGACCACAGTCAAAAATGCCGCCATCGGTCTCGATAATGCAGTTTCCTTTCTGAAGCGCAAAGTCTTCGACAAGTTCTATACACTCGGGAGCAATTCCGGTACCTTCCACGAGGCTTTTCTTCTTCATTGAAACGAATGCGTAATCTTCCTTGGAAATATGCACAAGAAAGTTCTTGATTCCTTCGAGCGAACCGAGTGTTGAATTGAGAAGATGAATAATAATTTCACGACGCTCGCTTAAATCAACGTCGAAAACATGCTCGTAAATATCGGCAATCGTATCAACCAGAACAGGTTCAATCTCCTCTATCCTCGACTGATAATCGGCTTCAAGTTTCTTCTTTTCTTCATCAAGTTTCTTGGCCTGGATTGCGATTTCGAGAGTTGCCTTGTTAAGCCCCTCTTCGTAACCTTTTCTCTTGGCCTCTTCGAAGGTCTCTTTTCTTATCCTGTCAGCATCCGCCTTTGCATCTTCGAGAATTCTCGCCGCTTCTTCCTTCGCCTGATTTAAGACGTCACTCGCCATCGCGTTGGCCTGCCTTAAGGCTTCCTTTGATTCGCCTCTTTCGCGAAGTTCTTCATCCGGTGTCTCCCCCGGTTCGTCATCCGCTATCAGTTCGGCAACGGCTACCGGATCGGTATTCTCTCCGGCTGCAGCTTCCATATCAAATGCTTCCTCTTCTTTGGCCATTGCCGCAAGCTTCTCAAGTTTCTTCTCGACGATTGCATTGCTGTTGATTATTCTGACATCATTGGCCTGAATTACCTCGGCGGATTTAAAAAGATTACTATACAATGATCTCGTCACCTCCGCCTCTCGAGACTACAATCTCTCCGGAATCTTCAAGTTTACGGATTACATTAACAATCTTCTGCTGCGCTTCTTCAACGTCCTTCATACGCACAGGACCCATGAATTCCATATCTTCCTTTATCATTACAGCAAGTCGTTTCGACATATTGTTGAAAATCGCATTCTGAACTTCCTCGTTCGAACCTTTGAGTGCAATCGAAAGGTCATTGTTGTCGACGTCACGAAGTACACGCTGAATGGCACGATCGTCGAGAAGAAGAATATCTTCGAATACGAACATTTTCTTTCTGATTTCGTCGGCGAGGTCGGGGTTCTCGATTTCGAGAGTCTCCATAATATGTTTCTCCGTTCCTCTGTCGACCGTATTGAGAATTTCAACAACATGATCGACACCGCCGATAATGGTGAAATCCTGATTTACAAGATTTGCAAGTTTGGACTCGAGAATTCTCTCAACATCCTTGATAACATCCGGGCTGGTTCTGTCCATGGTCGCAATACGTTTTGCAACATCCGCCTGTCTGTCGGGCGGAAGTGCCGAAAGAACCATGGCACTCTGCGAAGGTCCGAGGTATGAAAGGATAAGTGCAATTGTCTGAGGATGTTCATCCTGGATAAAAGACAAAAGCTGACTTGCATCGGTCTTTCTTACGAATTCAAAAGGCTTAACCTGAATTGAAGCGGTAAGTCTGTTGATAACATCTCCCGCTTTGTCTGCGCCGAGAGCTTTGTCCAGAAGTTCTTTCGCGTATCCGATACCGCCTTCGGCAATATACTGCTGCGCAAGACATACCTCATAGAACTCATCGATAACAGACTCTTTTACCTGAGGGGTTACACTTCGGGTGTTGGCGATTTCAAGCGTCAGTTCCTCAATTTCTTCTTCCTTAAGGTGTTTGAAAATCATTGCCGATTTCTCAGGTCCGAGGGAAATTAAAAGAACTGCGGCTTTCTGAATTCCGGATATCTTGTCTTCTTCTTTACGTGCCAAATTCTTCTACCCCCAATCTTCGTTCAGCCAGTTGCGTAAAAGATTTGCAACCGCTTCCGGATTTTCTTCAACAAATTTCTCTATAAGCTTACGCTTCTCGGACTTGGTCTCGAGTTCGATATCGTCAAGTTTTTCTTCCGGCATGGACTGTAAAAGATTCTCAACCGAAATTTCTTCCGGTTCTTCTTCCGGAGATTTGTCTATCTTCAGGCTTCTTAAAATAACAAGTGCAAGAAGAATGAGAATAATGACAATCAGGCCGATCTGAAGAATGTCTTTCCACTCAAAAGAACCGACTTCCTTATCGACAAAGAAAGGCTCCTCATATGCAACAATCGTTATGTTGGAAGTGTCGATGCCGCTTGCATCCGATACAACCGAATATAAATCTTCGTCAACTTCAAGTTTGGTTCTTTCCGCATTGTTCGCTTTGTAATCTTCCCACTTGATTCCGTCAAGAAGTCCCTGACTTTTGGCATCCTGCTCACGGATGACTTTGTAACGGATTGCAGTTACCGCAATCGATGATTTGTCATACTGTATTCCGCCGGCGGGAATAACCTGAGTGGTTGTCTCGGTATTCGGGAGATAATCTTTCTCGAACTGGGAAACACTGCTCGAGCCTGCTCCGCCGCTTTCGTAAACGTATGTCGGATTGTTGGTGTTCGTATCGGTTCCGGGAACAAGTCCGCCTCCGCCGTCCGATTCGGGCTCGTAACTTGATTCATGTGAAAGAACACCCTGCGTCTGTCCGTCGGCAGGTGTATATGTCGTGGAAATTTTCTCCGTGTTAGAGAAATCGAGTTCGATATTTCCGCCGACCTCGACCAAATCGAATTCATTTGTTCCCATCAGAACTTTTTTAACTTCAGCTTTAACGGCCTGCTCGGCCTGAGTCTTTAAGTTCATCTGATTGGATGCAAAACCGGCTGCTGAATTATCTTCATCTCCCGCAAAGAGAAGATTTCCGTCCGTATCCATAATGACTACCCGTTCGGTAGAGTCATTTCCGAGAACGGTCTTCACGTTTCTTGCAATAGTAACGGCATTTTCTTCCGTACACTCTCCCTTAAGCTTGAGCGTAACCTGAGCCGAAGACTCTTCTTTTTTTGAAATAAGTGTTCCGTCATCTTCCGGAATATGTAAATTTACGGTCGCTTTTTCAACAAAAGAAAGCTGTCCCAAATCATTTGCAAGTTTGGATTCAAGATAAGCCACATACATCTTCTGCTTGTCCGACTCGGTGGTTGCAAGTCCGCCGCTTACAACTTTGTCCAAAGAAGCGTACTCGTCGGTGAGAATGCTGTTCGAGCCGAGCAGAATGTTCGCTTCCGACTGCTGTTTCGTATTAATCATGAAAACAAGACCGGAATCGGAAACTTTATAATCAAGTGCATTCGAATCAAGTAATTCTTTGACTTCGGATGCCTGCGTGGTATTCTCGCACGTTACAAGATTAATATACTGCGCTCTCGTAAGCACCATGATAAGAATTACAAATGCAACAATAACACCCGCTGAAACGGATATTATCGCTGTTTTCTGTTTAGATGTGAATTTGTTCCACCACGCAAGAATTTTGGGTGGAAGTGCTTTCAGCTTATCAAGGATTTTCTCAACCATCGTTTTAAATCTCCGTCATAATACTCTTTAAAAATTAAATCTGCATCTGCATGATTTCCTTGTACGCTTCAAGGAATTTGTTACGAATCGCAACCGTATACTGCAGAGCCGTCGAAGCTTTGTTTAAGGCGATTGTAAGGTCATGGGTATTCTCCGTTTCACCCATGGCAAACTTAATCTCCTCATTCTCGGCCGCAGAAAGATAAGCATTCGTTGTATTGATATTGTTGATTGCGGTGTCGAGAAGACTTGCAAACATATTCTCGTTCTTCGTACCGCTTACTTCTTTATTGCCGGAAAGCTCAGTCAGTTTTCTGACCGCTTCCGTATCGATTCCGTAAACCGAAGGTATATTCATCATATATGCACTCCTTTACCAAATCTTAAATAAACTAATATCCGCCTTTTGAACCGTTTCTTTTACCGAAATCAGCCTTTACCGATGTTAAGTCCCTGAACCGCCATCGATTTGCTTGCCGAAAGAGCCGTCGCATTGGCTTCATAAGCTCTTGTCGCATCGATTAAGTTCGTCATTTCGGTAATGATATTAACATTCGGATATGTAACATAACCGGAATCATCGGCATCGGGATTCGAAGGATCGTAAACCTTGTTCATCTCAGTCGTATGATCTTCCGTCACGGAAGAGATTCTTACGCCTTCTCCGATTGCATTCGACATACCTGTCATTCCCTGTGATGAAGTCGAAAGCATCGAGGCAAAAGAAGGAGTTCCGCTTCCCTTTGCTTCAAAAGTAACGACCTTTCTTCTGTAAATTCCGCCGTTCTCTGTTCTTGTGGTGTTCGCATTGGCCACGTTCTCGGCGATTATATCCATACGGTATCTCTGCGCGGTAAGTCCGGATGCGGAGATATCAAAAGCATCAAACATTCCCATAAGGCACCTCCTACTTCATCGCATTCTGCAGATTGGTAAATTCCTGATTTATACAGTCGATAAGACCCTGGTACTTAATCTGGTTCTGCGCAAGATATACGTTCTCGGTATCAACATCCACATTGTTGCCGTCAAGTCTGTACGAGCTCGCAGCCGAATCGGTGTAAACGGTCGGGCGAAGACGCTGAAGGTTGATTTCCGAAATTTTACTGTCAAGATTTGTTCCGTCGGCACCCATAATCGACTGGCGCAAAGTATCTTCAAACGAAACATCCTGCCTTTTGTAAAGAGGAGTGGTCGAATTGGCGAGATTGTTACTGATAGCCTCATTTCGAAGCCACGAAGCATCCGCCGCCTTGTCAAGCACATTGACATAATCAAAAACGTTGGTGTTAATCATAAGCTTTTCCTTTCCGGGATAAACCCTTTGTAAGATATAAATCTTCGCTTATAATCCGCAAGAAGTTGTATAAGCGCAATCAATAATAGAATAAAAAACACAAAATATGCGCAAAATACACCTACCTTACTTTATTATAAGTGATTTCGGCGAAAACACAAGGGATTTTTCTGATAAAAACCCTTTATATTGTGCTTTTTTGTAATCTTTTGCACAATATCTTATGTTTCGGGGAGTAAACAAAAAGGGATTTATTGATAATTCAATAAATCCCTTTAAATGATCTACTACCGATACAGTTAAATCAAGGCTTCCCTGCCTGATATATTTATCGGCAGAAGAAACGGATACTTTATAGTTAATGTTTCAATGCTTCAATTTCATCATAAATCGAATCGTTGAGAATCTTGATGTAGGTTCCCTTCATTCCGGATGATTTGGAAACGATTACGCCGGCGCTCTCAAGTTTTCGTAATGCATTTACGATAACAGATCTCGTAATTCCCACTCTGTCGGCAACACGGCTTGCCACAAGGATTCCCTCATCACCGCCGAGTTCGTCGAAAATACTCTCGATGGCTTCCTGCTCGGAAGAAGAAAGAGTACTCATCGCTGCATGCGCGGTCGAAACTTTTCTCGATTCCGCATCATTCTCTTCGTTTACCGAACGAAGCATCTCAAGTCCGACTACGCTGGTCGCATACTCACACAGAATAATATCATCAATATCGTATGATGATTCCGTTCTGTATAAGAAAAGTGTTCCCAGTCTCTCTCCGGACATTTCTATCGGAGTAACAATGGCATTGTAATTTGCGCAGTCGGTCTCCTCGAATCCGAGAGTCGCAAGATTAACATTCTCTTTCGTCGAAAGAATGCTTAAAAATCTCTCGTTGAGATCCTTGTCGATAAAAGAACCGACCTTCTCGCCCAAAAGCTCATGAATGGGCTCTATTTTGTTGTTGAAACCGAAGCCGAGTATTTTACCCTTACGACTGATAACGAAGCAATTTGAGTTGCTTACGTCTCTTACAACCTTACAAATATCGTTAAACACAACTTTACCGGAGTTGTTATAATGCAACAATTTACCGATTTTACGGGTTTTATCCAATAACTGTACACTGCTCATAATACTTTCTCTACTTTCTGAACCTAAACTGCATGTTTCGTTTTTCATCATGTCTCCACCCGGTTGTCTTATATGTTAATTCTGTAAAAGACGTCCAAACGACGCTTTACGATATTCGTGAAGAATTAAGCCTTTACTTCGGTTTTTTCCTCTTTTTTTGGACGCTGCCAGCTCATGTAATCGCAATCGGGTGCGTTCTCACATCCGTAGTAAACACGTCCTTTTTTGGTTCTGCGGACAACAATCTCTTTGCCACACTTCGGACACTCTACGCCGATTTTCTCAAGGAATGTCTTCGTATTTCTGCACTCCGGAAAACCGGGGCAGGCAAGGAACTTGCCGAAGCGTCCGTATTTAATAACCATCTTTCTTCCGCAAAGGTCGCATGTTTCATCGGATTCTTCGTCGGCTATGGTTACTTTTGAAAGGTCCTTTTCTGCAAGTTTAACCGCTTCATCCAAATCAGGGTAAAAATTACGTACAACAGTTTTCCACTGCACGCATCCCTCTTCAACCTTGTCGAGAAGTGCTTCCATGTTGGCGGTAAAATTAACATCAACAATACTCGGGAAAGCTTCCTTCATCATATCGTTAACGACGCTGCCCATCTCGGAAACATACAGATTCTTCTTTTCCTTGACAACATATCTTCTGGCAATAATGGTGGTAATCGTCGGTGAATACGTTGAAGGACGTCCGATTCCCATTTCCTCAAGAGATTTTACAAGACTCGCCTCGGTAAAATGTGCGGGCGGTTGAGTAAAATGTCTGTCGGGAATAAACTTCTCGAAATTAAGAACCGATTTCCTGTCAATTGATTTGATGAGGTTCTTATTCTCTTCTTTCTCTTCCTCTGACTGCATGTATACAAGTCTGTAACCGTCAAATTTAACTTTTGAAGCGCCCACTTTGAAGATATAATCTCCGCCTTTTATCTTCACGGAAACATTCTCAAATACAGCGGGAGCCATACGGCTTGAAACGAATCTCTTCCATATTAAATCATATAAACGGTACTGATCTCTTGAAAGAGATGCCTTGACGGAATCCGGAACTCTGCTTACATCTGTGGGGCGGATGGCTTCATGAGCATCCTGGATTCTCTTCTCATCCTTTGCGCCGTTCTCAGTAACTGTATTATACTCGTCACCGTAGGTATTCTTAATAAACTCGTTTGCGGCAGCCTTTGCTTCATCCGAAACTCTGGTTGAGTCGGTACGGAGATAACTGATTAACGCAACCGTTCCGGCACCTGCAATCTCCACACCTTCATAAAGCTGCTGTGCAATAAGCATAGTCTTCTGAATCGGAAATCCGAGTGTTTTACCGGCTTCCTGCTGAAGTGTTGATGTGGTAAAAGGAAGCGGTGCTTTCTTAACTCTGTCACCGGTTTTGATATCGGCAACTTTAAACTTTGCTTTCTTCAGCGAAGAAACTACTTTATCAACATCTTCCTGTGATCTGAGTTCAATTTTGGAGTCTTCCGTTCCATAGAACTGTGCAATGAAATTCTTCTTCTCGCCTTCGATACCGAATTCCGCATCCAGTGACCAGTATTCTTCCGGAACAAAAGCATTTATTTCATCTTCTCTGTCACAGATAATTCGAAGCGCAACAGACTGAACACGTCCTGCGGAAAGACCTCTTTTAACCTTAGCCCATAAAAGAGGTGAAATACGATAACCTACCATTCTGTCGAGAGCTCTTCTGGCCTGCTGTGCATCAACAAGATTCATATTGATTTCGCGGGCATTCTTAAGCGAATCCTTAACGGCATTCTTCGTGATTTCATTAAATGTAATTCTGTAAACCTTCTTCTCGCTCAAATTAAGGGTTTCATAAAGATGCCACGAAATTGCCTCTCCTTCACGGTCAGGGTCGGTTGCGAGATATATCTTGTCGGCTTTCTTAACTTCCTTCCTTAAATTGGAAAGAACATCGCCTTTTCCTCTTATCGTTATATACTTGGGGTCGTAGTCATGTTCAACATCAATTCCAAGTGTGCTCTTCGGAAGGTCTCTGACATGTCCGTTACTTGCAAGGACCTCATAATTGGCACCGAGGAACTTCTTAATTGTCTTAACTTTGGCCGGCGACTCCACAATTACCAGATAATTAGCCATGGTATTTCCTTTCAGATTCTGTTCTAGTGACTGCATCCACGCGATTTCTTCGGATGCTAAAACGTCAGTCGATTAGTAATTTACATCAAATCGGTAAAAGATGCAAGGACAAAATCTAAAATTTGCAAAATTACACAAAATATTCTCATGAAATTCAGAATATTTTACCAAATACATAATAAAGCAAAAGTAAACAGCCGGAGAATTGCTCTCCGGCTGTCTAAAAAACTAATTATTTACAAAAGGTATTAAGGACACAAGCTTTTTCTTCATTCTCTTAACACAAAGATTAAACAAAGCCTTTGAAAGATAATGAATGAAAATCAGTGCTAAAGGAACAGCTATTATTCCCAATACCTTAAGAAGAAACTTCCTTGAATACTTCTTAATCAAAGGTTTAAACAATTCCTTCATTAATACTCCCTCCTGATAAACTACTGGAAATTCTTAAGGCAGTCATCAGACTTACCCGTGATATAAAACTTAAGTGTTCTGTCATCAGAAAACTGACTTGATCCCGATGCATTCTTGAAATCAAAATGAATCGAAAGTGAATCTTTTCCCTGACTGTTTCCGCTAAGAAGATTTTCGTTGCCGTTTATTGCGTCATTTCCGGTTGTAAGCATTATTCCGCGGGAATTCGGATCTCCAACAAGTCCAAACTTACGCTGAATACCGTTAACACCGTCGAAACCCATATCAGCATCACCGGATTCAATTTTCATGCTATCAATCTGTCTTATCTTCTTGGAAGCTCCGTTTGCAGTATTGACTATATTACCGTTGCTGACCTTTAAAGACATTTTATACTGCAAATCACAGCCTGCTTTAAGTGCTTCATTAATGTTTATTCCTTCAACATCAATGTATGTATGATATCCACCGTTCTGTTGCTGCTGATTATGATGAACAAATATTTTTGTTTCGTCACTGATTTTAACAGGTTTTGTATAAAGTCTGATTTTCTTTGTTTCATTGTTCTGAGTAACACATGTGACTCCCAACGCACCATCAGCAGAACATACCGCAGAATTAAACTGGTTTGCATAACCGGATTTTAGATTTACATAAATACAGCCGTCATTATTCTTAGAAATAAATTCATATATTCCAACCGTATTGTTAAGAAGTGTCGGTTGCACATCATCGTCTAAATTAAATTTTCTGGTAATATTAATCGGCTCAAATCTTAATACTTCAAGAGTTTCATCGAAATCATTAGGATCAGTTGTATCACCGGTGTTATTACCCAAAGAACCGTTAAACTGTATATTATGTGAAGTCTTGTCTTCAACAAGATTTCTGAAGTATACATCTTTTGATACTTTAAAGCTGTCCGCATCATCATTTGCGCTCTTGACCGGAAGAGACATCGTCAGATTAACTGTAATTTTGTTGTCTGCCGAACCAAGACCGGATGAAATACCGTCAATTGAGAATGCTTCAACATAATCAGCCATCGGCTGAAAATTAGCTGTTCCTACTTTATACATAAGTTGTTTTTTTGTTGCATCTCTCTTAAGTGAAACACTCTGACCGTCGCTCAATACCAAATTGTATGTTCCACCGCTGTAAGTCACATTCGATGTTGCATCAATCAGCATATTCTCAATCTGTGCTGTGGCAACCTGAGCTTCTTCCTGCAAATCAACTTCTTTGACGCCGGTCTTATAGAAGGAAGAAGACGATCTCATAATTGAAATAACGCCAACCATCACAACAGAGAGAATTGCCAAGGTAAGTAACATTTCTACAAGTGTAAAACCTTTATTACTTTTTCTCATATTTCCCCTCCTATTTAATCTCACATTTTCCTGTGTATTTATAAATCTTCAATGTGCTTTTTCTTTTATCGGTTGCAAGTTCAATCTCGGTGAAGGGACAGTTTTTAAGTGTTCCCGAATCCTGTTTGAACGAATAACACAATGTTCCAGCCGCTGCTACTCTGGTCCCGTCTTCCTGAATCAAAGTGACTTTGACGGGTTTCTTTGATATCAATTCCCAGCTTTTGGTCTGATTAAAAAGCGGATCGCTCTGTGAACCGACGAAACAGTAAAGCTTATCGGACTCAAATCTGAGGTATAATGAACCGTTTGAAACACCCTTGGCAAGAGAAGTCATCCTTGCATTGTTATATGCGCTTCGTAATTTCTCGGCTCCACTGTTCACATTTGTTCCCGAAACAACTGACATTGATATCGCTGCCAAAGCCGTGGCAATTGTAAGAATTGAAATTGCTACCAGCAGTTCGACATATGATAATCCTTTGTTGTTCTTCATCAGCGCCTCCTATTCCTTATCCTTTATCCAGTTCTCGAAAGAAACAGAGGAATATGTTACATTCTGTCCTCCGCCGCCGTTTACCGAATAAGACATAACAAGATTAACGGTCTGATTACAATCATCCTTGAAGAAATCTCCGGGTGAAATGTAAGGAGCCTGGCCATTCAAATTCATATTCTTTACATCATAATTTTTAAAATGATGAATATTAGCGTTATAATCAGGATTTGAAGAATCTGTACTCTTTATTCTTAAAAATTCAAAAACATCATCGCCAAGTCTGGTAAGGGAAATATCATGCTGCTGTTCAATCTTAATCGGAGTATCTGAAATAATTGTAGAACAAACATTTGTGTCTCGGATAGTCACAGTTCCATTATAAGTATTGAACACAAGTTTATTATTAAAATCACTGCCGTTAGCTATCTCCGCTGTATTGAACTTAACGCCGGTATTCACACCCTTAAAAGGAACATTGGTTCCCCATGGAGAATTTACATTGTATAAATCTTTATAAGAAACCTGTTGTCCTTTAACTGTTATTTTCTTAATCATAGCTTGAATAATACCGTCATTTGATGCATCGGCGTCATCGTAATGAAGTTTTGTTCTAAAATCTTCGAAATTTGAATAAGCAATATCTTCGATTGAAGAACTATCAGCTCTGTTGGCAGGGAATACGTGTTTCTTAATATCATCCGCATTCTGTGAGAGAGCTCCGTTCTTCCAAACGTAGATACCTGTTCTGTTTCCAACCGGTCTTCCGGGAAGATTAGTACTCTTAACCATATATATTTTCGAACTTGCATTGCATACAAGAACGCCTTTATCTTTAAGAATAATATCTCCGTAAACAGTCATTGATTTACCATAAAGGCATAACGAACTGGATCCGTCAAGGACAAGATCTCCGTAAACTACAAAGTAATCTCCTATTACATTAATTTTTGTTTCCTTAGAAAGCCAAATAGCGGCAGCATTATTGCCTGCAGTGTACTGTCCCGGAATTGACTCCGCTCCGGTAAATACCGCATTTGCTACATAAGAATTTCCATATACATTAAGAACATTAGTTTTTTCAGCGGTACTCGTCTGAAGAGTTGCATCGAAAAGCATACTGCAGTTTCCGACTCCACCGGCATCCTCAGCCATAGTAAGATTCTTGATTACGAATACAATATCACTTTTAACATTATTGGAATACATCGTGTTGCCCTGCGAATCCAATACGTCTTTCTTAACTTCGACACCCTTAAAACGGAATATTTCAAAACCGTTCGCAGACTCATCAAGTACAGCATAACCATCGCCCGAAGTAAAAGTTACCTTCTCGGTCTTGCCATTGTTAACGGTCGTAACAACGTAATCATTACCTGCTTTGTGACCGGAAGCAGTAGGATAAACGACTTTTGCAAGTTTCTCTGTATCATAAGCTACACATGTGGCATCAGTACAATAATTTGCAAGTTCGTTTCTGACTGAAGAACCCGCAGCGTTCAGATTATTTCTTACACGAGCGGATAAAGTATTAAGTCCCGATTCTGCCTCGTAGAAATTATTCTTTGAAAAACCGCTTATTGCTTTCATCCTATAGTTCTGATAAGACATATAAAGCAAAGCAGATGCAAGAATCGAAATAAAAGCAATTGCAATCAGTACCGAAACCAATGCGGCACCTTTGTTATCTTTTCTTAATGAATACCTGTTCTTATTCATATCAATCCCCCCTATTAATATTTATTAATTACAGTACAGTTTATGGTTGTAACCAAATCATGCTCACCAAATCTTTCAATCTTCGTTGTTGTATTGTTGTTAACACCGGTTACTTTGGAACCATTGGTATAAATATTTATTTCCACATCATATACAAAATACTTATCCGAATCTGACTGTTTGGTCGGTCTGAAATATACTATTCCGTCAAAAGACTCTCTCTCTCCGGCCAGACGCAAATTATAAAAATTCACGCATAAATGTTCTCCGTCGGCATCCCCCCAGGATGAATGCATACATACATTGTTACTCATGGGAACATTCGTCGATCTGCTTTGAGCAAGGAAACCGGCTTCCGAGGTAATGCTGTCATAAAAACTTGTCTGGAAGTTATCGAAATCACTAGCGGTATAATTTATCCCGGGGATTCTTAAAGCACTTCCCGTCTTGGTTAATGTTTCCTTCAGGCCTACAACATTATCCGGAGCAGGCATTGAATCGTAACACGTTGATTCAAAATATTCGGCCATCTCCTGAGCAAGATCGTTTGCTTTCATTATTTCTCTCGATCTGTTATTGGTCTTCATCGATACCATGAAAATACGAAATATCGGGAAAGCAACAAGTGCAAGCAAAACAACAGCCAGAAGTACTTCCATAAGTGAAAATCCGGCATTGGACAGTAACTTGTTGTTTACCTTATTCTCCTTTTTCATCAAATCACCTCCTAATCTGATGTTGAGTCTTTATCAAAATGAACGAACTGCTTCTTTCCTTTTGATAAATTCTCAAGATATCACTGTATGCGGTGCAAAAATATGCACCGCATACAAAGTTTAACTTCAATTAATCTTCATCTTCCTCTTCGTCATCATTACCGATCATATTCTCAATAGCCTGAGCTTTTTCCTCTTTATCGGAAACCAAAGAAGCGAAAGGATCGGGATTACCGGGATGATTAAGTTTCGGCATTTCGAGAGGTTTGAATTCTCTGCCTTCGCCTGTGATTGCGTACTGATTAAGCACCAAAGCTCCTGTAACATATCCCACTTCTGAATCTTTCTTGATGGAAAGTGCTGAAACATTCATCTTCTCAGCATTTCCAAGAATATAATCCACGAATGCCTTGATTGAATCATATGATGTCGAATATCCGATCGTCGTCGTATACTGATGAGCGGTAAGGCCTTCAACAATATTGCCCTCCTCATCAACAGAATCTTCTGAAATCGGTATGTCAATGATGTCTTCGAAATCGATTGAACCGATCCACGAAGCACCTAAAGGATCTCCGTCCTCTTTCATGTACTTCAACTCGGCATTTCTGATGAACATCAATGTATTCTCCTGTTCGATACCGCAAGCATAATCCTGAATAAGTTTAGTTCTCTCGGTTTCAAGCAATGCAATATTGTCAAGATATTCCTGTCTGTGAATATCAAGCTGAGAAAGATAATTTCTTCTCTCTTCGAGAGCCTTGATATTCGTCTGGATTTCTTCTGACTTGGTATCATACTTTCTAACCACAAGAAGATAAGGAAGAACAATAACAAGTACTATAAGTAAAATTACAATTAATTTAGTGTCTCTGTCACTGAGTTTCATTACTGCACACCTCCTAAAATATCATCAGTATCATCGGTCGCTGCAGTGCTCTGAGTTGCGGTTGCGTCCGTCTGGGCCGTCTGAGCCGCTACATTTGCCTGAGTAAGAGAAAGTGCGTTCTGTACATCGTCCGAAAGAACAATACCGTCATGAGCCTTAAATGTTACTTCCATTTCGTACTCGTCCTCAAACGATCTTCCGATAACTTTGCTTTCTGTTCCGTTCTTCTCGACAAGGTCAACTTTCTTCTCGGTCAAGTTAGGAAGTGAATATGAGTGGACATAATCAAGTTTCTTCATTGATACAATCACATCTGCAACAGATTCCTTATCCGCAGACATGAATTTAATCTTCACAGTACCGTCTACAGAATCAAATGATGTAAGAATTGTATTCTCAGGCATAAGTGCTTCCAAATCAAGTAAGAGCTGGAGAACTTGGTCGTTGTTATCAACCGTTCCGTCGCAGAACGTCTTGATTGTATTGAACGAAGCAACTGCTTTCTCATAGTCGTCGGCAATAACTTCGATATCCTGCATTCTCTGAATATCGGCATTGATAACATCTTCTGCTGTCTTGAGGCCATAATACTCAAATACCTTATATAAGCTCAAACCTGTCATAACAATGACAACAAGTGCAAGCAGAATGAAAAGGAACTTGTTAATATCTTTGGAAGTCTGTTCTTTAGCCTTGCCTGTATCCATCTTAAGTCCGATAGGATTAAGAACAGCACCGAAGTTGGCAAGGTAACGAAGTGCCGTTTCACTGGTAAGATAAGCCTTACCGCTGACTCTTACACCTTCAAGAGTTGAGAAACGTGTAACATTTGCACCGAGTTCCTGCTGGAGTACTTCGTCGATACCTGCGATTGAAGAGCCTTCACCGAATACTTTGATGCCATCGATGATGCGGTCCGGGTTACGGCTTCTGTGGTATTCTACGATACGTCCGATACTGCTGATAAGATATCTTACAGCCTCGGAATACTCTTCCTCGGTTACCTGACGGTCAATCAAGTCTCTGTTGGAAAGAAGTGTCTTAGCTTCCTTCTCTGTCATTTTCTTGATTTCCATCATAGAATTGATAACGGCATTCTTTCCGTAAGGAACAGATCTCTGAAGAATAATGTCCTTTCCTGCCATAACGTTAACATATGTAACGTCTTTCTCAATCTGTAAAACAAGTTCGGTTGAAGTATCCTTCATCTGAAGAGTAAGGAGCTGAAGAACCGAGTTGCCTACATAGTCGATATTCTCAACCGCAAGTTTAAGTTCATCGGCCAGTTCATAATAACCTTCAACCAAATCCCTGGGCGTTGCAACAGCGGTAAGTCTGATCTTCTTGCCTTCGTCGTCCTGGAAATACTCCATAACACTGTGTGCAAAGAGGAAGTCTCCCGTAGTACTCATAGGGAAATACTCTGCTGAATTGGCTTCGAGAATCTGGCTGATTTTCTTCTCTCCACGAACGTAAGGTATAATTACTTCCTTACTTGCGATTTTCTTGGATGCAATTGTAAAGATTGCTTTAGTTGCGGAGAATCCTCTTCCGAATACACAACCTCTGATTGCTTCGGCAATGGCTGCTACGTCTGTGATATAACCATCATCAATGCATCCGCCCGGAGTTGAAACTTCGGTTGCATTGTTGACGGTAATGCTTGTTGCCGATTTCTTAACAACTTCACAAATTCGTGTAACATCATTACCGATGTAAATGGACAATAATTTCTGTTCCATTACTTTGTCCCCTTTCGTTTATATTTATATATTTAATTTACAAAAATTAAAATCGAATTAATTATTGGAAAAATCCTGTGTACCAATTTATTATCGGCATTCCGAACAAAATACTTAAATAAATTCCCAAAGAAAGATACGGTCCGAATGCAAGTGTATGATCTTTGCTCTTCTTAACTGCCATAACAGTAAGATGAATAACCGAACCCAAGACACATCCGAGAACAAAACTTAAGATGATTCCCTTCCAGCCGAGGAGTAAACCGGCTGCAGCCATAAGTTTCGCATCTCCGCCTCCCATTGCCTTGCCTTTGCTTATTAATATAATAAGTAAAAGAAGAATGCTGACAGCACCGAAACCGATAACATATTCATACCAATGAGTATAATCAAGTGCAAGTCTCGCCGCTCCGAGAACAGCCAAAGCAATATTAAGTGAGAAGGGAATTTCTCTCGTCCTGAGATCGATAACCGAAATTACAATCAGGACTGAAGATGCCAAGCAGAAAATCAAAGTTTCCCAGCATATTCCCCACACAAGAGCAACTGCCAGCCATAGAACTCCGTTAAGAGCTTCAACGAGCGGATACTGAATCGAAATCTTCTTCTTACACGCTCTGCACTTTCCTCCCTGAATAAGGAAACTGAAAAGAGGAATCAGTTCATACCATGAAAGGACATGTCCGCAATGCATACAGTGCGATCTTTCAAGAGCGATGTCTTCCTTTAGCGGAATTCTGAAAATGCAAACATTCAGAAAACTTCCTATCACTATTCCGAACAAAGTAACCAAAATATAAAACATTATTAATATCTGAGACTGATTCATTTCCACCTCTGAAGCCAAGGTAAGGGCGCAATCTGCCCACTTATCCTATTTAATAGCATTATAGCAAATTGAAGTATTCCATTCAAGCAATATGGATATTTTTATGTGAACGTGCACATTTTTTGTTCACATTAACCAATTCCGGTGAACAACTTTGTTAAGTTTGTACAAATATATGTTTCCTTCATAGAATATTCTTTTAAAAAAAGCGCACCGATTGATTCGTCTTACCAATGTGCTTTTTTCGAAATAATAATCACAAGCATTCAATATTTTCTCTTACAAAAAGCGGCTGGCATTTCCGCCGGCCGCTTCAAGTAATCAATATTTAATTAAAATTCAATCCTAAAAATTAAGGAGCAATAGGCTTAGGATCGTTTACGCTTGTGAACTTACCAGCTGTAGGTCTAAGAACACCTGAGTAAATTGAGTTAGCACCAGGTTTCTTACATTTCTCACCGGTACTATCTGAATCAACGATGTAAACGATAACTGTGTTGTCGTTTACGATCTGAACTTCGATAACGTCCTGACCTGTAAGCTTTCCACCAGCGTTGCTGGACTTAAGCTGATTAGCCATCTCTTTGAAATCTGTAACACCAAGGATATCCTTAAGTGTCTCATCGAATTTAGCACCACCAGTAAGAGCTGAGAACTTTCCTGAAACAGGAACCTGATATGTCTGATCCATAACTACTGTAGGATCAAGCATTGCTGTCTGGATTGCGCTTCTGATTGAATCACAAACCTGTACGTCATTAGCTGCGTTTGTTTTCTCAACATATTTGATGAGCTGAGGTGCCATAACACCTACGAGGATTGCCATGATGGCAATAACGATGATAAGTTCAACGAGTGAAAAACCTTTGTTATTCTTCATTGTCTTTTCTCCTTTTTCTTTTTTAATTTTTTGTGACATTTGTGACGTTTCTGTAAACAGAGTGTAACACGGTTTGTATGCTTTTGTCTATATTATCTAATAAATTTCTTTATTTTTGTAACATATGCACAAATTCTTGCGGTGCATATGCGGTAAAAACAACAAGTAAATTTTGTTTCATGTCATTATTTTTTTAGTTCATGCGCAAGAATTTATTGATGAATCGCTTTTTGAACCTAACCAGCCGTTTCATCACTCGTCACGTCACGAAAAATTCATCATTTTTCCCAGAACCATTTAAACGATTTCGCTTTAATCTCAAAAGTAACCTTCTTCGTGCCTCCATAGTTTCCTTTTCCACGGATGAGAACGGTTGCAGTTCCTTTATTAATATTATCTGTTATCGATACCACTTCATAATCTTCACCAAAAACAAGTGTCTCTTTATTGCTCTTAACCGTGTAATCACTGCTGTCCGGAATAATCTCCTTGCCGGTATACTCATAGGATTTGATTGAAGCCGAAGCTTTGGCAATATCAGAAGAGACAATCTTGTACTCTGCGGTACTTTCACTTCCGGCATAGTTTCCTTTTCCCTTAATGCTTACCCTGAGAATCGTTCCCCGCGGAATTATGTCAGTTGCTTCAATTTTACTTCCTGCCGTTCTTTCCACATCATTCTTTTTAACTTTAACAGTTGTATTCTCTGTATATTTATAACCCTCAATCGCATAATCTTTATCTGCTTTAAGCGTTGCTCCGTTTGTATCCTTAACAGTTACTTTTGACTTGAATCCATTCTTGTTTGTATTATATACAACATCATATGCAGACACAGTTACAGCATTAAGGTTTTTAGCTTCGATGGTGAAAGCCAAAGTTTTTTTACCCTTGAAACCGTTAGTCCCGGTAAAAGTAACCTTCGGTGCTTTGCTTGAACTGGCCTCAGCCACCTTTTCATTATTTGCATAAGAAATCTTATAATCGGTTCCGACCGTTAATTCTTTTTCGCCGAAATAAAGATGAGCCTCGGGTTTAACGCCACCCTTTGCATACATAACCGTCGATTCCACTACTGCACAAATTAGTTTATCAGGATCTGCTTCAATATCATATGCAACAATCTTGAAGGTTTTGGACAAGGTTCCTGAGTATCCGTTAATTCCGCTGAATTTAACCGTTGCAGTTCCTGCTTTCGTATTCTTCGAATATGTCACTTCATAGTCCTCGCCTTCAACAAGAGTGACTTTTTCAGTTCCGATAGCGAACGTAAGAACCGGTGCATTCGGTCCGGTAAGTTCGACCGGTTCACCCATATATGTGACGCTCTTTACAAGATTTGTCACTTTGGCATTCTTTATATTGCCTCCAACAATTTTAAATGATACAGACGTTTCTCCGGCATACCCGCTTCCTTCGATTGCCGAAATGGTCGCTTTAGCTGTTCCGATTGAAGTATTATCAGCATAGGTAACTGTATAATGTTCGCCTTCAGTCAAAACTTTTTTACCATCTTTGACAATTACATCGGGTTCAATCGATTTGCCCTCGTTGTACTTTTGATTAGCAATCTTGCTTACCGTGAGGCTGCTGATTTTTTTATCTTCAGTAATAGTCAGTGTTGTCTGTATTTCTCCCGAATAATTTCCTTTACATGTAATTAAGACATTATATGTTCCGGGATTCTTATATGCCCCATCTGCGTTATCCGGGTATGTGAGCGCGAAGTCCGTTTTGTTTGTAAGCGTTTTGCTTCCCCATTTAACTGTCGGAACCTTTTTCTGCACTTTGCCGGTATATTTAACAAGCATATTCGAAATTGTCACATCGTCTGACGTAAGTTCTTTCGGTTCGATGACAAATGTTATTTTTTTCGTTCCCGAATAGTTGCCTTTTGCCGTAATAATTACAGTCGGCGCTGTTTTTGAATTTGTGGCATCGTTGACTTTTACATTGTTCTTGTATGACAATGTATAATCCTTGCCCTCTTCGAGAAGTTTGTTAGCATCAAATACAATCACTTCGGGTTTGATCGCAGAACCTGTATAAACCTGATTTGCAATCGGTGAAGCTGTAAGCGAGCAGTAACCTTCAATTTTGGCTTCAAGTGTAACATCTTTTTCTACAACAAAACTGTATGTTTCTTTTTCTGAAACAAGATTTCCTGCTTCGTCATACCATCCTAAGAATGTTTCTCCTTCCGCGGGAACAATAGATGCAGTAGCGCACTCGCCCTTAACCATTCTTCCGCCTCCGGTAATAACGCCGTTGGTAGATCCAATAATCGAAATTATGTATTCTTCTATTTCATCCTCATCCAGTTCGAAAGTGGGCTCGATTTCGTTCCCTTCGCCATCTTTCATAGATGGATCTTCAGATTCTTCAAAAGTTGGAAGGTTTACAGAGAACTCCTCTCCTGCCTCAACATCGATATCCTGATAGCTTTTAATTCCTTTTCTGTTTGCAATTAAATCCTCTTCGCTGATAAGTGTACATGTCATCTTTCCGGCTTCGGATGCACCAATTTCAACATCATAAGAATCGTCAGCAGGAACAAAAATAATCATTTGGCCGTTATCATCGACATAATATTCAAGGCTGGCATCTTCATCAAGTTCCACAACCTCGTTATTATCAAACTGCGCCACTATGGTTCCTGACGGATTTTTGACCGTCACATTTCCGATGCAAGAAACATTTACCTGAGTTAAGTTCTTTGGTTTTAAATCATTTTCATCAACAACAAACATCCATGTAAGGCAGACGTCGGCATAATGGACATTAAAAGATTCATATGCTGTATCTATTTTGGGAGCAAGAATGGCCATCTCCACCGCTAGTGCCACGGGAGATTTTCCAACACGCAATATAACCGTAAATATTTCTGAAATACCATCCCGCGACAGGGCTGACTCATCTTTTGCCCAAATAGCCTCCAAAGCTTCCGCTAAGCCCTGTTGCAAGTTTTCAGCATAATCTTCTGCATCGCCAACATTGTTGACCAGGTAATTAACAACATTTCTTACTGCCGAAGAATCCGGTTTTTTTAAACTATCTTCTAACTTAACATCTTCATATCCATGTGAATATGATTCATCAACAAAAGGCTGATAGTATTTACTTGTAAAATACGAACAGGTCACTTTGCTCGGCAAAACGCAATCTGTTCCATATCGTCTGAAATTCCACCCATCATTTGAAGGTGCAACCATAGGTACAATGTCTTTGTCATTTACAATATTGAAAATACCACCATAAAGTTCATCTTTGAAGGAAGAATCTTTGGTATTTTGCGGGCATTCAAAACAGTATGCATAAATATTGTTTTTCGATAAAGTAATCGGTAATTCTATCTCTACTTTTCCGTTATTGTTTTCTGTCGTGTTCTGTAACAGACGTGCAGCCGTAAGATTTGCGACAGCGGCTCCTCGACTGTAACCGGTAATCAAAACATTTACATTGGAAGAACTACTGTCAGTTGTAATTTTCCCTTCAGATATCATTTCTGTAATATATGAGCTTATGCCCTCAAACACTTCCTGTGATGAGGTTTGAAAATTGTGGTGATGAAGGTTTGAGAAATTGTCATACCAGTCCATAACAACAGCATTTCCATACCATTCATTCTTATAAGCGCAGCCCCTTACAAAAACTGCAATTACAGTCTCTTCCCTGTCTCCATTTTTTACAGTTTTACATCCAATCGCGTAGCCGATCGTATCCCGTGTAGGACATGGATAGTGAATTCGAATGCTGTCATCATCAAAACCTGATTTTTCCAAAAAGCGTTTTGCATTCAAGCCGTAACTGAGACTCTCAGGATTATCGATAACCTCATACGTTTTCGCATAAGAATCATAGGCATCTTTGTCATAAGCAAAATCTCTTCCGCCGGCAGCTGTTGCTGCACAGATTGCATATTTGGCAAGGCCATGATTATAATTGGCTGCATCTTCAAAAAACCAGTCATCCTGAAGTTCAAATTCGTGAAAATTTTCGTAGCCCAATTTTTCGGATTCAAATCTGTATATTCCGCGGTATTCATTTTTAGGGCCGCAACAATAAATATACTTTCCGTTATCCGACTGCATGGGTTTTCTATTAACCAATGTAAAGGAATTCAAAAATGACGACACATCAGATGTTTTGTCAATTAATGCAAACTCTGTGCCGGTTCCGTAATAAACAATCGACTTCAAATTTGAGCAGCCGTCAAAGAAACCACTTTGCATTATATGCATTTTCTGTGGTAAGTAAACGATTTCCAACGAATAGCAATTCTGCAAAAGATTAGTAATGCTCTCTATTTCATAATCCTCATAGTATTTCAAAACAATGTTATCAATTTCCCAATTGCTTAAATCTAACGTCTTCAGATTGATACAGTTAGTAAACATCCCATAGCACTCAGTCAGTTTTTTCATTCTGGTTTGACTCATATCGATGCTTTCAAGAGACTCGCAATTGCAAAACATATATCCAGTATATTCGACCTTATCGAAATCAAAATAATTCAAATCAACCGTTTTCAATTTGGTACATCCGTTAAACATTGAAGAAGTAGATTTTATTTCAGTTGCTGAATATTTCTTAGGAAATACAATTTCTTCTAATGATGAACAACCGCTAAATGCACCACTAATAGTTCTTACTGAAGGGAAGCTGAAACCCGAAAAATCAAGAGTTTTTAATTTCTCACATCCGTTAAACATAATCTGCATTACTTTAAGATTTCTCGCCACTACATTATCAGGCAAATTAACTTTTTTCAAAGAGGAACAATATTGAAACATTCCCAGTGTATTGACTGCACTCTCAAAAGAAAAAGAAGATATATTTATTTCTTCCAAGTCAAAACATAAATCAAACATATATTGATAGCTTAACACGTTCGGAAAATCCAAGCCAAAAAATTCTACCTGTTTTAAGTTCCGACAATTATCGAAACATCGTGACATATCTACAATAGTAGAAGTATCCATGTTCGGGCTGAAATATACTGTTTCGAGATATGTATCACAAGAGGAGAAGAAACAATGCATTGACGGCAAACCGTCGACTTCAAAATAAA
>JAKSSB010000079.1 GCA_024403285.1 Lachnospiraceae bacterium | reverse complement strand
ATATCCGCTACCGGTCCGGTCGCAAGTTGCGCCGCACTCATTGCGTTTCCGTTTCTGTCGGTAAAAACCGTGGTGGCAGCGTTATTAAGCGTATACCGAAGCCCCGTCTCGACATTCTGAAAACCGAGTTCGTTCGCCTCGCGGTCGATTCTGATAAGAATTGCGGTATCCTCGCTCACCGAAGAAGTCTTCGTGATATTCTCCGCCGTGGAAACTTCCGTGCTGCTGCCGGGGTTCTTTGCGGCACACGATGCGAAAAGCGTCGCCAGCACAAGCGCCCCCGCGGTCATAATTATCTGTCTTACTTTTCTCATAAATTATCCTTTTACAATTATCGGTTAGGAGAAAATCTCTCCTCCCGCCTCGCCGGCCGTGTTACCATATGCGGCCGTGTGAATAAAAACAAATCTCCACATAATCCCTTTTGAAAGGTTTATATGGAGATTATATCACTTATTTATTGTATCGTGAAACATTGATAAAAGAAATTCTCTCTCATTATGCTCCGGATTCTCGACAACCTCGTCAAGCATCGCCTCAAGCACATCGCCGATTCCCGGTCCCGGTTTCATTCCCTCCGCAATCAGATCCTTTCCGGTCACGGCAAGAGACTTAAGTGAAACGCATCTCTTCGAATCAAAAATCGCGTTCATATCCGCCACATTCGCCTCGTTTCGTGCCAGTTTCGAATCACGCTTGTAATCGCTCTGCGCATTTATATCCGCAAGCTGAACACTCATTAAATCCGGGAAAAGATCCTCACCGATTCGCTTCATTGCGCGCCTCATCGCCTTTTCACCGGGCTCAATTCGCTCGTCGTGATGCTCGATAAGCCTGCAGACTCTTTTAATCGTATCGTTGTCGAACTTAAGACGCTTAAGAATTTCCTTCGCCTTCTCCGCCGATTTAACCGGATGACCGTAGAAATGAGCCACTCCGTCCGCATCGAAAAACTTGCATGACGGCTTTTCGATATCGTGTAAAAGCATGGCAAGTCGCAGACATTTTCCGGCGGGAACATTCTCCATCGCTTTAACCATATGGTCGCCTACGCTGTAGCAGTGATGCGGATTGTCCTGCTTGGTCTCAAACGCAACATCGAGTTCCGGCATGAAATATTTCGTCAGTCCCAGCGAATATGCGTCCTTAATCATTCCGGGATTGTCCGAAACAACGGTTTTGACAAGCTCGACCTGAATTCGCTCGGCACTGATTTTAACAAGATTCGGCGCGATTTTCTTCATCGCCTCCGCCGTCTCTTCTTCAATGGTAAAAGAAAGCTGGGCCGCAAACCGTATTGCACGTAAAAGCCTTAACGCATCCTCGGAAAAACGGGCTTCGGGATTTCCGACGCAGCGGATAATCTTATTCTCAATATCTTCCACGCCGCCGAAAATGTCGACAAGACCTTCCGTATCGTTATATGCCATCGCGTTGATAGTAAAGTCACGTCTTAAAAGATCCTCTTTCAGACACTTGGTAAAAGTCACTTCCGTCGGGTGACGTCCGTCCTCATATTTACCGTCGATTCTGTAAGTCGTCACCTCGTAGCCTTCCTTGTCGAACATGACCGTAACGGTGCCGTGTTCGATTCCGGTATCGAGTGTTCTGCGAAACAGAGCCTTGACCTCTTCGGGAGATGCGTTCGTCGTAATATCCCAGTCGTTGGGGATTCTTCCCATGAGGGAATCGCGCACGCACCCGCCTACGGCATAAGCTTCAAAGCCGGCTTCGTTCAACGTATTTATTATTGTACTTACGTTTCCGGGTAAAATAATCTTCATCTGTTCCTCTTACGCGGTTTCGATGCTGTCGGCCTTCTTTAAGTTATATTTCTCGACTGCGGCTTCACGCATCTTGTATTTAAGAATCTTGCCGGCTGCGTTCATCGGGAATTCCGAAACGATATCCACATATCTCGGAACTTTGTGCTTGGCCATGTGGTCACGAACGTAAGCCTTGATTTCGTCTTCGGTAAGTTCAACGCCCTCTTTGGGAATGACGCATGCCATGATTTCCTCGCCGAGCTGTTCATCGGGTACGCCGATGACCTGTACGTCTTTTACCTTGTCATATGTATAGATAAATTCCTCGATTTCCTTCGGGTAGATATTCTCACCGCCACGGATAATCATGTCTTTGAGTCGGCCGGTGATTCTGAAGTTTCCTTCCGGTGTTCTGCATGCGAGGTCGCCGGTATGGAGCCAGCCGTCTTTGTCGATTGCCTGTGCGGTAGCTTCGGGCATCTTGTAGTAACCCTTCATAATGTTGTAACCGCGGGCAACGAACTCGCCGTTCTCGCCGTCGGGAAGTTCCTCGCCGGTTTCGGGATCGATAATCCTGCATTCGATTGCGGGAAGCGGGCTTCCTACGGTATTTACGCGGACTTCAAGCGGATCTTCGGTACTTGACATCGTACATCCGGGGGATGCCTCGGTCTGGCCGTAAACGATTGTGATCTCGCTCATATGCATCTTCTCGACTACATCTTTCATAACGGAAATCGGGCAGGGTGAGCCGGCCATAATTCCGGTACGCATATGGGAGAAGTCTGTTTTATCGAAATCTTCATGCTCGAGCATTGCGATAAACATTGTCGGAACGCCGTGGAAACATGTAATCTTCTCCTGATTGATGCAGGCAAGTGCGGGTTTCGTGCTGAAATACGGCAACGGTGAAAGGGTTACGCCGTGTGTCATCGATGCGGTCATGGCAAGAACCATTCCGAAGCAGTGGAACATGGGCACCTGAATCATCATTCGGTCAGCGGTGGACAAATCCATACGGTCACCGATACATTTGCCGTTGTTGACTACGTTGTAATGTGTAAGCATAACGCCCTTGGGGAATCCGGTTGTTCCCGATGTGTACTGCATGTTGCAGACATCATGCTTGTCTACGAGCGATGAACGGCGGTAAACCTCTTCGATGGGAACGCTCTCGCCGAGTGCAAGTGCGCCTTCCCAGGTAAGACAGCCGGGTTTGGAGCTCGAAACATTGATAATATGACGAAGGAACGGCAGACGCTTGCAGTGAAGCGCTTTGCCGGGTGTATTCGTTGCAAGTTCGGGACAGAGTTCGGCGATAATCTCGCTGTAGTTCGAATCTCTGTAGCCGTCAATCATGATAAGCGTATGTGTATCGGAGTTCCTTAAAAGATACTCTGCCTCATGAATCTTGTATGCCGTGTTCATGGTAACCAGAACGGCACCGATACGGCAGCAGGCCCAGAATGAAATGTACCACTGGGGAACGTTTGTGGCCCAGATTGCCACATGTGAACCCTGTTTTACACCGAGTGCGATAAGCGTGCGGGCAAAAGCATCGACATCGTCTCTGAATTCCGAATAAGTTCTCGTATAATCAAGAGTCGTGTAACGGAAAGCGTACTGGTCCGGGAATTCTTTTACCATACGGTCCAGAACCTGAGGGAAGGTCTTGTCGATAATCTCTTCCTTTTTCCATACGAAGTGACCTGTGCCGGTCTTGTTCGAATAAAGTCCCGCATCAGCGGTTACAACTTCCTGCTCGAAACGGCTCATGTAGTTTGCGAAATGAGGGAAAACGATTCCGGGATCGCTCAGTTCCTCGAGCCATGCGGGAATCCACTCATAAGTGATAAATCCGTCATAGTTGATGGAACGAAGTGCTCTCATCAAATCTTCGATGGGAAGTGTTCCCTCGCCCATCAGAGCGTATTCGGTCTCCGAAACGGAGTCTTTTATATGAACATGCTTAACATACGCGCCGAGATTCTGGATTGTTTTCTCGGGAGTTTCGCCGCCGTGACGGACGGTATGATGAATGTCCCAGAGTGCAGCCACATTGTCACGCGCAAAAACATTAAGTACGTTTCTTAACTTCTCGGTATCGGTGTAAGGTCCCACCGTCTCAAGAAGAAGCGATACTTTGGCATCGTCAGCTTCTCTGAAAGTGGCGCGGATACACTCTATTACCGGCTCGTCGCTTACGATTGTGTCGCCCGTATTCTTACCCGCTCTCAGACGAATTGCGGGGCAGTGAAGGATTCCGGCGAGTCTGATGTATTCTCTGATTTCCTTAATATTCTCTTCGACTTTGTCGGCATCGGCGAGGTCGCAGGTCGTATCAAGCGCGGGAATCTCAAGTCCCATCTGCTGAATTTTACGCGCCGTCTCAACGATATTCTCGTTGTTGAACGGTCTGTTCTTGCCGGTAAAAACATCGCGGCTCATATCATGAATTTCTATTCCCGAAAACTGAAGATCCTTGGCTGTCACATAAAAGTCCGTCCAGTCAAAATCATTCCATCCGTTTGTGCTGAATGCTAATTTCATTTTCTGTCTCCTTACTGCTTCTGTGCTTCGTCGTAAACAATCTTATTGATTGCATTTAAGTAAGCTCTGATACTTGCTCCGATGATGTCGGTCGAAATACCGTTTCCGGAGTAGAGTTTTCCGTTCGAACGAAGTTTGACAAGTGCGTTTCCGACTGCCTCGCTTCCTTCCGTAATCGACTGAATCTGGAAATCGTCGAGTTCGTAGTGACATCCGACAACCATCTCAACCGCAAGGAATGCCGCTGCAATGGGGCCGTCTCCCGAACTCAGTCCCTTTAAAAGATTTCCGTCTTTTTCCAAAGTAACCTGAGCGGTCGGGGTAATAATGTTTCCGCTGTTGATTACGAAATTCTCAAGCGAATATGTGGGCGGAACCTGAAGTGCTGCGGTTGCGATGATGGCTTCCATCTCTTTTTTACCGACTTTCTTCTTCTCCGAAACACGCTTGAATTCCTTATATACTTTCGCGTTGTCGTCATCCGACAGATCGTATCCGAGTTTCTTTATAACCTTGATAACCTTGGAAATATCGGAATTCTCGTCAAGATCGATCTCTGTCTTAACTTCTTCTTTTCCGGCCTCTTCGTATTTGGAATAAGCATTTCCGGTATTGCCGTCAAGATAAGTCATGTGGCGGATTGCCTTCTGAACGTCCGGTCTCGAAAGGTTCGTACTTATATCGAAGGATTCTCCCCTCTCGGTAAAAAGATTAACGATTCTGTCGAGGTCGGGTGCGGTATCTCCGACAAGCGAGGTCTTGATTTCTCCGGCTCCTGCCGCTGCTGCCGCAAAAGTATTCGAGGTTGCAAGATTGAAAGCGTCCGAGCATGTAATCGAAAGCGTTACGTCACCGAGTGCGGGAACCTTTGATTTAATCTCACCGATAAAAGAAACAATTTCTTCGGGCATCATCATTCCCGCGGTATCGCAGATGTCGATTACCGTTGCGCCCGAGGCGATTGCCGAGTCTATAACCTTTGCAAGGAAATCCGCTTCGCTTCTCGTAGCGTCGAGGCAGGAAAATTCAACTTCTTTACAGAGGCTCTTCGCATAGGAAACAACTTCCGGAATCTTCTCCATGATTTTCTTGGGTTTCATGCCGCACATGAACTCCATTAAAACGGGAGAAGTCGGAACAAGAATGTGAAGACGGGGGTTTTTCGCAAGAGAAACGGCTGCCCATGCGGCGTCGATTTCTTTTACCGAAAGACCTGCTGCCACGGAAATCTCACAGTTTGAAAGAACCGGTGCAAGTGATTTGATGAGAATGTTCTCCGTCTGCGACGCGGGCGCGGGCATTTCGATTACATCCGTATTCAGCTTCTCGAGCTGACGGGCAACATCCATTTTCTCCTTAAAAGACAGCGTATAGCCGGCTTTCTCGACAGCTTCTTTGATTGTTACATCAGCAATTTTAATCGTCTTCATCTTTATTTTCCTTTCTTTATTTCCTTTTGTGGCCGTGCTCTTATTCGAACCGGAATGTTTATCTTCCGGTTCGCTGCGCCGGCCACATGTTGCGAAGCAACAAATTTCCTCTTGTGGCCGTGCGCATAAAAAATCCCGGAAGCTTTGTAAGCCTCCGGGACGATTATTCACCGTGGTACCACCCGAATTCACCGAAAAATCTCGGTCTCTAACCGGATACTATCATATCCGCTGCCATGATAACGGGGCTTCCGGAATTCCTTACTTAGTTCTTCCTGTTGGGGAATTCTGCTCAGGAGTGAGACTGCATTCATTCTTCGGTACCGGCTCGCACCACCCGCCGGCTCTCTGAAACGCCCAAATGATACATAATTCCTTCATCGCATTTCATATATTCGTGATTAAATGTGATTATAATACGCAAATTCCGGGATTGTCAAGTTCTTACTTATATATAAATGCAATTTGCGCATAAATTAATTTTTGCGGCGGTGCGCTCTCCGCACACGGTTGATATGACGCTCGAAATCGCCGCCCGCGATGATCTCCGCCAGAATGTACTGCTCGAAAGTCGAAACGGTGCACGAATAAAAACCGATATTTTCCTTAAAAACCCCGATTAGCGTATCCGGAACCACCATGTATGCGATACGGATTGACGGAGAAATCGTCCTGGTAAAAGTATTGACGTAAATTACCAGACCTCTGTCATCCAGGGAAAAAAGAGTATCCTCCGGCTTTCTCGACGGAGTAAACTCCGATTCAAAATCGTCCTCGATTATGATTCCGCCTTTCTCTCCCGCCCACTTCAGGTACTCGCGCTTCTTGGACGCGGACGCCGTAACTCCCGAAGGATAGCTTCGGTACGGTGTGATATGAATGGTATTTGCATCGGTCTGCGCCAGGGCATCCGACTTGATTCCGTTTTTGGCAAGCTTAAGGCGCCTGATGTCGGCACCGAGCGATTCGTATATCTGCTCTATTCTGTAATAGGAAGGTTCTTCGATTCCGTAGATTCGTTTTTTACCCAGAGTCTGAAAAATCAGGCCGTAGAGGTACTCGGCACCGGCACCGACTATGATATTGTCCGGCGAGGCGCTCATGTGGCGGCTTCGCGCCAGGTATTTCGAAAGCGTGTCGCGGAGATATTCCGTGCCGAAATTCGGCGATTTGCGAAGAATCACGTCGGGATAGGCACTTAAGACCTGTCTTGCACGGCGGGCATAAAGCGCTCCCGGGAAAACATCCGCATCCGTGGGAGTTAAACCGGCCGAAGATACCGCCGGCGTACTGCTGCGCTCCTGATTTCTGCCGCTTTCCTCAATTCCTCCGAACAAATCGGCGCCCGCGTCGTCGAATGCCGCAAAATATCCGCTCTTTTCCTTCGAAACGATGTAGCCTTCCTCCAAAAGAAGCTCGTAGGCATGCTCGACCGAAATCACACTGACTCCGTAGTTTTCCGCGCAGACGCGCTTTGAGGGAATCTTCTCCCCCGCTTTGTACGCACCCTCGACAATGCTTTTGCGCATATCTTCGTATATTTTAAGATAAATACTGTTTTTCATATGTCTCCTTTTTTACGCTCTCGCGGGTATGTCTTTTACCGGGACGGGTAATCTGGTCATATAAAAAAGTTAAGAACTGGTAATTTTTATATCACCAGTTCAATGATATACTAACCGCTGTAAAAATAAAAGACCTGTTTTTGTGAAAGGATCATTACAATATGAAAGAACACAAAAGTGACAGCAAGGTAAGAAGACTTGCGATTGCCGGACTCATGGCGGCGCTGTGTTTCGTCGGATATACCGTTTTTCCGTCATTCAGCGCATCCGGAACCAAAATACATATAGGAAATTCTTTTGTCGTTATAGCGGCTCTGCTGCTGGGCGGTCCGTACGGCGGTCTGGCCGGAGCGGTCGGACTTACGATTGCCGATCTCGTCGGAGGTTATGCCGAATCGGCGCCCAGAACTTTTATCACGAAGCTGATTATCGGCCTCGTTGTCGGCCTGATTGCTCACAAAATCGCGAAACTTTCGGAAGATCACAGCAAGAAATATATCACTGCCATAACGATTCTTGCCTCGGTCGGCGGTCTCGGAGTCAACCTCGCAGTCGAGCCTTCGCTTAAATGGCTGTGGTACACGATTCTTATTCCGAATGCGGACAAGACGCAGAGCGCCATCGCTTCGCTCATGGCCATCACAACATATTCGACACTCATCAATACCGTGGTCAATACGGTCATCGCTTCCGTTTTGTATCTTGCCCTCCGTCCCGCGCTTAAGAAAGCCGGGCTGTTTAACGGGCTGCAGCCGCCCCGGAAGTCCTCAAAATAAATTTTTATAAAAAAATATTTTTTACCCATAAAAAAAAGTTTTCCCAGCGTTCCTTATTCAGAAGCGCAAGGAAAGCTTTTTTTATTTAATGTTTTGTATATCAGATTAATTTCCCGCCTTTAATCGTACGGGAAAGTGAGGAGGACACCATGATTAAAAAAGAAAAAATCAACAAAAAAACTGCGGGACTGCTGATCGGCCTGATGGCGGGAACCTGTATTCTTACAGGCTGCGGCAGTTCCGAAAAAACTCTGGAAACGAAGGAAGCTTTCATGCCGACCGACAGAGTCTATAACACTGCCGGCGATATGGTTGATTACTTTGCTCCTGAGGAAGCGGCTTTCGATTACGATTTCGAAAGTGAACAGGGCCTTACCGACAACGGTGCGGGAATGCGTAATCCCAAAGACACAACGGCGGCTGCTAACCGCAAACTGATAAGACGTGTCACACTCAATGTCGAAACGGAAGACTTCGACGGTCTTTTACCGGCTCTTGATTCGGAAATCAGCAGACTGGGCGGTTACATTGAAAGCGAAAACACCTATAACGGCAGCGCTTACTCCGAATATCGCGATATGCGTAATGCAACGATTGTCGTACGTATTCCCGACGACAAACTCGATGAATTCGTGGAAAGCGTAAGCGGTAAATCCAACATAACCTCCAAAACCACCTCAACCGAAGATGTAACGCTCCAGTATGTTGACACCGAAGGACGCAAGAAAATGTACGAGGCCGAACTCGAGAGTCTTACGGCACTTCTCGAAAATGCCGAGACAATCGAAGACATCACATATCTGACCGAGCGCATCAGCGAAGTCCGCTTCGAGCTCGAGAACCAGGCATCGATTCTTCGTACATACGACAACCTCGTCGATTACGCAACGGTTTCCATTTACGTGAACGAAGTGGAAATTTACACACCGGTTGAAACACCGGCGCAGACCGACGGCGAAAGAATCGCAGAAGGTTTCAAGGCAAGTCTTAACAATGTTATCTCATCAATTAAAGAAGGATTCATCAGTTTCCTTATAAAAAGCCCCTACATCATCAAAGGACTTCTTACATTCGCAATCATCGTGGGAATCATCTGGCTTGCCATCGCATTAACCGTCAAAGCCATCAAACGAAAATATGCCAAGAATAAAGCTAAGAAAGCCGGCGCAGCCGACAAAGCAGTAACCGAAAATGC
>JAKSSB010000078.1 GCA_024403285.1 Lachnospiraceae bacterium | reverse complement strand
CGGAAACGATTCCTTCAAGAAACTTCCGAAAACAGAGATTTCAGAGGATGAAATTAAGGATATGGAAGACGAACTTCAGAAACTTACCGACAAATACGTTAAGGAAATCGGTGATATGGTAGAAGTTAAGTCAAAAGAAATCCTTACAATCTGATTTTTTTACAGAAATTACACTTGATTTTCACAAAGGAATGAGATTATGAATATACCGAATCATGTTGCCGTAATTATGGACGGCAACGGCAGGTGGGCCAAGGCTAAAGGTCTTCCCCGTAAGATGGGACATGTCCAGGGCGGTAAGACGGTTGAGGAGATGCTTTATGCAGCAGATGAACTCGGAATCAAGTATTTTACCGTTTATGCCTTTTCCACCGAGAACTGGAAGAGAAGTGAAGATGAAGTATCGGCACTTATGAATCTTTTAAGGTCGTATCTTACTTCCGGCTTTAAGAAAGCCGCCAACAATAATGTACGTATCAGAATTATCGGTGATAAAACAGGTCTTGCACCTGACATTCAGGAGATAATCGCCGATTTGGAAGCTTCATCGGCTGCCAATACGGGACTTCAGTTTCAAATTGCGATAAATTACGGTTCGAGGGATGAAATTCTTCGAATGATGCGTCGCGCGGCTAATGATGTTAAAAACGGTGTAATCGGGCCCGAAGATATCGATGAGGCATATATTTCCGCTCATCTTGATACTGCGGATATTCCCGACCCGGATCTTCTTATTCGTACGAGCGGAGAACAGAGACTTTCGAACTTTCTTTTATGGCAGCTTGCTTATACTGAGTTCTATTTCAGCGATAAGCACTGGCCGGATTTCGACAAGGAAGAACTTGCGAAAGCAATCGAAGCGTTCAACAAAAGAGACAGAAGATTCGGAAACGCCAAATAGCGGAGGCATTACATGTTTTGGAAAAGATTTATAAGCGGAACGGTTATTCTTATTCTGACTTTGCTGTTCTGCTCAATAGGCGGACCGGTTCTTGCGGCCGTACTTTGTACGATTTCGATTATCGCATATATTGAATTTACGAGAGCAACGAAGGTAAGAGAACCGGGACATCGTGCGAATGTTCTTCAGGTCTTCGGAATCATCGGAATAGTAATGTATTATCTGCTGATTCTGTCGAAGGATGACACCGTCAGACTTCCGGACGGGTTTTCGCAGTGGATGAACGGAGAATACGGAAACTTCAATTATTTTACCATCATTATGCTTCTGATGTTTACCGTAGTGATTTTAAGTATTCTCGGAGTATATGTTTTTACCTATCCGAAGTTCAACAGCGTTCAGGTATCCAATGCGGTTTTCGGTCTTGTATACATTACGCTCATGATTTCATTTATTTACTTTTTGAGAGAGAGACCGGACGGAATTTATCTTGTGTGGATGGCATTTATTCCCGCATGGGTTACCGACACCTGCGCATATTTTACCGGCTCGCTTTTCGGCAAGCATAAAATGACGCCTGTTTTAAGCCCGAAGAAATCAATCGAAGGAGCAATAGGCGGACTTGTTTGCGCTGCAATAGCAGGCGGTCTTTACGGCTGGTTTTATTCATACGCCAACGACAGAGGTTTTTATACGATACTGATGTTCGCGATTATCAGTTTTATCGGGGGAATCGTATCGATGTTCGGCGATTTGGCGGCATCAGCCATAAAGCGAAACAATGATGTAAAGGATTACGGAAAGATTATTCCCGGTCACGGAGGAATTCTTGACCGTTTCGATTCGGTTATTTTTACCGCACCGATGGTATTCTTCCTGTTTTCTCTTTTCCCCAATCTTTAATCGGATTGGACCGGTTTTGACCGGAATTTACTGATTTAAGAGGCATTTACAATGAAAAGAATCAATATTCTCGGGTCGACAGGTTCCATCGGAACCCAGACTCTGGAAATTGTCAGAGACAATCCCGACCTTAAGGTCATGGCTCTTTCGGCGGGAAGCAACATAGAGAAATTAGAGGCTCAGATAAGGGAATTTAAACCGGTCCTTGCCGCAGTATGGAGCGAGGAAAACGCTTCAGCGCTCAGAACGAAAGTGGCGGACCTTCCCGTAAGAATCGTTTCGGGAATGGACGGTCTTATCGAAATTGCCGAAATGGAAGAGTACGATGTTCTGGTTACCGCAATTGTGGGAATGATCGGAATCAGACCGACGATTGCAGCTATCAAGAATCATAAGAACATCGCCCTTGCCAACAAGGAAACTCTTGTTACGGCAGGACATATTATTATGCCGCTTGCCAAGGAGATGAACGTTTCGATTCTTCCTGTTGACAGTGAACACAGTGCGATTTTTCAGTCACTTCAGGGTAATCCCGGAAATCGTCTTGAGAAGATTTTACTTACAGCTTCGGGTGGTCCTTTCCGTGGTAAAAAACGTGAAGAACTTGCCGGAATGACTGTTGAAGATGCCTTAAAGCATCCGAACTGGTCGATGGGTAAAAAGATTACAATCGATTCATCCACGCTTGTTAACAAAGGTCTTGAAGTTATGGAAGCAAAATGGCTTTTTAACTGTGACCTTGACAAAATTCAGGTTGTTGTGCAGCCGCAGAGCATCATTCATTCCATGGTGCAGTATGTTGACGGCGGAATAATGGCTCAGCTTGGTATGCCCGACATGAAACTTCCGATTCAGTATGCACTCTTTTACCCGGACAGACGTCCAATGGATACCAAAAGAGTTGATTTCTTTAAACTCGGACAGATTACATTCGAGGAACCCGATATTGAAGTCTTCGAAGGACTGAAGCTTGCCTATACCGCAGCAAAAGGCGGAGGAAGCCTTCCTACCGTGTTCAATGCGGCCAACGAAAAAGCGGTTGCAATGTTTCTCGACCGCAGAATTTCATTCCTGGAAATTTATGATATCATCCGTGCCTGCATGGAGAATCATAAAATTATTCAGTCTCCGAATGTTGATGAGATTCTTTCCTCGGAACGTGAGGCATATGATTTCATCGCTTCGAAGTGGGGAGTTTAGTTTTTACTTCCGAAGAATTTTGTATTTAAAGGTGGAAATTTAAATTGAAGATAAATGCATGGAGCATAGTTGCATTCATTATTATATTCTGCATAATCGTCGTGTCCCATGAATTCGGCCATATGATTATAGCCAAGGCAAACGGAATTCGTGTTATTGAGTTTTCCGTGGGAATCGGACCGAAACTTTTCAAATTCAAATGGGGCGAAACGATTTACGCATTGAGACTTCTTCCGTTCGGAGGATACTGCATGTTCGATTCAGAAGATGCACTCTACGACAAGGAGGAAGATGCGCGGCTGAAGGAAGAAGAGAACCCTTTAGAGCCTGTCACCGGGGTAAAAGAAGGCAATTTCAAATCCGCACCCGTCATGGCGAGAATCGCTACCATACTGGCAGGCCCGGTATTCAATATCATTCTCGGATATTTTCTTGCACTTATTGTTGTGGGATTCTGCGGTTCGTATTCGACTCAGATCGGTATGGTTTCCGACGGAAGTCCTGCGATGGAGGCAGGAATTATGCCCGGCGATACGATTAAGAAAGTAAACGGCGAGCGAATCAGCACTTTTATGGAGTTGCAGCTTCTTACTTTTACCGAACCCTCGGGCGAGTGGGAAATCGAAATCGACAGAAACGGTGAGAAGGTTTTAGTTTCCGTTACACCGGGATATTCGGAAGGAAGATATTTAATCGGTGTCGGACCTTCGGAGCGAATCAAATGCAACAACTTAAAGATATTCAAGTACAGCTGGTTTGAAGTTAAATACTGGCTGAAGGCTACATTTAAGAGCCTTCGGATGCTGGTTATGGGCAAGCTTACCAAAGATGATTTATCCGGGCCCGTCGGAATGACGAATGTCATAAGTGATACGATTGAAGAGACCAAAGCATACGGACTCGGAACCGTGCTTATCAATATGGTTAACATTGCGCTTTTGCTGAGCGTAAACTTAGGTATCATGAATCTTTTACCGATACCCGGTCTGGACGGCGGAAGATTGTTGTTCCTTATTTTTGAAGCAATCTTTAAAAAGCCCGTACCGGAGAAGTTTGAGACCGTGGTGGTGCTTGCAGGTTTCGGTTTGCTTGTTATTCTGAGTATTTTTGTAATGATTAATGACATAACAAGATGGATAGGATAGAATTTTAATAAAATTTTAGGTCGTCGTAATTCGACGGCCTTTTTAATTCACACGGCCGTATAAGGTAACACGGCCTGCGGAACGTTGGGAGGGATTTTCCTCCTACTCATTTAATCTGTAAATTTTCTTGCTCCGAATGAAAATTTAAACAATATTCTGAAATCAAAATTGTCAACCCAAAATGATAAAATTAGGTATAAAAAATATATGCGCCTAATTCGTAAAATTTGACTAATTGAATGTGTGTGGGTGCTATGATACACTTTACCCATAGCTTGAAAATCTTACGGACGGACAGATACGAAAAGCCCGGAATGCCTGTATTTATGCATATTTGGAGGTTTGTAATGAGAAGAGACACAACGAAAGTAATTCATATCGGAGATCGTGTAATAGGCGGAGGCAATCCGATTCTTATTCAGTCGATGACCAATACAAGAACGGAAGATGTGGCCGAGTGCGTTAATCAGATTCACAGACTCGAGGAAGCCGGATGCGAGATAATCAGATGCACGGTTCCGACATTGGAAGCGGCAAAGGCAATTTCAGAAATTCGAAAAGAAATTTCGATTCCGCTTGTTGCCGACATTCATTTTGATTATAAAATGGCAATCGCCGCAATCGAAAACGGTGCCGACAAGATCAGAATCAATCCCGGAAATATCGGTGGCGCAGATAAACTGAAAGAAGTCGTTAAGGCAGCCAAAGAAAGAAACATTCCAATCCGTGTCGGCGTCAACAGCGGTTCTCTTGAGAAGGAACTTGTTGCCAAATATAACGGCGTTACGGCGGAAGGAATTGTCGAAAGTGCGCTTGACAAGGTTCGCATGATTGAAGACGAAGGGTATGACAATATGGTAATTTCCATAAAGTCTTCGGATGTCCTTATGTGTGTAAAAGCACATGAGATTCTCTCAGAAAAGACCGATTATCCTCTTCATGTCGGTATTACCGAAGCGGGAACGCTTTTCTCCGGAAACGTTAAATCGTCAATCGGCCTCGGAATTATTCTTAACGAAGGAATCGGTGATACGATAAGAGTTTCGCTTACGGGAGACCCTGTCGAAGAAGTTAAAACTGCCAAACTTATTCTTCGTACACTCGGACTTCGCAAGGGCGGAATAGAAGTTGTAAGCTGTCCTACCTGCGGAAGAACCAAAATCGATTTAATCGGACTTGCAAATCAGGTTGAAACACTTGTTGCGGGATATCCTCTGGATATTAAAGTTGCCGTAATGGGATGCGCGGTCAACGGACCTGGCGAAGCAAGAGAAGCTGATATAGGAATTGCCGGAGGAATCGGGGAAGGCCTTCTTATCAAGAAAGGTGAAATTGTTAAGAAAGTTCCCGAGAATATGCTTCTTTCGACACTTAAGGAAGAATTGGATAATTGGGGTAAATAGTTTTGGATATGAAGTTTTTTGATGTATTCGGTGAAGTTAAGCTGGAAGATACGCTTGGCGCTCTTTTCGAGCAGTGTATGGTTGAGAAGATAACAACGACAAGCGATCATACTCTTGTACGGGTTTATATATCGAGCGACAGGCTGATTTCCCGTGAAGATATTCATAAGGTTGAGCGTGCCATCGAAGAGCAGCAGCTTAAAGGAACATCCACCGAAGTCGTAATTTATGAGAGATTCAATCTGTCTGCACAGTATACGGTTAAGAGTCTGTACGACGTATACGGTGAAAGTATAAAGAATGATATTCGTGACAGGGCAAATACGGATTATTATCTTCTGAACAGTGCCGATGTATCTTTTCCCGAAGACAACGTGATGCACATTACTCTGGAGGACAGCTGTATTTCCAGAAGCAAGGAAGATGAAATCAGAGAGATTTTTGAAAAAATTCTTGTTAAAAGATGCGGTCTTGATGCGAAGGTTGTTATTGAATACAAGTCCGCAAAGGGAAGCAGATATCGCGAAGAGAATGAGCACAGAATTAATCTTTTAGTCAAGGAGATAACGGAAAAAGCACAGGGTAAAATATCAGCCGATGACGATACGATGGTTGATTTGTCGAAGGTATCGGCCGAAGGTGATATTCCGGCTGAAGACAATAAGCCTAAAAGTGCCGAAGGCGATAAGAAGACGGAATCCAAAGGCAAGGATAAGATGCCTGCCAAAGAGGAGAAAAAGGAACGCAAACCTCTTAAGAGAAGTGACGATCCGGACATTATCTACGGTCGCGAATTCCCCGAAGATTCCATGCCTATTTCCGAAATTACCGACGAACTCGGAGAAGTCACAATTCATGGCAAAGTTACATTTGCCGAAGGAAGGGAACTTCGTAATGAGAAATTCCTTTTCTCTTTTGACATTACCGATTTTACCGATACGATTTCCTGTAAAATATTCTGCTGGAAAGATCAGAGTGAAGAAATACTCCCGTTAATTAAACCCGGTGTTTTTCTTAAAGTAAAAGGTATTGCCAAATTCGACGATTATGTAGGAGAAATTACAATCGGTTCAATTTTCGGAATCCGTAAAATTAAAGATTTTACCGTGCCGAGAATGGATCATTCGCTTAAGAAAAGAGTCGAGCTTCATCTTCATACCAAGATGAGTGATTCAGACGGTGTTTCCTACGCCAAAGACCTGATTAAATGCGCCGCCAGATGGGGAATGAATGCCATGGCTATCACCGATCACGGCGTCGTACAGGCTTTTCCCGAAGCGAAGCATACAACAGATGACCTGAACAAAGACAGGGAAGTTCCGTTTAAAGTGCTCTACGGAGTGGAAGGTTATCTTGTTGATGACCTTACGAAGACCGTAGTTAACGTTAAGGACGGTAAACTGAGTGACGATTATGTTGTTTTTAATGTTGTCACAACAGGTTTTTCTCCCGAAACACAGCATATAATCGAAATCGGTGCCGTCAAAGTTTCCGACGGTAAAATAACCGACAGATTTTCTTCATATGTAAATCCGGGTGCTCCGATTCCTTTTGAAGCGGAACACAGAACGGGAATCAAGGACTCAATGGTTTCCGAGGCTCCGGGAATAGAAGAAGTGCTGCCTGATTTCCTTGATTTCTGCGGTGATTGCACGCTGGTTGCGTTCGATGCAAGACCTGAGGTTTCTTTTATCGACAAAAATGCCGAAAGACTCGGAATTAAAACGGATATTACCTATATTGATGCGCTTACACTTTCACAGACGGTTATTACCGATATCAGCAAATTCGCTTTTGAATCCGTATGCAAGCATCTGGGTGTTAATTACGCAAAGGAATCAAGAGCGGTGGTTCGCGCCGAATGTGTCTACGGAATATACAGAGTTCTTTTATCGAAATTAAAAGATAAAAACATTACGACACTTGCCGAACTTGATGATCTGACTTCGGCCAGTGTTGACAAAATAAGAAAGCTTCCTTCGTACCATGTAATCATTCTTGCGCAGAACGAAGACGGAAGAAGAAACCTTTACAGAATGGTTTCCGAATCGCATGTTAAGTATTACAACAACCGTCCGAAACTGCCGAAGAGTGTTGTTCAGAAGTACAGAGACGGAATTATTGTCGGAAGTGCGTGTGAAGCCGGAGAACTTTTCAGAGCTATCCTTAACGATGCCGGCGGAGACGAAATCGCGAGAATCGTTAGCTTCTATGATTATCTTGAGATTCAGCCGATAGGAAACAATGCATTCCTTATTCGTGAGGACAAATATCCGAATATCAAGACAAACGAGGATTTGCAGGAATTAAACCGCAGAATAGTCAAAATCGGAGAAGAATGGAACAAGCCGGTCTGCGCAACCTGTGATGTTCATTTTATGAATCCCGAAGATGAAGTATACAGACGAATTATCATGGCGGGTAAAGGTTTTGCCGACGCGGATATGCAGGCTCCGCTGTACCTTCGTACAACAGAGGAAATGCTTGAAGAATTCGAATATCTCGGAAGTGATAAGGCTGAAGAGGTTGTAATAACCAACACGAATCTTATTGCGGATATGTGTGAATATGTCTGCCCGATTCATCCGGACAAATGTCCTCCTGTTATTCCAAACAGTGACGGCATGCTTCGTGAAATCTGTGAGACAAAAGCACATGAAATGTACGGAGAAGAACTTCCGCCGATAGTAAGGGAGAGACTCGACAGAGAACTTAATTCTATCATTTCAAACGGTTTCGCGGTTATGTATATTATCGCGCAGAAACTGGTATGGAAGTCCAATGAAGACGGCTACCTTGTAGGTTCGCGCGGATCGGTAGGTTCGTCGTTCGTTGCAACCATGGCAGGAATTACGGAAGTTACTCCTTTGTCGCCGCATTATTACTGTCCGGAATGCCATTATTCCGATTTCGATTCCGACGAGGTAAAAGCATTTTCGGGTATGGCCGGATGCGATATGCCGGATAAAATGTGTCCGAAGTGCGGAACCAAACTTAAAAAAGACGGTTTTGATATTCCTTTCGAAACTTTCCTTGGCTTCAAGGGAGACAAGGAACCCGATATCGACCTTAACTTTTCGGGAGAGTATCAGTCAAAGGCTCATAAATATACCGAAGTTATTTTCGGCGCCGGTCAGACATTCCGTGCCGGAACAATCGGAACCCTCGCCGAGAAAACTGCATTCGGATATGTTAAGAAGTATTTTGAAGAGAAGGGTATTAAGAAGAGAACAAGTGAAATCAACAGAATTGTTCAGGGCTGCGTGGATGTAAGAAGAACGACAGGTCAGCATCCGGGAGGTATTATCGTACTTCCGCTCGGATATGATATTAACCAGTTTACTCCCGTCCAGCATCCTGCGAACGATATGACGACGGATATTATTACGACGCATTTCGATTATCACTCAATCGACCATAACCTTTTGAAACTTGATATTCTCGGTCATGATGATCCTACGATGATTCGTATGCTTCAGGATTTGACCGGAATCGATCCGTTACAGATTCCTCTCGATGATAAGGATGTCATGAGTCTTTTCCAGGATACTCATGCGCTTGGAATTACTCCGGACCAGATTGAAGGGTGTGAACTCGGTACGCTCGGTGTACCCGAATTCGGAACGGATTTCGCCATGCAGATGCTTAAGGATACCAAACCGAAGGCCTTTTCGGATCTTGTCCGTCTTGCAGGTCTTTCACATGGTACCAATGTATGGCTCGGTAACGCACAGACGCTTATCGAAGAAGGCAAGGCCACTATTTCCACGGCAATCTGTACACGAGACGACATCATGGTTTACCTTATCCATATGGGACTTGAAGCCGGTATGGCATTCTCAATAATGGAGAATGTCAGAAAGGGAAAAGTTGCCAAGAAGAAGTGCGACAAATGGCATGAGAGGAAAGAGGAGATGAGTAAGCATAATGTCC
>JAKSSB010000077.1 GCA_024403285.1 Lachnospiraceae bacterium | reverse complement strand
CACCATCTTCAGCAGCAGGGACAGCAGGGCCAGCAGGGTCAGCAGGGCCAACAGGGCCAGCAGGGTCAGCAGGGCCAGCAGGGCCAGCAGGGTCAGCAGGGCCAGCAGGGTCAGCAAGGCCAGCAGGGTCAGGGTGGCCAGCAAGGTCAGGGTGGCCAGCAAGGTCAGGGTGGAAGCGGCTGGAGTCAGGGAAGTAAATACGGAACCGAAAAGCCGGGAGCTACAGGCGGTGAGCATGTTATGATTTCCGACGGAACATTCGGTCATCAGGAAAATCTTACAGGACATGCGAACAGCAACGGTCATTCACAGAAAACGCCTTCCAGCAATCCTCATGCATGGAGCGGACAGAAAATGGAATACGGTCAGGTTATCGGACAGTATTCGCAGCAGGCATACAGCAATCTGAATCAGAGTAAAATTCCTGATTCAATGAAAGATTATATTAAGCAGTATTTTTCAAATTTGACGAGATAAAGGGAGAAGCAAAGAAATGATTCAGAATGAAAATGATTTAAGAATGATGGTTCAGAAAATGAATGCCACCGAGGCAGAAATCGGAAAGGCTATTATCGGTCAGAAAGATGTTATCAGACAGGTTATGCTCGCAATGCTTTCAGGCGGTAATGTTCTTCTTGAAGGTGTTCCGGGACTTGGTAAGACGCAGCTTGTAAAAGCAATCGCATCAACCTGTTCAATGGACTTTTCACGTATCCAGTTTACGCCGGACTTAATGCCCGCCGATGTTACAGGTACCGATTTGATCGTAAGACAGCAGGACAGAAATACATTCCAGTTCCAGCCGGGACCCATTTTTGCAAATCTTGTTCTCGCCGACGAGATTAACCGTGCCACACCCAAAACACAGTCGGCACTTCTCGAGGCCATGCAGGAGCACACCGTAACAGTCGGAAACAATACATATAAACTTAAAGAGCCTTTCATGGTTCTTGCTACACAGAACCCTATCGAAAACGAAGGTACATATCCGCTTCCCGAAGCACAGCTCGACCGTTTCATTTTTAAGATTCAGGTAGAGTTCCCTTCACTCGAAGAACTGAAGCAGATTATGGATATTACGGTTACAAACCGTAAGGTTAACCTTACACCGGTTCTTTCGGGCGAGGAAATTCTCAGCATGAGAGCGGCTATCCGTGATATCCCCATGAGCGAGGCAGTAGAAAGATATGCTCTTTCTCTTGTAGTTGCAACACATCCCGAAGTAGCCGGAGCTCCCGAATGCGTTAAAAGATATGTTTCATGCGGAGCCAGCCCCAGAGCCGCTCAGGCTATTTTCCAGACTTCAAAGGCAAGAGCGCTTCTTGACGGTCGTTTCAATGTATCGTTCGACGATATTAAGGCTGTTGCATATCCCGCACTTCGTCATCGTATCGTTCCCGGATTTGAGGCTATGGCGGACAATGTAACCGCAGATGACATTATCGGAGGAATTATTGCATCGGTTCAGGTTTAGTTTTGGGAATCGTTAGGACACGAGGTTAATTATGAGCGAAGTTTTTAATTCGGAATTTTATTCAAAACTGAGTACTCTCAGAATGAGAATCGCACTCAGCATAGCATCCGGAATGAGCGGTTCGAGAAAATCGAAAGCAAAAGGTAATTCTGTTGAATTTTCCGATTTCCGTGAGTACCGTCTCGGTGATGATATCCGTCGTATTGACTGGAACGCTTACGGTCGTTTTGATAAGCTTTTTATCAAATTGTTCATGGAAGAGAAGGAAGGTATTTTCAATGTTTTTCTGGATGCTTCCAAATCGATGGATTACGGTGAGGCGAATAAGGGTGTCTGTGCCAAAAGACTTGCCGGTGCCATTTCATATCTCGTTTTGGAGAACGGTGACAGACTTTTTTTAAACTTCCTTGAGGGAGAGAGGATTATTTCCTACAAGAGTCTGACCGGTTTGAGTTCATTCGGAAAGGTAACGGATTATCTTGAAAATCTCAAATTCGAATCCGCCGGCGATGTATATGAGAGTCTTAAGCACAAGGAATTCAGAGAAAGAGGAATGTCTTTCCTTATTTCCGACGGTTTTACGGATAATCTCGAAGATGAAATCAAGTTTCTGAAATTCCACAGACAGGAAGTTGTTTTTGTTCATGTTCTCGCAAGAGAAGAAGTCGAACCTGATTTTGAAGGCACGTTTGCTTTGGTCGATTCGGAAACAAGAGGCGATTTGCGACTCACAATGAGTAACTCCATGGTCAAGACATACCGCAAGAGTTATGAAGAGTTTATCAATCGATGTGAGGCTGTCTGCAAAAAGTATTCGGTAATTTATATTCCCGTCATCTCCGATGCGGGTATGGAATCCCTGATTTTCGGATCGCTTTCCAAAATTGCTACTAAATCGTAAGGAGAATTCAAAAGGTGAAAATATTAAATTGGTGGCCGTTATTTTTTCTTCTGCTGATTCCAATTATCATTTTTATGTACCTGTTAAAACAGAAGGCTGTCGAGAAAGAAGTATCGAGTCTTTATCTTTTCAGGGAAATGTACAGCAACATTGAGGCAAACACTCCGTGGGAGAAGCTTAAGAAAAACTGGCTGATGATTTTACAGATAATTACGACTCTTGTTCTGATTTTTGCACTGATGTCACCTGTTCTTCTCAACAAGGGCGTAGGTGCGGATCATGTCGCTATCGTAATCGACAATTCCGCCGGAATGCAAGCGTCATATTCAGACAGTCAGACACGTCTCGATTATGCAAAGGAGCAGGCGCAGTCCCTGGTAAAAGGACTTCGTTCCGGTACAAGCGTATCTCTTATTACAAGTGCTTCCAGTGCAACTCTTTTAATCAGTTCGAGTGATGACAAAAATCAGATTGTCAAAAAAATCGAAGAAATCGAGCAGACGAATTTTGAGGGTTCGGCAGATGCGGGAATCGATATGGTTCTTTCCATGAAGAGTCAGTGGGAGTCCCTCGAAACAGTTTGTTTTACCGATACATCCGTTTATATGCAGAACCTTGACGGATATATTGTCGACACTTATGCACCGTGCAAAAATGTCGGAATCGATTATTTAAGTCACGGTTTCAGCAACAACAAGCTTGTTGTTCTGGCCAAAGTATCCAATTACTCCGATGAAGAGGTCAATGCCGAAGTAAGTCTTTACGGCGATGATATTCTTCAGAATATCAAGAACTTTACCATTGCCGCCAACAGTTCGGAAATCATTTATTTCGATGAACTTGATTTCAACGGTAATGTTTTAAGAGCCGAATTAAGCGGTGTTGATGATTTAAGAAGTGACAACATCTCTTACGACATAATGTCGGAAGACGATGAAACGGATATCCTTCTTATGACGGATGCAAACGTATTCCTTGAGAATGCACTCGGACTTATGGAGGGCATCAATGTAACCAAATCCGGAGATATTTATTCTTTCGATACATTCGCTTCACAGGATTACGATGTATACATTTTCGACAGTATGATTCCGGGTCAGCTTCCGTCGGAAGGAAATATCATTATTTTCAACGCACCATATCCGGATTTGTATTCTTTCAAAGAGAATATCGGAGATGTCAATATCGAAGCCGTAGAACATGATATTACAACCTATATGGAAGGTTTCACATTCGGTGCATCGAATGTATATTCACTGGAGGTTCCTTTCTGGGCGAAACCGTTCCTCACATCGGGAACCGATACGGTGGCTTTCAGCGGTGAATCGAACGGACAGATGATTTCCGTACTTGGATTCGATCTTCACAATTCGGATCTCGCGCTCAAAATGGAATTCCCTCTGATGATTTACAACATGATTACCCAGTTCTCCGAGAACAATCTGGTAAAAGATACGGTGGTATCCGCAGGAAACAGCGTAGGCGTAAACGCACAGATGGAGGGAACGCTTCCCAAAGTTAAGAAACCCGACGAAACGGAATCGGAATTAAGCGATTACAGAATGAATTACACATCCACAGACCAGCTCGGTGTTTATACCGTATCGCAGGAAGTTGACGGATTCCTTCAGTCCGCATATTTTGCGGTTAATTTCCCGAATTCGGAAAGCAAAGTAGATGTTATTCCGACGAGCCTTGATACGGAAAAAGGCGAAGAAGTCAAGTCAAAAGTCGGCGGAACACTTAATTTGAGAACACTAATTATTATCATTTCACTCGGTCTTCTCGGAGTGGAATGGATTGCATATCTTAAAAGATAGTTTTTGCGGTTTTTATCCGTATCAGAAGTAAAAGGAATTTTCGGAAGTATAGTAAAAGGACATTAAAAATATGAGCATAGTATTTGAGAAACCCTTATATCTTTTATTGATACCGCTGGTTATCGTTCTTCTCATTTTCTCGATGAAATTTATGTTCACGAGAAGCAAGAAAACCAAGATCGGTCAGATAATCATGCGTTCACTGGTGGCAACGCTTCTTATTCTTGCTTTGTCGCAGATTACGCTGAAGATTACCGGTAAAAGCGTAACAACCATTTTCCTTCTCGACGTGTCGGACAGCGTTCGTGAACAAAAAGACGAAGTGGTCAAGTTTGTCAACGATGCAGCCAAAAATAAGAGCAGAAGAGATCAGGTGGGAGTTATCGCCTTCGGAAGCGATACCAGAGTGGAACAGTTTATTTCCAAAGACCTGTCATTCTCAAGCTTCCAGGCAACCGATGTTGATTCACAGGCCACAAACCTTGAAGAAGCGGTTAATATGGCGCTCGCCCAGATGCCTGAAGATTCAGCCAAGAGAATAGTACTTGTCACTGACGGTAACGAGAATGAAGGAACACTGAAAGATACTGCGTCGACGGTTATTTCCAGCGGTGCGGTTTTCCAGATTAAGAAGCTTAACGAGAATATTTCCGACGAAGTATATGTCAGCAATATGAATATTCCCGAAGAGGCCGGACTTGATGAAAAATTCAACATTCAGGTCGAAGTTGAAAGTAACGTTGCATGCCAGGCTACCGTAAGTCTTTATTCGGGAAGAACACTTAAAGGCCAGCAGAAGGTTACCCTTCAGAAGGGAACCAACAATTTCATTTTCCAGGATACACAGACCGATGAAGGTCTTAAAACATACCGTGTCGTAGTCGATGCCGAAAAGGATACGGTTACCGTTAATAATGAGTTTTCGGCTTATACGAATATTGAAACGGAACTTCCTCTTCTTGTTGTCGAAGGACAGCCCGGACAGAGCTACGAATTCAAAGGAATTCTCGATTCCATCGGACTTGAGTACAACGTTGTCTCACCTGCGGCGGTTCCCAATACGATTTCAGACCTTACGGAATATTCGGCTGTTATTTTTATCGATGTTTTCAAAGACGATTTAAGAAAAGGATTCATCGATATTCTTGATAATTATGTTAAAAACTACGGCGGCGGTTTCGTTGCAACGGGCGGAGCCAATTCATTTGCACTCGGCGGATACAGAGGAACACCCATCGAAGATGTTCTTCCCGTAAACATGGATTTGCAGGCTGAGGATGAGATTCCCGATCTTTGCATGTGTATGCTTATCGACCAGTCGGGAAGTATGAGTGACGGAAACGGAATCATCAATAATCTCGACCTTGCCAAGGAATCGGCAGCAGCCGCAGTAGATAATCTTCGTGAAACGGACTACGTTGAAGTTATTGCCTTCGATGACTCGTATGACAGGGTTGTTCAGCTTCAGAAATGCGAGGACCCCGATGCAATCGTAAACCGTATTAATGATATTGCCATCGACGGCGGTACAAGTATTTACCCCGCACTTTTGGCAGCTGTAAAAGACGTAAACGCAAATGATGCCATGGTAAAACATATCATTCTTCTTACCGACGGCCAGGATTATTTCGATGATTATTCAGATTTGAAGAATACAATCAATCAGGCCGGAATTACCGTGTCTTGTGTATCCATCGGTACGGATTGTAACGACTCACTCTTGGAAACTCTTGCCGAAGACTGCGGAGGAAGATATTATCATACGGATATCAATACCGATATTCCCAGAATTTTCGCACAGGAAGTTTATCTTTCTTCGAACACTTATCTTATTAATGAGCAGTTTACACCGCTTGTTACAAGCGGCGATCAGATTATCAAGGATGTTGTTGCCAACGGTCTTCCGGACCTTTTGGGATATGTTGCAACAAGCGAGAAACCGAGAAGCATCGAACTTCTTCAGTCGCCTTACGGAGATCCTATTCTTTCATACTGGCAGTACGGTTTGGGTAAAACATTTGCCTGGACCTCCGATGTTACGGGTGAATGGTCGCAGAATTATTCGGGCTGGGAGAATACGCAGCTTTTATGGCATAACATCATCGATGTCATGACTCATGACAATGCTATGGAAGGTTCATATGTAGATGTTAAGCAAAACGGTAATACAGCGACGCTTAATTACGTTACGGAGAGCTTTGACGGTAACACAACCGTAACGGCTACAGTGTTCGATGATGAAGGAAATGTCACCGAAATTGACATGGATCCGACCAAACCCGGCGAGTATTCGACTAAAATTGAGACTCCGGGAACCGGTATATATACCATAAATGTTCAGCAGAAAGACAAGGACGGAAATATTGAAAGTGCTGTCAACACGGCAGCCATTCAGCAGTATTCGCTTGAATACAGATTCTATCCGGAGAACACGCTTCTCGAAGAGTACGGCTCGACAATCGGAGCAGCTTTCCTTTACCTTCCGAGTGAAGTATTTGCGGAGAAACCCGAATTTGTAAGGAACAGATTCAATCTTTCCACTCTGCTTCTTATCCTTGCGGCGATACTGTTCATCCTCGATATTGCGATAAGAAGGTATCATGTGAATTTCGACGGAATTTTCGGACGCAGGAAGAAGAAAGTTAAACCTGTTGAGGAAATCGGAAATCTTAAGACTTTCAGTGCGGATGAATCTTCCGCAATGAGTAAAAAAGAAGTAAAGGCAGCAGCCAAGGCCGCTAAGAAAGCAGAAAAAGCTGAGAAGGCAGGCTCACTTAAAAAAGACGAGCCCGTTTCACATACTGATTCCAAGAAAGGCAGTCTTGTAAGTGAAAATGATGATGCTGCCGCTACGGAAAAAGACGAACCTTATGTAAGTCCTTTTGCGGAAGCCGCCAAAAAAGCAGAAAATCAGCCGGCTCCTCCGCCTGAAGCTTTACGTCGCAAACAACCCCAGAAGACGCGTACGGCTCCGACCAATATATATGCGCAGATGAATCAGTCGCGTAATTCCAAGGTTTATGAAGCCGGCGGAAACGCTAACCGTCCTCAGCAGGGAATGGGACCGGGAGTTAATCCGGGAAGACCGATGGGACCGGGAACAAATCCGGGAAGACCAATGGGACCGGGAACAAATCCGGGAAGACCTATGGGACCCGGAGTGAACAACGCAAACTCTACGAAGGTATGGACCAGAAACGATAAATAATTCGAAAACGGGTGGATACGATGAACAATTTTGAATTCTACACACCGACCAAAGTTTATTTCGGAAGAGATGAAGAACAGAAAGTCGGAATGATAATCAAGGGTTACAACGCTAAGAAAGTACTTATTCATTACGGAGGAGGTTCTGCGCAAAGAAGCGGACTTATCGATCTGGTTAAAAGAAAACTTGACGAAGAATCGATTGAATATGTGGAACTCGGCGGTGTCAAACCGAATCCGGAACTTAAGCTTGTAAGAGAGGGAATTGAACTTGTACGCAGAGAGAATGTTGATTTCATTCTCGCGGTCGGCGGCGGCTCGGTTCTCGATTCTGCAAAGGACATAGCAAACGGAGCGGCCAATCCGGAATTTGACGTGTGGGATTTCTCGGTTAAGAAAGCAGCACCGTTAAGAACAATGAAGAAGGGTGCTATTCTTACGATAGCGGCAGCAGGTTCGGAAATGTCGGATTCGTGCGTAATCACAGACGGTGAGAGAGGCTTAAAGAGAGGATACGGAAGTCCTTTTAACAGAATGGATTTTGCCATAGAAAATCCTGTTCTTTCTTTTACCGTAAGTCCTTATCAGACCGCATGCGGTGCAGTGGATATTGCGATGCATACAATTGAAAGATTCTTCTGCCTCGGAGAGAATACCACTGTTACGGATGCTGTGGCGATAGCGGTTATTAAGAGCATTATCAAATCCGGAGAGGATGCTTACAACAATCCCGAGGATTATGAAGCAAGGGCCAACATGATGTGGGAATCGTCACTTGCTCACAACGGACTGACTCAGTGCGGAAGGTCGTTTCTTTTAACGGTTCATCAGCTTGAACATGAAGTGTCGGGAATGTTCCCGGAGGTTGCACACGGAGCAGGCCTTGCCGCTTTATGGTGCAGCTGGGCAAGATACGTTTACAAATATTCGATTCCGAGATTTATTCAGTACGCTCATGAAGTATGGAATGTCGAGATTGATTACGAGCATCCGGAGATGACAATCGAGAGAGCAATTGACATGCAGGAAGAATACTACAAGAGACTCGGAATGCCGACAAGCTTACGCGAGCTAAACATTCCGGAGGATGCGCTTGTCAAACTTGCTGAGAACTGCAGTTTCGGCAGAACGAGGAAACTTCCGGGTTATTGCGAACTCGGTTTTGATGAAATGCTGGCGATATACAGGATGGCATACTGAAACTGAAAGAGTGTGTGAAATTTCGTTAAAAGGTAGCAAATACCGATTGCCAAAGAAGCTTATTTTATATAAAATATAAGTGTACATTTTCAACACGTTGCGGGATATTGTTTTTACTTAAATCAAAGTCTTGAAAATATTAGCGGGAGGGGATACGCAAAATGAAGTACACATATGAGATGTCCAGAGAAATCAAACGCCTTCTCGGCGGTGATGTGGATGCATTTCAGAACTTTTTCATGATGACTGCAAACGAAACATATTTTCATCTGAAAATGGTAATTCCGGGTGAAGACGAAATAGAGCGTATGATGGTTAAGGTTTACAAATCGCTTTACTTTCGAATCGGCAGACTGGAAAGACCTGAGGATACGGTCAACTGGTACAATGAAACACTGTATGCGCTTATTACGGACTGGATTAACGTAAACTGCAAGAAACAGCTTATAGACGAAGAGAACGGCAAATATGCCAATAGATATCATCTCAGGGAATACCTGTATTTTGAACCGGAAGCAGTTCTTACGGAGGCAGAAACGGCCAAGATAGCCGGAGCTTATCTTACACAGCTTAATCCCGTGCATGCACTGACCGGACTGGCATATTTTTACGACAGCCTTTCCGAAACGGCAATGGACGAACTTCTGCAGGTTGATGCCAATGTTATCAGGGAGAGAGTTAAATATATTCTCAATCTCATCGAAGATGACTGCAAGGCTTATTCCAAAGAGAACAGAATCGAAATACAGGATATTGACATTCACCTGATTTTACTTGCATACGTTCTCATTTATAAAGATACATATCTTCCGAATCCGGTAGAAGTTTACAACCGGGTTGTGGACGAAGTCAATTAGGATACGATAAATCGTTATTAACGGCGAACACGTGTGAGAGCATTTGTTCGCCTAAACTTTTTATTGGGGGATTAATTAATGGCACTTAAATTTATTTTCGGGGCATCGGGTTCCGG
>JAKSSB010000076.1 GCA_024403285.1 Lachnospiraceae bacterium | reverse complement strand
CCTTCCTACTGAATGTCATCCGCCTTGAAAAAGCGCCACGCAAGAAACAGGTAAAACGCGGTAAACAGCACCGACATAATAATCGTTTTAACGATAAAAGAAGTATCCGGCATCGCAATGCATACCGACTTCGCAATTATTCCCTTTTGGGAAATGTTATACACGGATTCCGTATCAAAAGTCGTAAGTCTGAATAAATTCGTAGTAGCAGACAATGTGCTTTCTTTGAATCCGACTGCCTCGCTGATAATATATACAACCGCAGACACGCCCAATGCCGATATTCCGTTCACAAGTTTCCGTGTGCAGAAACAGGCAAGACACAAGAAGGCGCTCTGACGCATCATAATCAGCACCGCAAGTCCCAGACGGACGAGCGTTCCGGTAAGTTCCGTCGAATTTCCGAAGCCCCAGACAAAGGATGCCGCAAGATACGGAACGAAATAGAGTATAAAAGAACCGACAATCCCGAAAATCATCGCCGGAATAATTCTGGAAAGAAACACAGCCTTCCTGCTATTTCCGCCGGTCAGTTCGTAGTACGCGGTTTTGTTGTCAAAGTCCATCGTCACGGCAAGAATAAGCGCAAAGGACATTCCCATAAAAGGAAATGCAAAGAGCGGACTGTATTCCATATGACTGATAATTTCATATACCCGCTGCGGTTTTACCTCATTAATCTGATTGATGAATATGGTAAAAAACGGCAGGATAAGCAGCCCGATAAATATGTAGTATATATATTTGCATTTGAGTGTTCCGTATAAAAAACTTTTAAGTGATCTGCTCATTTTGAATCCTCATTAAGTTTATTTGTAATCTCTTTTACCGTTTACATACAGCGTCACGCCCGCGTATGCGATTATGGACAGGACGGTGATTGCAAAAAACATCGGAAAGTAATTTGCACCGTAAGTGAATTCGTAAACTTCCACATCATGTCCTTCGGCGAAGCCCATATAGAAATTGTTCGGCTCCGACAGATTAAGAAGAGTAAAAAGCGACGAAAGAATGCCGACCGCCTGATTAAAGGGATTTTCTTCCGTCGGCAGGCTTATTTCGGAAACAACCAGACTGTAAGCCACAATTGCGCCCTCGGAAAGATACCCGAGAACGCCTCCGACGATGGAGTTTCTCGTAAGAAACGAAAGCATTCCGATAAATAATTCAAGTTTTACAACGGTAAGAAACCAGACCAAAAGCTGAAATGCAGCCTCTTTAAACGAAATGTGGTATCCCCAGCCGCGAAAAACCGAAATAAGAAGCGTCGGAAGAATCACGATGAGTAAGACCACAACCGCGGCGTAGCAAATGCTGAGAACGAATCTTGCAATCACGCCCGTGCTTCTTTTATATCCCGCAAAAATTTCATAATTAATAAGTTTGTCCCTGTATTCTCCGGCACAGATTTCGGAGACCACCATCAGACTCAAAAATAATTCAACCGGGAGTGCAAGTATCAGACTCGAAGTAAAAAACATGCTTCCGTCCAGCTCCGACAAATTCGGGTTTCCCAGAAAATCGTATAAAAAGAACCCAAAAAGCAGAAGCGAACACGCAACGGCTGAATAGAAAATAAGCGAGCGCCTCATTGCATAACGAAGGGACTTAATTATATTCCACATAAGTTTCACCTACCATATCCATGTAATATTTCTCAAGTGATATCTGCTTAATGAAAAGTTCCGTCGGAATAACTCCGTTCTCGTAAAGCGTCTTCGACAGAAGCTTAACGTCGTCGAGCATGTCGTAAATACGGATGTAATCCTTCTCACTGAAATCAACGCCCGTAAGCCCCATTTTGCCGGTAAGAATCGTTCCCGCCAGCTCATCGTTGTCCGTATGAAGATGGATATACTGTCTGCATTCGAGTGTCAGATCTTCGGCCGAAACGTCTTTGATAATCTGTCCCTTGTTGATGAAAAGGTAGTCGCTGCAGATGATTCCGAGCTCGCTTAAAATGTGCGAGGAAATCAGAATCGTTACGTGCTCCTCGCGGCTCAGCTTAAGCAGAAGATTTCTAATTTCGACGATTCCCTGCGGATCAAGTCCGTTGATCGGCTCGTCCAAAACCATGATTTCGGGTTTGGATAAAAGAGACATCGCGATGCCCAGACGCTGCTTCATTCCGAGCGAAAACTGCTTGGCCTGCTTTTTGCCGGTGTTCTCAAGGCCGACTTTCGCAAGTACTTCTTTTACCCTCTCCTTGCCCGGAATTCCTTTCTGCAGGCGGAGTTTCTCGACATTCTCCTCGGCGGTGAAATCATCCCTGATGTAGGGTGCTTCAATTATGAAACACATTCTGCTTCGCGCCTTGCAAAGGCCGCTCTCCGTGCTCTCGCCGAAGATTTTGATTTCGCCGGCCGACGGATATACAAGGCCTCCGAGCATTTTCATAATTGTTGTTTTGCCTGCGCCGTTCGGTCCGATCAGGCCGACAATTGAGCCTCTTTTAACGGTAAAAGAAACATTGTCCACAGCCATCTGTGCTTTGTACTGTTTGGATAATCCGGTTACTTCGATTACGTTCTCCATAGCTACCTCTTCTTTTTTTAAATTTGGGGCGATGCCTAAGCTGCCCGTTATCTATGTTAATATTCTCTCTAATACACCTGCTTTTGCTTCTGCCTGCGGGGACTTGTTTATTCAGGACTTGTCAGGATTTTGTCCGCAAAGACTTGTCAGGCTTTTGGCCGCAAGGACTTGTTAGGCTTCTGTCAGCAAAGACTTGTCAGGCTTCTGTCAGCAAGGACTTGCCAGGCTTTTGTCAGCAAGGACTTGTCAGGATTTTGTCAGCAAGGACTTGTCAGGCTTTTGTCAGCAAGGACTTGCAAGGCTTTTGTCCGCAAAGACTTGCCAGGCTTTTGTCAGCAAGGACTTGTCAGGCTTTTGTCAGCATGGACTTGTCAGGCTTCTGTCAGCAAGGACTTGTCAGGCTTTTTGTCCGCAAGGACTTGTCAGGTTTCTGTCCGCAAAGACTTGTCAGGTTTCTGTCCGCAAGGACTTGTTTCATTTTTTAGGTTTTCTTGCGGTATAAGCGAACAAAAAAGCGTTTTCGACTTATTTGTATGCCTCAGAAAAAGTCAAATTTCAATTCGGCATACTAAAACAGTCTTTTTCGACGAATTGTTCGCCAATTTTCATTCAGGAAGTCAACGAAAAAGCGAACAATACAAGTAAATTTCTTATTTTGTTCGCTTTTAGGTATCAACGAAATTTTCAAATTGACGAACAAAACTGACGTTTTTCTTTATTTGTATGCCTTTTCCGTTTTTCAAAATTTTTATAGGCAGACAAATTCCCGTTTTTCCTCCATTTGTTCGCCAATGTAGATGCGTTCAAACGACCTTTGCTAATTTTCCATCTTATTTTCTGTTTCTGCCTTTCCTATGCCCTTGCCAACAGATGCGTTCAATCGATCTTTGCAAAGTTTCCATCTTATTTTCTGATTCTGCCTTTCCTATGCACTTGCCAACGAAACAGATTTCATCGGTATAAACTCATGTTAAAATGCAATTCTTAAGAAACCCTTAAGAAAATTAAATTTATAAAAAAAACACCTATCACATACGATAAGTGTCTTGGGGACTCCCTCCGATATATCGTCAAGGAAATGCAATGCGAAGGGGATTCTTTATTCGATATATCGTCGTGGAAATGCAATGCGAAGGTGATTCTTTATTCGATATACCGTCGAGGAAATGCAATGCGAAGGTGATTCTTTATTCGATATACCGCAGAGAAAATAATCTTTATCCTAATATACCGGCGGGGATTACGATTTATACTCCGGGAAATTCACCCCCACACGGAAACTTTCGTCGTTCGCTGCGTAGGCTTCTCCGTTCATTTTGCCCGACAAAAGCCTGACTATGTAAAGCCCGAGGCCTCCCGGTCCGCCGCCCGTGCGCACTTTGTCGGCACGGTACGTGCGCTCGAAAATCTTCGTCGTATCAACATCCGAATCGCCGGCTTCATTCTCGAATTCGACCGCCACGACTCCGTCTTTTTCGAAGACTTTGATTTTCAGATATTCCTTCGAATACCTGAGCACATTCGTCAGAAGGTTCGACAGAATTCTGTTTAACAGCGCCGGATCGGCTTCGATAAATATGGATTTATCGGGTAAAAGAATCTCCGGCTCAAACGGAGTCTTACGAAGAAGCGCTACGTTGTCAATAATAAATCCCGCGACAAATTCGGTCAAATCCGTCTTCTGAGTTCTGATTTCCACATCTTCGCTTTCAAAATATGAAAGTTCGTAAAATTCATCGACCATCATCTTAAGGTCGTTCGATTTGTCGAGGCAGACACGAAGTTCTTCGGCTTCGCTGCCCGAAAGAGCCCCGGATTTCTCAATCATCTGAAGATTGCCGCGGATAACGGTAACCGGTGTTCTCAAATCGTGCGCAATGTCGGAAATCGACTGTTTCAGTTTGGAACGTTCCGTTTCCGCCTGAATCTTCATCGCGTTCTGATACTCGATATTCCTGTTGATTTCCGCAAGAAGTTTCTCCTGACCTTTGTCGATAAACTCACGCGTAATGAGCCTGTTGTAAGTTTCGTTTCTGGAAAGTTCGAGTTCCTTCCGAACCTCTTTTGTCTCATGTTTCATCAGAAGTATATATGCTATTGAGATAAGAAGTAACACGGCAAGCACCGTGATAATCACGCTAATCAGCATTTTTTAACCTGTACCCTATTCCCCATACGGTTTCAATATAATCCCTGCCCGTAATCTTCTTAAGTTTGTTGCGAAGATTGCTCACATGGACGTTGATTATATTGTCCTCGTAGTAGTAAACATCGTCCCAGACACTCTCGTAGAGTCCGGCCTTGGTAAAAGTTTTACCCGGATTCGTAAGAAGAAGTTCCGTAATTTTCAGTTCCTTCGCAGTCAGCGAAATCGGCTGCCCCTCAAATTCGACACGGTTCTCGTCGGCATAAAAAACAAGTCCGCGGCATTCGTATTTAACCTTCGCCTTTGTGACTTCCTTGTTCGCGCGGCGCATGACAACCTGAATTCGAACCAGAACCTCATCCAGGTTAAAAGGCTTGACGATGTAGTCGTCGGCACCGATTCTGAGCGCTTCAAGTCTCGTCTCAACCTCCGACTTTGCGCTGACCACAATCACCGGCACATCCGAAGTTTCACGTATGCGCCTGATTAAATGCTCGCCCGGAATTTCCGGCAGCATCAGGTCCATCAGAACGATATCGAAGGTCTCGTTGCGGAGTGCGATATCGGCTTCCATTCCGGTAAAAGACTGCATGATTTCATAGCCCTCGTTCATTAGAAAATTCCCGAGAAGTCTGCTTATTTCGACATCATCTTCAACAATCAGTACTTTCAAATGTATACCCTCCGCAGCGGATGTTCCCCAAAATATCTTTAAATATGTATATGCTTCGGCTTCGTTATGTCCATCTTTCTGTCTTCATATGTACCGGACTTCATTCTGCCTTTATTTGCAACTGATTTCATTTTATAGCATAAGGCATATTATTACAATATTTTACCGGGGATAACGTATAACGGCACTTCATACTGATTTACTATTGACTTTACTACTTATTTTGATATAATCGAGTGATATTTATCAGTTGTTTACTTACTTTAAGACCTTCAGGTCTGCAATCGGGGAGAAGAAAATGAAAAAAGAAAAATCATCCGCAACCATCGGAAACTTAATCAAATACTACAAACCGTATCTCGGGATTTTCTTCGCGGATATGTTTTTTGCACTGCTCTCCGCCTGCGCGGCGCTGATAATTCCGCTTGTCATAAGATATGTGACGGGAACTCTGATTCACGAAAGCAGTGACGTGATTCTGTCGAAGCTTCCCTGGATAGCGGGATTTCTTTTACTGATAATCGTAATTGACTGTTACTCAAAATTCTTCATCGGAAATTATGGTCACGTGATGGGTGCGAAAATCGAATACGACATGCGTTCACAGATTTTCGACCACATGCAGAAGCTGTCGTTTTCGTTCTATGACGATGCCAAAGTCGGCCAGCTGATGAGCCGTATAACAACCGATTTATTCGAGATTACCGAGCTTTTGCACCACGGTCCCGAGAATGTAATTCTTTCGGTTCTGAAGATTTGCGGTGCCCTCGTCATCCTCATGAGTATCAATGTTTACCTCTCGCTGGCGGCATTTGCCATCCTTCCGGTAATGTTCGTTTTCGCATTTTTCTGCAACCGCAAAATGCGCAGCACTTTCCGCAAGAACAGAGAGCGAATTGCGGAAATCAACGGGCAGATTGAAGACAATCTTTCCGGCATCCGTGTAGTCAAATCTTTTGCCAACGAAGATGTTGAAAACGGGAAATTCAAAGTCGGAAACGACAATTTCCTTTCATCAAAAAAAGAGAATTATAAATATCTCGGAGCCTTCCAGGCCGGCGTCGGTGCTTTTACCACGCTTATTCAGGTATCGGTAATCATCACAGGCTGCTACCTCATCGCCGTGAAGGGAATGGATTTAAACGATCTTATAACTTTCCTTCTCTATATCGGTGTTTTTACCGAGCCGATTCGTACCCTGGTCGATTTCACCGAGCAGTTTCAGAACGGTTTTACGGGCTTCGAGCGTTTCCGCGAAATCATGGATACCGAGCCGGATATTACGGACAGCGAGGGAGCGGTTCCCCTATCGGACGTAAAAGGTGAAATCGAGTTTGACAACGTTTCGTTCAAATATCACGACGGCAACGAGAATGTTCTGCAAAATGTTTCGCTCCACGTCGATGCGGGCGAGTACATTGCGCTCGTCGGTTCGTCGGGTGCGGGCAAATCGACGCTTTGCTCACTGATTCCGAGATTCTACGATGTAACTGAGGGAACGATAAAGATAGACGGAAAAGACATAAAAGATGTTACGCTTAAGAGCCTGCGCGATCATATCGGCGTGGTACAGCAGGACGTTTACCTTTTCGCCGGAACCGTTATGGAGAACATTTCCTACGGCCGTCCCGGCGCAAGCAAAGAAGAAATAATCGAGGCGGCAAAAAGTGCGAATGCGCATGATTTCATCATGTCGCTTCCCGACGGTTACGACACCGATATCGGCCAGCGCGGAATCAAACTCTCCGGCGGCCAGAAACAGCGCCTTTCGATTGCGCGTGTTTTCCTGCAGAATCCGCCGATTCTTATCTTCGACGAAGCAACCAGTGCGCTCGACAACGAGAGCGAAAAAGTTGTTCAGGAATCGCTTGAGAAGCTTGCAAAGAACAGAACCGCATTCGTCATCGCGCACCGTCTTACGACAATCAAAAATGCCGAAAGAATTCTCGTACTTACCGAAGACGGCATCGCCGAATCCGGTACTCACGACGAGCTTATGGAACTGGGCGGAGTGTATGAGAAGTTATATAATATGCATTGATATAAACTTATCAGATATATTACAGCCCCGACATACTTAATGCCGGGGCTGCATTCATGTTAATGCTTATTATTAGAAAAAGTCATCATTTGCACTGATTTTATCGGTAACGAATGTCTTATTTCCTTCAAGGTCGTATTCATATACTACGCCAAGGTAATTTCTGTCAAAATCATATTTCTTTTCTCTGGGTTCCTTAACTATTACATGTCCTTCAGACAGCCAGGCCTCAGAAAAATAAAATGAGTTTCTGGGTGTTCTCTCATTTACATGGACATATGCCGGTTTGTCACATATCTTCTTCTCCTCATTGGTGAATAAGTCATATACAACCATGTCATTATCATAATTCTCATACAAGATTAGATTTTCATCCATATCCCACATAAAACAACATATCTTATCAAAATCCTTTACAAGGAGTTTACTTACCCTTTCACCCTGTTCATACAACTCTACAAGGTTACCATTGTCAATGTAGTATATGTTTCCGTTATACACCCAGGCATCATATCCTATAGAGGAAATATTATCCGCATCATCACCTCGAAAATAGTAATCTATCTTTTCAAACTCCTGCGTATCAAAATGATAAATTCCATAATCCCATGAAGCAACTCCATATGCTTGAACTATAGCATAATCCTCGCAAAGATATCTTACTACATCATCTGTAAAATCCGGATAATCTATCTTTCTAAGACTTTCTCCTGTATATGCGTCAAATATTTCGATGTAGTCATCATTATCTTCAGGTGAGATTTTAGCTATCAGTTTTCCATCCTGGAAAAACACCTGATCGCAATCATGGGAAAGATTTTGAAACCCCCAAAAATCAGTTGTATTCACAAGAGATAGATTTCCACCTGCGCAAGCTATCATATTGTCATAACACCAAAACTCACCTATACTCCATTCCACCATATCTCCATAATCATCAACATGTAAATCTAGTTGTGTTCCTTCCATAAGAAATCCTGTTACACTTGGGCTCATAAAATTACGATTATTTATGTATGTCATTCCGTTGAAATACTGTACATGCCTAAATCTTTCAGCATTATCAAATTTAAGCTCGGTTCCTTTCGCCTCAGTGAATGTCCAGTCATTGTATTCCCAGTCATAATCTTCAACAATAGCATTTATGTCTGTAACAACTTCGCCAGACGCTTCTTCTGTGGTTTCTGTTGCTGTTTCGGAAGAAACAACTTCGGAAGAAATTATTTCAGGTTCGACTGATGTGCTTTCAGGAAGATTTGTGTTACAGCCGGAGAACATCCCGAGAATGACTGCTATACTCAATGTCTGTGCTATTACTTTCTTCATATAAACAAATCCTCCACACTAAGATTTAAGAACACACCCTTTGATATGCAGCCCCGACATACTTAATGCCGGGGCTGCATTCATGTTAATGCATATTATTAGAAAAAGTCATCATTTGCACTGATTTTATCGGTAACGAATGTCTTATTTCCTTCAAGGTCGTATTCATATACTACGCCAAGGTAATTTCTGTCAAAATCATATTTCTTTTCTCTGGGTTCTTTGACTATCACATGTTCTTCGGAAAGCCATGCATCTTTATAGAAATATGAATTTTCGTCTAAAGACTTGTTATCCTTAACATAAGCCGGTTTACCACAAATCCTTTTTTCCTCTCCGGTAAATAAATCGTACACAACCATGTCATTATCGAAGTTCTCATATAGAATCAGATTCTTATCCATATCCCAAAAGCGCGCACACATCTTATCAAAATCTTTGACAAGAAGTCTGCTTACCTTCTCTCCCTGCTCATATAATTCTACAAGATTTCCATTATCAACATAGTAGATATTTCCGTTATAAACAAATGGTCTGTAATCAAGAGCCATTTTATCAACATTTTCTCGATCAAAATAGTAATCGATTTTCTTAAACTCAAGATTGTCATAGTAAAAAATGCCTATATCATTCCTTCCCCACGGTTCAACTATTGCATAATCTTCGCAAAGGTATACAGCATAATCCTCTGTAAAATCCGGATAATCTATCTTTCTAAGACTTTCCCCTGTATATGCGTCAAAGATTTCGATGTAGTCATCATTATCTTCTGGTGAGATTTTAGCTATCAGTTTGCCATCCTGGAAAAATACTTGATCACAATTATGGGAAAGATTCTGAAATCCCCAAAAATCAGTTGTATTCACAAGAGATAGATTTCCACCTGCGCAAGCTATCA
>JAKSSB010000075.1 GCA_024403285.1 Lachnospiraceae bacterium | reverse complement strand
GAATACTTAATATCGTTCTCGCGGCAGAGACTGTCAATTTTAAGAAGAAGCTTAACAAGTTCTTCCTGCCTGTTCTTCAAATCGTACCCTTCGGCAAACTTTGCGGCTTCCTCGTACGATGCAATCGGCACGTCTTTGATTTCTTCCTTGATTCTTGCAATTTTCTCTTCAGGTCCCGTCATAATTCCAAATTCCTATCTTGTACTTTCGGCTTTCTCCCAGAACGGTTTGGACTTGCCCGTCACAATGTTGATAACACCGTTCCACTGCGCAACGATTGTCATGCAGTAATAGAAAATCATCTTCAGATATCTGTTCTTCGTATTCGCCGCCCACTGAATCAGAGCAAGCAGGTAAAAGAGCATCTGGCATGCAAAAATGCACATGAACACAATATTGAACCATCCTGTTCCAATCATCAGAATCGCACTCGAAATAAGTGCAAGCGGATGCTGGAACCACAACTGATAACGGCAGCTTCTGTGACCGAAATAAAAGTATGAATACCATTTGCATCTGAAAACATTCAGAATTCTTATATCGGGCAGAACAGATCTCGTTATGCCGCGATACATACGGACTTTTCTTTTATACTCATCCTTGTCCTCTTCGCCGGCTTTCTCGTATACGACCGCGTCCGGGTTGAAAAGAGCTCTTTTACCGGCAATAGAATAATACATGGGCATATTCGCATCATGGCCGCGGATAGGTTTGAGAACAAGATAATCCGCATTTCTGCAGGCATAGAGGGCACCGTTTCCGGCGGTAATCGTCTGAATTCTGCTCTCGATTTCACGGTTTCTCAAATCGCCGTTCCAGTACGTGTTCTCCGCCTTCGCCGTGGAGTTTTCATCCGCGTTTATATAGCGCAGGCACCCCGTAACATATGCCACATCATCCGTTGCAAACGCTGCCATCAGTTCTCTTACCGCGCTTTTTTCCAGCATGGAATTCGCATCTGTCATAACAAGGAATTCCGTCGTGACGGTCTTCTGCGCTTCGTTCTGGGCATTTGTTTTACCCATACGTTTCGTCGCACAGAAAAGACGCATATTCTTAATGCCGTTCTTTTCGATAAACTCCGTGACAATCTCATTCGTTCGGTCCGTACTGTTGTCGGAACTTATAAGGAACTCGATTTTGTCTTCCGGATAATCCAGCTCGGTAATATTCTTAAGTTTGGCCTCCATAACCGCTTCTTCGTTATGGGCAACCACCATCACCGTAACGGTCGGAACATGGTCGTAATCTTTGACAAGCTTACGCTTCTTATAAATTTTCGAAAGGATTTTCAGCGAGAACGAGTAACCTATCATCGCCCAGAAAATCACAAATACGCTTATGCAGAAAACAAACTGCACAATTATCAGGAAAATTCTCATATACCTTTCCTCTGTTCAAAGGATTATTGTCTGCCGTAATACAAGCCGTCCGGATTCTTAAAATAAAGGCTCTTCATACCGAGCGTTTCCGGTGCCTTGAAATCTTTGACCGCATTGTCGCCGATGTACATCATCCGCTCGTACGGCACGCCGAATTTATCATGAATCATGGTAAAAGAAATCGGATTCGGCTTTCTGAATTCCGTTCCGCCGAGTTCGTCCGTTACAATGATTTCTTCGAAATATTCCTCAATTCCTAGCGCCCTGATTTTAGCCCGCTGCCCTTCCGGACGTCCGTCGGTAATCATTGACAAATGATACCCCTGCAATGATTTAAGTACTTCTTTTACCCCCGGGTAAAGTGAAATAACGGGAGTCTGGAATCTGTATGCATGAAGTGCCTTATCCTTAAATTCCATCAGCCCCTCTGCGGTAAGAACCTCATCGATTGCGGGCCTGCCGGCAAGAAATGCATCTTTTAATTTGCGGCTTAAATCCGTCTCTTTCGGAAACAGTTCGCCGACTGCGTCAAATCCGCTGTAAACATATTCTCTCTCCGGATACAGGGTATCGTCGAGATCGAAAATCACCACATCGATATTCTCGAGATGCCGGGATATTTCCGTAATGCTTTTTATCTCCGTAATCACACAAAATCTCCTGTACTATCTGATTCTTACGCTCTGGTCGAAACGGCTGTAAACAGCGCCGTCTTCGGCCGCTTTATCCTCGTAACTTAATTTCTCACCCGATAAAATCCGAAGAAGTGCTTTGGCCGAATCTGCTCCCGCCTTAATCGAAAGCGGTGCACCGCCTCCGAATCTCGGATTGATTTCAATATAGTAATCATCACCGGTCACATCATCTTTGATAAGCTGGACGGTAATCGCGCCTCTCGGTTTGTAATCGGCAATCAGTGTCTTCATTTCCGAAATAATCTTTTCATCCTGTCTTATCTCTGTTTTGAGAACTTCGCCCGCACGCACCTGAAGACGGATACGCGGAGTAATGTAAACCGGATTGCCCTCATAATCGCAGAAAATATCAACCGTGTACTCGGTTCCGCTGATAAACGGCTGCACAATGTAATCCGCTGTTTTGAGTGCAAGCGCTTCCAGATCTGCGGCATTCTCCGCTTTGTTCGCTCCAATGCTTGAGCTTCCGTCACGCGGCTTGATAAAAGCGGGGAAACCTCCCGTATAAGCTTTGTAATCGTCTGTGGGATGCGGACTTAAAAGGCCGACACTGTTGAAATAATCCGCCGTAAATCTTTTATCCCTGCAAAGAGCAATCTTGTCTGTATCACTGATGAAAACCTTCGTTTTGCCGAAATCTTCCCTCGTCTTCGAAAGAATCAGCAAATCGGTATCAATCGTCGGAATAAGTGCATCAATGTCCTCTTCCTTACAGATTCTGATAAGTTCGGGAATATATCTCTCTTCCCTGATTCGCGGAAGTTCAACAAATTTGTCACAGTAAAAAAGCGCCGGTGCCGTATCGGTTATGTCACCGCCGATAATTGTAAGATCAATATTCAGCTCCTGCGCAGCTTTCTTAAAAGCCTGCACAAGTTCAACTCTTCTTCCGACGGAAGTAAAAAGTATCTTCATCGCATTTCTCCGTATCACTCTTTATTCTCGCTGCCCATGAATTCCTCCATGGTCGCCGATGTCGCGCTGCTTATTCCGTCGCGCTTCAGGACATTTCCGATTGTCATAAAAAATATCTTCACATCGAGTCCGAAACTTATGTGCTCGGTATACCATAAGTCGAATTCAAATTTCTCTTCCCACGAAATTGCATTTCTTCCGTTAACCTGCGCCCATCCCGTCAGACCGGGAAGTACGTCGTGACGGTGTCTCTGTCTTGGTGTGTAGCGGTCCAGGTAACGCACAAGAAGCGGTCTTGGACCTACAAATGACATGTCGCCTTTGAGAATGTTAATCAGTTCCGGAAGTTCGTCGATACTCGTCTTTCTTAAGAATTTGCCGTAGCCGGTAAGTCTGTCCTCATCGGGTAAAAGATTTCCTTCTTTGTCCTTTCTGTTGTTCATACTTCGGAATTTGATGAGATTAAAAATTCTCTCTTCTCCGTTAGCGCGTTTCCGTCCGGGACGCGGCTGAACAAAGAAAGGATTTCCGCGCATGGCAAAAAGCCCGATTATCATTGTCACCGTAAGTAACGGTGACAACAGTATCAAGGCTGTTAAGCTTAAAATTATATCAATCAGTCTCTTTAAAAATTTAGCGTACATTTACAATTATTTTCCAAAGTCATTCTTTTCTATATTCAGAGTTTCCGAAGTATCTCCGGGGAGATACTTCTTCTCTGTATGCTTGACATTATCTTCTTCGGACAGCAACATAAAGTTTGTCTTCTCGGATTGATTCTCATTCTTTTCCGTCACATCGGGTTCTTTGTATTCGAGACCTATTTCCTTCATGTGGTTTTTAACGGTATCCATAAAATCCGCACTCGGACGTTCATGCGAAAAAACATAATTCTTAAGTGATTCCTTATTGCAGGCTTTAAGTTTCTCGGAAAATGAAGCAGAAAATGTCATATACTTTTTGAAATCCCAAAAGTTCGGGTCAAGTTCCGCTGCCTTCATTCCGGGCTTAAACTTGCCATTTTCTTTACAGAAATCGAGGTATGCCATTTGTGCCGCCAAAAGAGGATAATTCTTAACAGAATCGGGATCTAAACTTTTTTTAATTTCCATGTATATGTTTGTATAAACCTGAACAGTGTCCATTTTATCAGTATGTTCTTTATATGAACGCTTTTGTTTTTCTTCTCCAGGCTGTGAATTATTCAGTTCACTCCGGTTGAGTATGTCATCATACACTTCAAAATACAAATCACCCTTTTTCCGAAGTTTCTGCTCATCCTGCGAACATTCTATCACAATTGAATATAATGCCATGAGTTTGGACCGGTTCTCATTTATTTCCTTCATATTCAAAATGTCCGGAAGCTCCGTTTCCATCGTAATTTCTCTGGCAAGCATGAAAAGTTTTGCCTGCTTTTCAATACGTTCTTTAATATCCGGAGTCTTCAGAAATTCATTGTCACGGCCGAAAATAGGATTTTCTTTGCTAAATTCATAGTATGCCTTTACACAGTCTATGCTGGTTTCATCATTTAGGAACTCATTCGTGGCGGCATATTCTTTGATTTTGTCTCTACGCTCCCGTTCCGGAATTTTCGACAGTTCCTCTGCCAATTTAAACATTTTCGCATTGAAAAATACACTGTTAAAACGATCGGACTGAATGAGACCGACATCAGTCAACGTTTTTCTAAATTCTTCTATCGGAACATTTTCCGCACCGACATAACCGGCCATAATCTTTTGAACAAAATCGTTGACAAACAATAACTTATTGGTGTAATAACCCTCGTTTTCCCTTGGATCGAACCTTTTTCCAAAATTTGCAAACAGGGAAACGTATTTCGAGTTTCTTTTGTACATCTCCTGCTTCTTTAAAGCAGCTTCTTCCTTGGAATAAGTTTCATCGATTTTTGTAAAAACCTTTTCCATTCCATAATAACCGTTAGTAAATATGTTCTTTTTAAAATCATTAAAAATTATATCAATTTCATCGGTGTTTTCTTTTTTGGATAACTTTGTAAGCAGTTCCACCGCTTTTTTTTCAGCTGCACGTCTTTCTCTGATAAGCGTACCCTTTTCAACGACATCGGACAAATCTTTCCCTTCTGAAATAAGAATCATTTCAGATAATCTGTCGATTTCAACACCTGATAAGTGCACTCTGTCCCGATTCTTCACTCTCTCTTTTTCACAGACTTCAAGGGATTTGAACAGTTTTGAAACATTGTTAAACCTTGTCTTACCGTCTGAAGTTATCGGATTCTTTCTTTTCTCAAGATAGTTTAAGCAAGCATTCTTAAGAAGTTCAGCTTTTTGAGTTTTCTCCTCATCGGTTGCTGCTTTCTGATATTCGTTGGATGCGCTTATGATGTTCTTATACAAATCGGAATCATCAACTTTTATTCCCAAAACATTTCTTCTGACATGCTTATTAACCGCGTCCATATCCGCATTCAATTCATCTTTGGCAATATCTAATTTCTTAAAATAATCGGATTCAACGCGAACAGGATCTGAAAATACTATTTTGTCTTCCTTCTGCATCGGAAAAACATATTCGATTTTGTTATCTTCTAATCTGCTTTGGAAAAGAAATGCCAGCTTTAGCTTGTTCTCACGTTCTTTCACGTTTTCAATTTTCGTAAATTCGGGATACAGATTATTCAGAGAATGACCGTTAATTAAAATGCAGTCAAAAACATTCTTATTCTCTTTTTCAAGCATTTTTACCTGTTTCTTTCCGAAATAAGGTTCCACGTTACGGGCATATTCGCCCTTCGCATAATCAGTCTCCGCATTTGAAAAAGCTTCGCCGCTTGAAAATTTATTTAAAAAATCGTCCCTGTCGAATGAATTGACGTCATCAACGTCGATTTTGATTTTATCGGTGTTAAAAGCTCCGAGTACATTCCCGCCTGACAGTAATTCATCCGAAAAATAGTCAATACCGATTGACTTCGCATACGCAATAAGTTCATCCATATATTCTTTTTCAATAATCTCGTCTTTTCCCTGAATAAACTTGTTTGCCTTCGCAATTTCTTTATTTGTGAACACCCTTTTGGCAGAGTCTGTCTGGGAAAATCTCGCGTCAAGAATAAGTCTGACCGCCGTAAGTGCACGATCGGTTTTCGTTGCCTCTTTGCTGATTTCATTCACAAATTCGGTACCGGACAAATACTCGTAATATTCTTCCGAAGGGGTATCATACATTTCAAACTTGATCTCAGAGAGGAATTCCTCCGTGATAATTCCCTCACGATACTTATCTTTGAGACTGCTGAGAATTTTCAATAAATCGCTTCCGAGTTTTCTGTACGCATCATTTGCATCGTGCGAAAGGAACTCGGATATATGTCCGTATTTGGCAAGCATATCGTCAACATCATACGACTTATCGGATACATACTCTCCGTTATTCTCAATTCTTGAATGGCCGTCGGAAAAAGTTTCAGCATTTTCTTTGATTCTTCTGCTTCTCTCTTCGGCAAATTTTGTTCTGTTGGCTTCAAACCACGCTTCCATCTCTTTTTTACCCGGCATATCAGTACCCTCCCTGTTTGTTGAATATTGCCGCAAAAGTTTAATACTTTATTATATCATTTTGACGCTGTTTCTTCAAACATACACATCACATCACTCAAAAGATTTTCGAACAGCTTCGATAATCACTTTCTGCGCTTCCTCCGACATTTTGTTATCGCTCGGAAGGCAGAGACCTCTTTCAAAAATATCCTCGCAGACTGCCCTATCTCCGGCGGAAACGAAATCACATCCCGAATATATGGGTTGCATGTGCATCGGCTTCCAGATTGGTCTTCCCTCAGCATTGAGAGAAGCGATTGTTTCAAGGATTTCCGACGGACAGCTTTTACCGGGTTCGGATTTGTATTCGTATCCGAGAGCGGTACGCGTCTGAGCGCACATTGCATCCGCGTTGACCGTAATACAGCTTAACCAGTAATTCGGAACCGATATTTCGTCGTCAAATGGATTCATCTCTACGGGGAGATCCTTAAAGCCTTCTTTGTACCTTTCGTAAATTGCTTTCTTCTGCGCGATATGTTCCGAAAGATAAGGAACCTGTCCTCTGGCAACTCCCGCAATTACATTGCTCATTCGATAGTTATATCCCAAATCTTCATGCTGATACCATGGCGCCGCTTCCCTGCTCTGAGTGGACCATTTTCTTATCTTCGAAGCGGCCTCTTCGTCATCGGTTAAAAACATTCCGCCGCTTGTTCCCGTAATAATCTTGTTGCCGTTGAAACTGATGCAGTTATAATCACCGAAACTGCCGGTCTGAACTCCTTTGTAAGTTGCACCGAAAGACTCCGCAGCATCCTCGACGATTATTGCATCGTGAGCGTCGGCAATCGCTTTAATTTCATCAATCTGGCCGGGTGTTCCGTAAAGATGCGCCACAACAATCAGTCTGACCTCCGGAAAGCGTTTAAAAGCCTCTTTTAAAGCTTCCGGATCCATGTTCCAGGTTTTATACTCGGAATCGATATAAACCGGGATTCCGCCTTCGTAAACAATCGGATTTACGGTCGCTGCAAATGTCATGTCGGAACAGAATACTTTTCTTCCGCGAAGAGTTCCGTAACCTCCTTCTGTCTTTCCGTAAAGTTTCTCACCCGCAAATCTTACGGCAAGATGAAGTGACGAAGTTCCGGACGAAAGTGCGACTGCGTATCTGACACCGATTTTGTCGGCAATCTGCTTTTCAAGTTCGTTTATGTTTGCTCCGACCGTCGACATCCAGTTCGTGTCGTAAGCCTCTTTCATATACTTTAATTCGTCGCCGTGCATTGTCGGCGATGAAAGATATATTTTATCTTTAAAAGGAGTTAGTTCCATCGTGACCGTCTCGCTTTCTGTTAATTATCCGTCGGTTTATATGTCTCAACGATTTCCGCCACCTTTAATCTGATGTCGGAAGGCTCATCTTCGACATATTTCTTAAGTTCTTCCAGATGTGAGAAGAATTTTTCTTCGTCAATCACAAGCGGTTTGCCGATATGGATTAATTTGTTCGGAGTATCCGTAAGGCCTTCCTCATCCATCAGCATTTCCTCATACATCTTTTCACCCGGTCTCAGTCCGGTAAAAACGATATCGATGTCTTCGCCGACTCTGTATCCCGAAAGCTTGATAAGGTTCTCCGCAAGCGTAAGAATTTTGACCGGTTCTCCCATGTCGAGAACGAAAATTTCTCCGCCTTTTGCATACGCTCCCGCCTGTAAAACAAGAGAAACGGCTTCCGGAATCGTCATGAAATATCTGATGATTTCCGGATCGGTTACCGTTACGGGACCGCCTTCCATAATCTGCTTTTTGAACAGGGGAATAACACTTCCGTTACTGCCCAAAACATTACCGAATCTTACCGCAACAAATTCTGTTTCGGAACGGTTGTTGTACGACTGCACAATCATCTCGCAGATACGTTTCGTCGCGCCCATGATGTTGGTCGGATTGACAGCCTTGTCGGTCGAAATCATAACGAATTTTTTAACTTTGTATTTGTCTGCTGCGGAAACGACTTTCCAGGTTCCGAGAACGTTGTTCTTGACTGCCTCATTCGGGCTTTCCTCCATGAGGGGAACGTGTTTGTGCGCCGCCGCATGATAGACGATATCCGGATGATAGGTCTTAAAAATCTCATCGATTCGTCTGGTGTTTCTGACTGATGCAATCAGCGTCACAAGATTTAATTCGGGACATGTTCTTATAAGTTCCTGCTGTATGTCGTAAGCGTTGTTCTCGTAGATGTCGAGGATAATAAGTGTAGCCGGATTATGGGTTGCTATCTGACGGCAGAGCTCGCTTCCGATTGAACCGCCGCCTCCGGTTACCATTACGACTTTGCCGCTTACGTAACCGATAATTTCATCGATGTTTATTTTAACCGGTTCTCTTCCGAGAAGATCCTCGATTTCAACCTGCTTAAGTTCCGCCACGGAAACGTCACCGTTAATCAGCTGATAAGTTCCGGGAACCGCACGGAGCTTGCAACCGGTTTCCTTACAGATTTCAAGAATTTCTTTTCTCGTCTGTACGCCCGCCGAAGGAATCGCAAAGATAATTTCGTCAATGTCATATTTCTCAACCGCGTCGTGAATCTTTTCACGTCCGCCGACAATCGGAATGCCGCGAAGAATTTTGCCGTGGCAACCTTTGGAGTCGTCGATTATACATTTTACCGAAAGATTTAAGTATCTGCTGCCCTCGATTTCTTTGATAATCGCATTACCCGCTTCACCGGCACCGATTACCATTACACGGCTTTCCCCGACCGTTTTGGAAGTTCTGTTCTTCGAACGGAAAATTCGTAAGAATCTGTATCCGAAACGAATCACGCAGGTAAATCCGAAGAGGAAGAACCAGTAAAGGGCGAAGTAACTTTTCGGCATGTAAAATTCATAAAGATTGAGTGCATATTTGAGTACGATTCCGAGTATCAGCTGGAAAAGAGCCGAAAGGCTTGTTGCGAAAACTATGTTGACTAGTTCGGTTGCCGAAGCGAATCTCCACACGCTTTTGTAAAGTTTGAAAAGCATGTAGATGAACACCGTCGCAACAACAAGCGGAACGACAATCATAAGATATCTGTCGGTATAT
>JAKSSB010000074.1 GCA_024403285.1 Lachnospiraceae bacterium | reverse complement strand
AGTAAGGGTGTCATGGACGCACCTTGGGACCTACGCGGCGTAAGCCGCGCGCACCTGATGCTCGGTAATTCAATTACCGATGTAGTTCACCTGGCTCGATGAGATGGAGCAGCACGAGGATGTTGCAGTGCGCGGCGGAGTCAGACTGACACGTGATTATGTTGCGCATCTTGAGGAGACGATTGAGAATCTGAAAAAGGCGAATGAACTCAAAGACCAATACCTTAAGAAGGTATCCGGACGGAATTAGAATAACAAAAAGCGGTGGAAACGCAAGTGCGTTTCCACCGCTTTTTAAATTGTAGCAAGTTTTACTCTTCCTTTGACCACATTGCCTTAAAGGTAAATACATCGTTATTGTGAGCTGTACGATCCGGATCTCCGGGGGAAATCATAGGATAATATCCATCTACGGTTTGCATCAAAGTGAAGGCCTTCTTATCGGGTATTGAACATATCCATTTGCCGTTTTTATATACATTCCAACCTGTAAATCTATATCCTGATGCTTTAAACTTATTTCCCGGAAGAATGTAATTTTGATTTCCTTTGCAATTCATGGTACTCATGGAACCTGTAACCTTAACTCCGGAAGGAGCATTTTTGTCAAATTTAACTTTATAATTAATAGGTTTCCATACTGCATATAAAGTCTTGCCGGCAAGATTTTTAAACTTCGATTTAAATTTAATCGATACTTTTCCTTTTTGAACCTGTGCTTTATTTGTATTAAAGCCAATACAATAGTATCCGGGATTTAACCAAAAATAATCTTCATACTCTTGAAAATCTTCTTGTTTTCCCAAATCAAACTCTTCGTTATAATATGCTTCTCCGGTTCCTTTTGCATATTCATTGTCATCTATATCATAATATTCATAATTTAATTCATATCGCCATTTCGCATAAAGGGTAACAACCTGATTTTTCTTAGTAACAGGAATATCAACATTTTTCAATCCGTCTAAAGAAAATCTATAATCAACGCTATGATCTTCGATTTCATAAAATTTTTTCTTATTAGTACCCCATCCCGCAAATGTATAAAGATTATTTCCATCACTGTCTTTCTTTGTGTTTAAGCTGTAAGAAGTATCCCCTGTCAAATCGGGCAAATCTACAGCCTTTACACCTACCTGACAGTCTTTGATGGGGGCAGGAGTCTTTCCTTTACTGCCGTTTAAATCAAACTTAACAGTGTAAGTTACAGGAGCCCAGATTGCATAAAGTCCTATAGTAGCGTCAGCCACATCCGTAAGATTCTTAATCTTGGCCTGGTCCTTAAACTCAACCTCACCGTTTGATGTACGGCTCCATCCCTTGAAATAGTATCCGCGGTTATAATATCCGAGTTTTAACAGTTTATTTGATTTTCCGTAAACTACCTGCTGTTTTCCCATATATCCGCGTCCATAGATGGCATTGAGAGGATTGGTTCCTGCATTAATGTAATATTCGATATTGTAAATATTAGCATTCCAAACTGCATATAAAGTTACTTTTCCGCCGTTCTTTGCGGTCAGACCGCTGACATTCTTTAATTCCTCTGCGGTATAGCTCGTTCCTTTGCCGTTTGCTTTGGTATTCCAGCCGGCGAAAGTATATCCTTTTTTAAGGAATTTTGAACTTGTATCGCCCAAAACTGATAAAAGTGTATGATATGCAAAAGTACCGCAAGGGAATGTTTTGGTTTTACCATCCGGGGTACCATCAACATTCAAAGTTCCTCCGTTGCCGTTTAAAACCAAATCATAGTGAATGGGTGTCCAGTTTGCTACCAAAGTATGGTCGCTATCACCCTTAATTTCTGTAACCGTATCATTTGACAGAGTATCTGTCCACTTATCAAAGATGTAACCCTTTCTTGTGGGTTTCTTTAAAGTCATTGTTTTACCTAAAACAAGTTCTGACTTATTTTCGTTTTTACAGCCTTCACCAAGGTTAAGGTAAGAAACGTTAAAAACTATTGAAAGAGCTTTTTTCTCTTTAGGAAATTTCTCGTATTTGTTGCTCTTAGAATCAGCATATTTTCTGGGTAAAAGAACTTCTGCGCCACATTTTGCGGGAGTAGTAATCTTTTCAAGATTCATTGTTTTATCATCAAGAGTGCAGGCAAAAAAGTCATCTGTCTTGGCATCTGCGGCAATATTAAACTTGCTTAAATCAAGTTCTTTAAGGCTGATGCAGTTTGCAAACATGGAAGAAAAATCTTTAGTTGCGGAAGTGTCAATTTCTTCGAAAGTAACTTCCGTAAGGTTTACGCAGTCTGCAAACATATATGAAAGATCGGTCACATTTTTAACCTTAACTTTTGCTGTTGTGATTTTGTCGGCATCCGAATGCCAAGGCGCATAGATTTCGTTTGCTTTTTCCCAATCGGAAGAAACATTAACTGTGAGAACACCATCTTCTAAAGTATATATAGGAGCTGCTTCTTCACCGTCGAGTTCTTCTTTTCCTGTAACTTCGTCCTCAGCTGTTTCATCAATGCTTCCTGCGAAATAAGTTTCCTCTTTCTCCCAAACAGCTTTCAGGGTAATAACTTCTTTGTTTTTTGAAGCCAGTGCCGAGAACTCATCACCGTCTTTAAAGGGTTTGGATGTTACGTCTGTAATTTTAAGTTCCCAGCCCTTGAAGTTATATCCTTCGGCTTTGAATTTATTCTCGGGAAGTGTATATGTTTTATCACCCTTGCATGAAAGACTCTTCATGGAACCGGTAACGGTTACACCTTCGGGGGCATTTTTATCAAATTTAACAGTATATGAAGCAGGTTTCCATACTGCATAGAAAGTCTTGTTTGATACTCTCTTAAGCTTTGCTCCGATCTTATACTGAACAGTGCCCTTGTCTGCTTTCTTCTTGTCTGTATTCCAGCCTGCAAGGTAATATCCGGCTTTGTTTAAATTGGTTTCTCCGGGAAGGGTAATTGTCTTTTCACTGCTGGTATGTTTTGTAGAATAAGTACCACCTTCAAAATTGTCATCTAAATAGTACTTGCAATTCCAGATAGCATAAAGAGTAATTGTCTGCTTATCTTTTGTGGGATAAATAGTGGCATCTGATCCGGCCAAAGCCATCTGGCCGCTACCGTCTGCCTTTGTATTCCACTGTAAAAGTGAATATCTGTTAACTTCATATCCGTTTCTGTCTGTAATCATCTCGTTTGCATACGAAATGTCGTCTCTTCCGGTAAGACTCTCGGCGAAAGCAAAATCCTTACCGTAAACAAGATTCGGAACAGTAGCGGGAGCTTTTCCCTTACTTCCGTTCAGGTTAAATTTAACTGTATAGGTATAGGGTTTCCAAACAGCATATAAAGTTACTGTACCTTCTTCTGCAAGATTCTTAACGGAAGCCTTGTTTTTATATACAACTTCTCCGTTAGGTTCTGTACTCCAACCCTTAAAGCCGTAGCCGGGAACAGTATATTTATTTGCAGGAAGCGTAACTTTTTTATCATATTTTATGGTCTTGTCGGCCATTGAGACGAAATCTCCGGAATACATGTCATTTATATAGAGATTATCCGTATTGCTGTTGAAAACAACAGTATATTCGTTTGCTTTCCACTGAGCATAAATATTAACTGTAGCGCCGTTCTTGGTTGTAAGATTCTTAACATCCTTGAATTCTTCAAGAGTATATGCCTTTCCTTTTCCGTTGGCCTTTGTGTTCCAGCCTGAAAGGGTGTAACCGGTTCTTACAAATATATTTTCTTCGCCAAAAATCTCAGGATAAGTTCTGTCATAAAGTACTTCCTCGATTGTTTTAGTCTTCGTTGTACTCTTGGGACCGGTTGCTCCAAGCGGAGTTTCACCGCCGTTTCCGTTTAATACCACCTTGTATTCAATAGCCTCCCACATAGCCGTAACGGTTTTATCGGAATCGCCTACAATCTGAGTAATGGGAGACCACCATTCATTCCACCATTCTGTAAAAATATAACCTGTTCTTGTGGGTTTCTTCAATGTCATTGTCTGACCGTAAAGAATCTCTGTTTTATTGGGATTTTTGTATTCTCCACCCTTATATGTAATTACATATACAGCTGAAAGCGTGGTTTTTGTTTTAGGGAATTTCTCGTATTTTTTACTCTTGGAATCAGCATATTTTTTGGGTAAAAGAATATCTGAATTACATTTTGCGGGAGTAATGATTTTACCGGGTGCAACTTCTGCATCTTCATAAGTGCAGTCGAAAAAGTCGTCGGTTTTAGCATTTTCTCCAATTACAAACTTGCTTAAATCGAGTTCTTTAAGGTTAACGCAATTCTCAAACATGCTTGTAAAATCTGTACCTGCATTTGTTGTAATTCCTTTAAGATTAACTGTCTCCAGTGAAGTACAGTTAAAGAACATATGTGAAAAATTAGTTACTTTAGAAGTATCACTTTCGGAAAAATCTACCGAAGTAAGATTTGTACATTCTGCAAACATAAAAGAAAAATCTGTCAGATTTTTAACCTTAACTTTAGCGGTCTTGATTTTCTCGGAGTATGAATACCAGGGAGCTTTAAAGTCATCTGTTCTATCCCAGTCGTAGAATCCTTCAACAGTAAGCGCGCCTGTCTGCTCGTTAAAAGCCACTGAAACTTTGTGGGCCTCAGCATTAAGGTTACTGTCTTCTTTTACTGCATCTTCTTCGTCGTCGACTACAATTTCTTCATCAATTACAGTTTCTTCGTCAACTACAGTTTCTTCTTCTTCGACAACGGGTTCGTCGTCAACTACGGGTTCTTTGTCAACTGCGGTTTCTTCCTCGTTGACTACGTTTTCTTCTTCGTCAATTGCGATTTCCTCGTCGTCAATTGCGGTTTCCTCGTCGTCAATTGCGGTTTCCTCATCGTCAATTGCGATTTCCTCGTCGTCAATTGCGGTTTCCTCATCGATTACGGTTTCCTCATCGATTACGGTTTTCTCATCGATTACGGTTTCTTCATCGATTGCAGTTTCTTCTGCAATTTCTTCAACCTCATCAAATGAGGTCTCATCAGAAGTTTCGTAAATTTCCTCATTGTCCACGGTATTCAATCCTGCTGCCAATGCTGTAAAACCGTTTGTTTCTAAGCACATTGCAAGACAAAGCAAAATACCGATTATGCGGGCAAATGACTTGCTAAATCTTTTCATTTCTCCTCCTTCGGGAAAATTCCCCTTGTTCTCGGGCACATAGCCGTTTAAATTTTACCAACAGATAATATCATATATCAAAGTATTCAATATGTGCAATATGAAAAATTTTTTTTCTTCTCTAATATATATAAAGTAAATTACTACCTATGTAGTGGACACTACGTTTTCTTTTTAAGGGTACCAACGGAACCAATGGCAAGGACGGTGTTGCACTGGTTACTTTTACTTAGCCCTTTTGTTTATTTTTGCTTTCTTTTATGAAATAATCCCCGTTGGAAGTGTATAAACTTATTATTTATTTACAGAAAGGAAGGGGAATATGAGCAAAAGGAAATATTTGCGCACTCTAAGCTTTTTTATGGCATGTTTAATGATTCTGTCATCGTTTAACATGCCTGTTTTTGCGTCTGAAACAGAATTTAAGAATAACCTGAAGGCAATCCGCAAGGAACAGAAACTTTCGCAGGACGAACTCGCCGCACTGGTCGGCGTGTCGAGGGATAATTTTTACCCTTTATTCATTCGGTAAAAGATGATAGAATACTTATCGTGAGGTTAAAGCGGGCATTTGCCCACGGAAACGGATGAAGGGGGTACTAAATGAAGACAGCAATAGTGTATTATTCCGAGCATCACGGCAATACGAAGAAACTTATCGACGCGATTGCCGCCCGCAATGAAGTTACGCTCATAAATGTAATGAAAGACGAAGACGTCGACCTTTCCGAATTCGATCTGGTCGGATTCGCTTCGGGTATTTACTACTTTAAGTTCAACAAGAAAGTGTGTGAATATGCCCGCAGGAATCTTACGAAGGAGGGAGCCGAAGTCTTCTTTTTGTATACTTACGGGGGTAAAAGAGACGGTTATCTTAAGTCAATTACCGCAGCCGTAAGCGAACATTCGGCGAAAGTACTCGGCTCATACGGATGCACGGGATTTGATACCTACGGTCCGTTCAAACTTGTGGGCGGAGTTGAAAAGGGACATCCGGATGAAAATGACATCGCCGGTGCAGTGAAATTTTACGATGAATTGATTTCCGGGAAACGTGGAAATGAGGAGTAGTGCACTTCATAGTATATAAAGTGTTTATTTGTTAAAGCAAACGTTAACAGGCTGGTAACCGGAAATATAAAATACACATTACGTAACCGGAAAGTGCATTATATGCTGAATACAGTAGAAAAATAAACATACAAAACGGAGGATTACAAAATGCAGGAAGTTTATGAATTCATCAAAAAATGCGGTACTTATTATCTCGCAACGGTTGAAGGCGATCAGCCCAGAGTCCGTCCTTTCGGAACAATCGATATTTTCGAAGGCAAACTCTACATTCAGACCGGTAAAATTAAAAATGTTTCCAAGCAGATTCAGGCTAACGGCAAAGCAGAACTCTGCTGTTTCGATGGCGGAAAGTGGCTCCGTGTTGCGGGCACACTTGTAAGAGACGACCGTCGTGAAGCCAAAAAACACATGCTCGACAATTATCCCGAACTTCGCGGAATGTATTCGGAAGACGATGACAATTCGGAAGTTCTTTACTTCAAAGATGCTTCCGCAACATTTTCATCTTTTACCGAGGCACCGAGAACAATCGAGTTCTGATTCGGGATGACGGAAACTACGGCTTTTTCGAATACCGGGATGGTATGCCGGGACTAAATTTCTTGAAAGCTAAGAGTATCGGAGGAATTGATGAGTACATATATAATTTCAGATTTGCACGGTCATTACGACGAATTCCTCGAGATGCTGCGTGTTATTGCTTTTACCGACGAGGACATGTTGTATGTTCTCGGGGATGTGGTTGACCGGGGACCGAAACCGGTTACACTTCTTAAAGATTTGATGAATCGGCCGAATGTGGTCTGTCTGGCGGGCAATCACGAACTGATGGCGCTTGAGTGTCTTAATTTCCTTCTTAAGGAAGTGACGGAAGAGAATATTTACGATCTTGATGAAGAGATGCTTGGGAAACTGCTCAACTGGCAGCTTAACGGCTCCGGCACGACACTTGACGAGTTCGCGGCACTTTCGCCGGAAGAACGCGACGAGGTGCTGGATTATCTCGGAGAATTCGATTTGTACGAAGAAATTGAATTATCGGGCCGGAAGTATCTTCTGATACATGCCGGGCTTCGAAATTTCGAGCCGGACCGTCCGATTGAAGATTACGAGCCGGAAGAACTGGTGTGGGAGCGCCCGGATTATGACATCCCGTACTTTGACGACGTGACGGTCGTTACAGGACACACTCCTACGCTTTTTATCGAGACCGAGGAGAATATTCGTCCCGGCTTCATCCTTAAAGCGAACAATCATATTGCCATCGACTGCGGCTGCGGTATTCCCGGCGGACGCCTGGCGTGTCTTCGCCTCGACGATCTGCTCGAGTTCTATGTTGATGCAGTCGAGGAGTATGCTGACGAAGAGTATGATGAAGATGACTTTGAAGGAATCGAAGAGTATGACGAAGATGAATTCGAAGAAATCGAGAAGCATGGCGAAAACGAATCCGAAGGAATCGAAGAACAGTGAGAGTTTCGACAGGAGGGTACTTATGGGCAAAGAAAGAAGTCCGAAACTGAAGCTTTTCTATCTGACGAAAATTCTTATGGAGAAGACCGACGAGAAGCATTCGCTGACGATGGAAGAGATTATTTCCTCACTTGAGGCATACGGCATTTCCGCGGAACGAAAGAGTATATACAGCGATCTTGAGATTCTTGAGACGTACGGTATTGATGTAGTTAAAGAGGTGCGAAACAAGAATTGTTTTTACCATGTCGCATCAAGGCAGTTCGAACTTGCCGAACTGAGGCTCCTGGTCGATTCCGTGCAGTCCGCCAAATTCATTACGAAGAAAAAGTCCAACGAACTCATCAGGAAAATCGAGGGACTTGCGTCGCATTACGAGGCGCGCGAACTTCAGCATGAGGTTTTCGTCACCGACAGAGTTAAGGCACAGAACGAGAAAATTCTGTACAATATCGATGCGATTCATCGCGCGATTGCGGGGAATGCGAAGATTTCTTTTCAGTATTCAAACTGGAATGTGAACAAGAAGATGGTTCTTCGTCATGATGGTAAAAGATACATTGAAAGTCCCTGGGCGATGACGCTTGCGGAAGAGAACTACTATCTTGTGTGTTTTGACGATGAGACGGGAATCAAGTATTTTCGTGTCGATAAAATGGTTAATATCGATGTGCTGGAAGATGCCCGAAACGGCCGCGAGGAATTCAGAAGTTTCAATATTGCGGATTATGCTTCCAAGAGATTTCGAATGTACGAAGGTCCGGAGATGAAGGTAACTTTGGAGTGCGACAATTCGCTGGCCGGAGTTGTGATTGACAGATTCGGAACGGGAATTGCAATCCGACCGAAAGATGACAATCATTTCGAAACGACCGTTACGGTTGCGGTGAGCAGGCAGTTCTATGCCTGGGTTTTCGCAATGGGGAACGGCATGAAGATTGTCGGACCGGACGAGGTTTGGGAAGAAGCAAGACGGATAACGAAGGAACTCGCAAAGCAGTATAAGTAGGGGATTGAGGGGGAATATTTATATTCGGAGTTTACAATGAAAGAAGATTTAAATAGAAATACAGAAACGAAAGAACGAAAATCCGGTGCAACAAGTGTAAAAAACAGGATATTCAGTGCGGTACGAACGGCAGTCTGGTTAGTCTTTGCTGTTTTGTGCGTTCTGTACGGAATAACGGTTTATCTTGTCGGAAGCGGAACTTCGTTCTTTTTAGTTTGGTTTGCACTGGCGGCAGGATTTGTGTTTCTTGCGTTTGCTGCTCTAATCGGTCTATGGAAGAAACTGCCGAAAGCGGTGCGTGTCGGCGTGGTTGCGGTTGTCGCTCTGGGAATCGTGTTTTTTACCGGGGTGGAAGGACTGATACTGACGGGCTTCGATGAGAAGGGCGAAGAAAATCTTGATGCAATTATCGTACTCGGATCGCAGGTCTACGCGAACGGACCGAGTGTGGTCCTGCGTTACAGGCTCGATGAGGCGATAAGATATCTGAACGAAAATCCGGAAACCGTATGCATCGTGACGGGCGGTCAGGGATACAACGAACCGTTCCCGGAAGCGGAGGGCATGGCGGATTATCTGATTAAAAACGGAATCGACGAAGACAGAATATTGCTTGAACCCGAGTCTACTAATACGAAGGAGAATATCGGCAACAGTCTGCAGTTTATCGACGCGAATGACAGGATTGGAATTGTTACGAACAACTATCATGTTTTCAGGGGCGTCGGGGTTGCCCGCAAGGCGGGACTTAAAAATGTCTGCGGTATTTCAGCGGATTCGGCTCCGAGATATCTGCCCAACAACATGCTCAGAGAATTTTTCGGAGTTGTGAAATATTTCCTGGTCGGAGATATTTGATGATAAGCGGGAATTTGGCACTTCGCGGATGCCGGAGGAGTAACGCTTATATTTTCTTTGACGGAGGACTTTAAGAATGAAGAACAGACTTATAATTTCAGTCGTTTTGTTTTCGACTGCATCGATGTTTCTTTTATCGGGGTGCTGTTTGAAACATGAGTGGACACCGGCTACATGCGAGGCTCCGGAAACATGCTCGAAATGCGGAACCACGCGGGGCGAGAAGGGTGAGCATGACTGGGTAGAGGCATCATGTAAGGCTCCGAAGACCTGCAGCGTGTGCGGAGAAACCGAAGGCGGGAAGACCGAACACAGCTGGGTTGAGGCATCTTTTACCGAATCGAAGACATGCTCGGAGTGCGGTGCAACGGAGGGC
>JAKSSB010000073.1 GCA_024403285.1 Lachnospiraceae bacterium | reverse complement strand
TCTGTACGGTGTCTTTCCCACCTCCGCTCTCCACTAACTCGAGGGGGTGGCGCAGCATGTGTTCTGTAAGGGGGGCTTTTGCACTCGCCGGTTCTTAGCGAGGTTCTTCCGAGCTTAGAACCGCTGCAGAGTGCAACGCAGCGAGAGCGTCCCACGTCAGAACATCATCTGCGCCACCCCCGAGTCAGAAAGTCCGCGAGAGCGTCCGCCGGCAGAACATGATCTGCGCCTCCCCCGAGTCAGCAAGGCCTCGAGAGCGTCCACCGGCAGAACATCATCTGCGCCTCCCCCGAGTCAGCAATTGAGCGAGAGCGCGACACCGGCAGAACATCATCTGCGCCTCCCCCGAGTAAAAAATAAAGCAGTTGTCATTAGACAACTGCTTTGCTGCGCGTGCTAACGCGCCATGTTCTTGAATTTGGTCTGATCGGCGAGCCATACAAGTTCGACAGAACCGATCTGTCCGTTACGCTGCTTGCCGATGATAATCTCGGCAACGCCCTTTTTCTCACTGTCTTTGTTGTAATAATCGTCTCTGTAGATGAACATTACGAGGTCGGCATCCTGCTCGATGGCTCCGGACTCACGAAGGTCGGAAAGCATCGGCTTGTGATCGGGACGTTCCTCAACCTTACGGCTTAACTGCGAAAGAGCTATTACGGGGACGTTAAGTTCCCTCGCAAGAGCCTTAAGCGAACGTGAAATCTCCGAAATCTCGTTCTGCCTCGATTCGCTTCGTCCACTGCCTGTCATAAGCTGAAGGTAATCAATTATAATCATTGAAAGATCCTGCTCCATTTTATACTTACGACATTTGCTGCGAAGTTCATTGATTGAGATACTGCCGGTATCATCTATTATCAGTTTGGAACGGCTAACATTTCCGGCGCCCTCGATTAACATGGTCCAGTCTTTATCCGACAGATTACCGGTTCTGATATTCTGCGAATCGACCGTCGATTCCATTGAGATAAGTCGGTTAACAAGCTGCTCCTTCGACATTTCCAAGCTGAAAATCGCGATACATTTCTGCTCACGCAACGCGGCATGAAGACCGATGTTAAGTGCGAAGGCGGTTTTGCCCATCGCAGGTCTGGCAGCAATAAGAATAAGGTCCGAAGGATGAAATCCGGCCGTCATATAGTCAAGATCGGCAAAACCGCTCGGAATACCGGTAACGGAACCTTTCTTCTTGGCTGCTTCTTCTATCATATTCAGGGAATTCATTACAATCTGACTGATTGGAACGAAATCACCCGTGTTCTTCTTCTGAACGACATCGAATATTCGCTTCTCCGTGTATCCGAGAAGACCGTCGATTTCTTCTTTGCCGGAATATGCCCTGTTGACAACATCTTCACCGGCTTCGATAAGTCGGCGCAAAGTCGCCTTTTCGTAAACTATATTCGCATAGTATTTAACATTGGCTGATGTCGGTACGGCATCAACAAGTGTCTTAACATACTCGAGACCGTATACTTCGGGCGGAACATCCTTTTCCTTTAATTTATCCTGTAAAGTAAGAATATCCACATTCTTGCCGGTGGCATTGAGTTCCACAATCGTATCAAAAATTACTCCGTACTGCTTATTGTAGAAATCTGCGCCGGTAATAATATCGGCAACCACTGTAATCGCTTCGGAGTCCAGAATCATGGATCCGAGTACCGACTGTTCGGCTTCTTTGGAATGCGGCATTACTCTTTTAACTACTGCTTCATCCATGGCAAATCCCCTGATTATCTGATTCCCTCTGCCTTTACGTTAAGTTCGGCCGTTACCTGAGGGTGGAGCTTGATAGCTACATTAAATGAGCCCTCACTCTTAATCGAATCTTTCAAAACAATTTTCTTCTTATCGATATCAATATTGTGCGTATCTTTTAAAGCCTGCGCGATTTCCTTGGCTGTGATGGCCCCGAAAGTTCTTCCGCCTTCGCCTACCTTAATGGGAATCGTTACCGAAAGCTCACCGATTTTGGCTCCGAGTTCCTTGGCCGCATCGAGAAGTTCCTTGGCTTTCTTCTCTTCGTTTGCCTTCTGAAGTTTCAGTGTGTTCTTATTGGCCTCATTGGCCTCCACACCGAGTTTTTTCGGTAAAATAAAGTTTCTTGCGTAACCGTCGTTGATTTCGAGCATGTCACCTTTTTTACCGAGTGATTTTACATCCTGTAATAAAATAACTTTCATATCCTGTCTCCCGTAAAAATAGTATTCTAAATTTCTTCATTCTCAATCATTGAATCGAGTGTGGCTTCAAGCAGGTTGATCGCATCTTCAATCGTCATTCCTTCAAGCTGGGCCGCAGAAGCACTCATGTGTCCGCCACCGCCTATTTTCTCGGCAATAACCTGAACGTTTACTTCATCGATGGAGCGCGCCGACATATGTATTTTACCCTGATACTCGGTAAAAACAAAACTTGCCTTCACGCCGTTAATGTTAAGAAGCTCGTTCGCTGCTTTGGATGCCGCAACGGTAGGGCTCTGACACGATGTTGAATCGCAAACCGACAGAGCAAAATCGTTTCGATAAATGAAAGCATCCCTGATGGTCTTCGCCTTAGCCATATATTCGCCCGCATCTTCGCGGAACATCTTACGTACTCTTGTAACATCCGCACCGCTTCGTCTTAAATATGCTGCCGCCTCGAATGTTCTTACACCGGTCTTGGTGGTGAAAAGATTCGTGTCGATAACAATTCCGGCATACATGATATCCGCCTCGGTACTCTTGATTCTGACGCCGTTATCAACATACTGGAGAATTTCCGCAACCATTTCGCTGGCACTCGATGCATACGGCTCGACGTATGAAAGAGTTGCATTCTCAATATGCTCTGCCGTCTGACGATGATGGTCGAGAACGACTATCGCCTTGCAGTTCTTGATGAGGTCCGGACATTCCGTTCTCGAAGGAATATTGTTGTCGACAACCACAAGAACCGAATTGGCATTTGCACGCTCAAGCGCCTGGCTTGAACCGATAATTACATCTTCTTCGTTGCCGACAGACTCAAGGTACATATCAACAACCGGTTTCAGCGAAGCATTGACGGAATCGAGAACGATGTACGCCTTCTTCTGAAGTTGTCTGGCAATACACTGTACTCCGACCGAAGCGCCGAAACTGTCTACATCCGCATTCGTATGACCCATGATAAAAATCTGATCACGCGTACTCAGTATTTCCTGAAGAGCCTGCGCTTTAACACGCGCTTTAACTCTTGTATTCTTCTCCTGCTGCTGCGTCTTGCCACCGAAGTACTGAATTGCTCCCGGTGTCTTGATAACGGCCTGATCTCCGCCTCGACCGAGTGCAAGATCAATGGCAGCACGTGCGAATTCTGAATTCTGGCTGTAAGAAAGTCCGTCCAGACCGATACCGATACTTAAAGTAATCGCTATCTCATTACCCATGTTGACGGTCTTGACTTCCTCAAGGATTTCAAATCTGCTCTCCTTAAGCTGTGCAAGTGACTTCTTACGCAGAATAAGAAGATATTTGTCTTTCTCTATTTTACGAACGATTCCGTCAACGGAAGCGGCCCACTTGTTAATCTTTCGATCGATTAACGCATAAAGAAGTGACTGACGCACTTCCTCAACACCTTCCATGGCTTCTTCGTAATTGTCAATGTAAATAAGGCCGACAACCAGCGACTGGTCATCGTTCTCTCTCAACGCAAGTTTGAGAGCCGTCTGGTCGAATAAGTAAAGACCGATAAGGTAATTCTCATTACCGTCTTCGGATACGAAATCCGAATCCTGAATCATATCCGTAACACTTATACGGCGCATTTTAACCAGGAAATTCTGCTCTTCGTATTCGATTTCAAGCGAATCTCTCTCGTCATCGAGCGGAAGTTTGTCCGTTGTAATCGAAGGGAAAAGCGATGAAATATTCTTGCGGTATCCCTTCTCGTTCTTCACGAGTTCCTCGAAAGCATCGTTCGTCCAGATAATCTTACCCTTGTCATCCAAAAGGGCATGCGGAAGTTCAAGGTCACGCAGAAGCTGACGCTGAACCTGGCCGTATTCCGTTGCAAAACTTACCATTTCGTTAAGCAGTAACGGTTTGAAATATATCCAGATAAGAAGCAGACCTGTAAAATACAGTAAAAGAAAAGCTGTAAGAACTATACCTGCCGGAAAAACAATAAAATATGCCAGTATCGTAAAAAGCACAAGAACTCCGCCGAATCCCAGAAGCAGATTAAAAAGTGCGCGAATTTTGCCTTTTACCTTGATTTTCTTGCTCATATTGAATAATCATCCTCCACTCAATGGACAAACAAACAATACGGGTAAAATCCCGATTAAAATATTATATCATTTCCGTACCAATCTTTCCATTACAAGATGTGGTATATCATCATAATCACTATACAATTAACCGATTTGTATTACCTTATGCGACCGTGCTTTAATTCGAGCCGGAATGTTCATCTTCCGGCTCGTTGTGCCGGTCGCATGCTGCGAAGCAGCTAATTACCTTTCGCGACCATGCATTAATTCGAGCCGGAATGTTCATCTTCCGGCTCGTTGTGCCGGTCGCGTGCTGCGAAGCAGCTAATTACCTTATGCGACCGTGCACATAAAAAGAAAAACACCTCCCGGGAGTTCCGGAAGGTGCCAAAAATACTTTTTAAATTAGTCCTGTACGTAGGGCATAAGTGCTACGTGACGTGCTCTCTTAACAGCAACTGTCAGTGCTCTCTGATGCTTAGCACAGTTTCCGGTAATTCTTCTGGGAAGAATCTTACCTCTCTCGGATACGTATCTCTTAAGCTTAGCTGTATCCTTGTAATCGATAACATCATCTTTGCCACAGAATACGCAAACTTTCTTTCTTCTGCGAATTCCGCCTTTTCTCTTCATAGGAGAATCAGCTCTATCTGATTTTACGAATGCCATAATATTGCCTCCTGATATAAAACAAAACTGCGGTTACTTAGTTAAACGGCAGATCGTCGATAATTCCGTCGGGAATTGTCATAAATCCGTCTTCTGCCGGTCCATTGCCGGAATTGCTCTGGAAACCGTTTCCTCCGGCTACCCCACCTTCGCCTGAAGCACCCTTGCTCTCAGCGAATTCCTGATCTTCGGCTACAACATCTGTTGTATAAACCTTCTGACCGTCTTTGTTTGTGTAGCTGCCAGTCTGAATACGACCTGTTACAACTACTTTGGTTCCCTTGTGAAGATATTTCTCAGCGAACTCACCCTGTCTGCCGAATGCAACAATATTGATGAAATCGGCTGTCTGATCACCGTTGTTTCCGTTCTGTCTGGAAAAACGTCTGTCAACTGCGAGTGAATATCTTGTGATACACATGGAATTCTCACCCTGTGTATATCTTGCCTCGGGATCTCTGGTCAAACGACCCATAAGAATAACCTTATTCATAATTACCTACTTTCTATTCTTCGTCCTGTCTAACGACTAAGTATCTGAGAACGTTGTCCATAATACGAACACGCTTCTCGATTTCAGCGGGAGCCGTAGCTTCAGCCTCGAAGTGAATGAAGTAGTAGTAAGCTTCGTGCATCTTCTGGATATCGTAAGCAAGTCTCTTCTTACCCTGATCTTCGATATCTGCGATAACGCCACCGAATCTCTCTACGAGCGCTTTGCACTTATCTACAACAGCTGCTCTTTCATCATCTTCGATCTTAGCATTGACAACAACGCATAATTCATACTTGTTCATGCTAGTTACCTCCTTTTGGTCTCTGGCCCTTTATCCGTGTAAAGAGCAAGGAAATTTATACATCACGGAACTACATCTTAACACCTTTTAATACAGTCCGCAAGTACTTTTTATAAAAACGTAAATTCTGTTAAATATGCACAATTTTCTTAATGCCTTTTACCAGTTTATTTCTCGGTATTTCAACCTGATGTCCGCAACCCGTGCATTCGAGCCTTAAGTCCGAACCGGTACGAAGCACCTTCCAGGAAAACGCTCCGCAGGGATGCTTCTTCTTAAGTTCGATAATATCGCCTTCTTTGAAACTTTCCATATTATTACTCCAGTTGTGACATCACTTCGCCGATTCTGCCGTGAATGCAAAGATCCGCCACATCGTCGCGCGCGGTCTCCGAAAGATTGATAAGCACGAGTTTATTGCCGCGATAGTAATCGATCAGGCCTGCTGCCGGATATACCACAAGCGATGTTCCCCCGATTATCAGCACATCGGCGTTCGCAATGTAATTCACCGCTTTGTTCATGGTCTGCATGTCTAGGCCTTCCTCGTAAAGCACCACGTCGGGTTTGATTACGCCGCCGCAGTCATCGCACACCGGAACCCCGGCCGAGCTCTGCATCTTCGCGAAGTCATAGAACTTATGACATTTCTGACAGTAATTTCTCTGCACGCTTCCGTGAAGTTCGAGAACTTCCTTACTTCCTGCGAGCTGATGCAGACCGTCTATGTTCTGCGTGATTACAGCCTTAAGTTTGCCCTTTGCTTCGAGTTCGGCAAGTTTCAGATGCGCAGCGTTCGGTTTGGCTCCGGACACAAGCATTTTATCATGGTAAAAACGATAAAACTCTTCGGTCTTCTTCATGAAAAACGTATGAGACAGAATCGTCTCGGGCGGATAATCATACTTCTGGTGATAAAGTCCGTCAACGCTTCTGAAGTCGGGAATTCCGCTCTCTGTGGAAACGCCGGCACCGCCGAAAAACACAATGTTATCGCTTTCCTTAACCCACTGTCTGAGTGTTTCGATACCTTCCATACCCCTCTTCCTTTCTTCCGTCCGCACATCCGCGTCGGATTGAAAATGTAAGTTTACATCTGATGTCTGACCACTTCATATTCGTCGTCGTTGCGGAAATACGGGCACTGGTAATGCGTGTCGGTCGTAAGACGCACATAATCGTCCTCATCCATATTCACCATACACACATAATCCTCATAGTCGTCGTCAAAGACGAAATTCGCGCAACGGTCACAAGATACGTCCATATTCTCTACCTCCGATACCCCTCTATTCTACCACAAACCCGGCCCGGATAGTATCTTTTTTACCCGAAAGATTTTCTTGCAACGCGGCTTCTTTCGGATTATTATGGTAAAAGATTTGCGCACGGCGGGAAAGGAGTTTCTATGGACGCAAAAAAATACAACGCAGTTGTTTTTGATATGGACGGAGTAATTTTCGATTCCGAAAAAATAGTTATCGACTGCTGGAAAATCGTTGCCGACAAGCACAATATTCCGAACATCGAGTATGCCTGCATGCAGTGCCTCGGAATCAACAAAAACGCAACGAGGGCGAAGATGCTCGAAATCTACGGACAGGATTTCCCTTATGACGAATATGCGGCAGAGTCGTCCGTCATTTATCACGGCATCTACGATAACAGACCGCTTCCGATGAAACCCGGGGTAATTGAACTTCTTTCTTATTTAAAGATGAACGGATACAAAATCGCGCTTGCTTCTTCCACGAGAAAAGGTGTTGTCGAAAAAGAGCTCGACGATGCCGGAATCATCTGTTTTTTCGACAAAATCATCTGCGGCGACATGGTTCAAAGAAGTAAACCCGCACCGGACATTTTTCTGAAAGCGTGCGAAGAAATCGGGGAGAAACCCGAAGACTGCTATGCGATTGAAGATTCTTTTAACGGAATCCGTTCGGCGAACGCAGGCGGACTCAGACCGATTATGGTGCCCGACCTCGCAGAACCGAATGAAGAAATTTCCGCACTTTGCGAAACCGTTCTTCCGAACCTTTTGAAAGTGTGCGACTACCTTAAGAGGCAATAAAATGATCTGGATGTCACTCGTTTTGCTCTACGGGCTCTTGAAAGGCGCTCGGGAGCTTGCCAAAAAGAAAGCAATGGAAAGCAATTCTGTCATGGAAGTGCTCTTTTTGTATACGCTTTTGTCTTTCGTTTTTGTCTCGCCGGGTGTGCTCGGAGCATGGGGAATGGCGCCGAAATACTACGGGCTGATAGCGGTTAAATCGTTCGTGATTTTTTTAGCCTGGATATTCTCGTTCAAAGCGCTTTCGAAGCTCCCCGTAAGTCTCTACGGAATTTTCGATTTGTCCAGAGTGCTCTTCTCGACATTCCTTGCCGTAACGGTACTCGGCGAAACCGTCGGATTTGTTCAGAGCATCGGACTTGTTTTCGTCTGCCTCGGTCTCCTTTTAATGAAATTCCGTCACAAAAAGAAAAACGGCGCCGGTACAACCGACACCGATTCCGTTCCAATGAAATATTTCATTCTCGCCCTTGCATCCTGCATGCTGAATTCTGTTTCGGCGCTGCTGGACAAGGTCCTGTTAAAAGATGTGACGGACACGCAGGTACAGTTCTGGTACATGCTTTTCTTAGTCATCTTCTATGCTGTATACATTCTCGTACGACGCGAGAAAATTTCCAAAAAAGCCTTCAAAAACAAATGGATCTGGCTGCTTGCCGTTATGTTTGTCATCGGTGACAAAGCGCTGTTCATCGCAAACAAGTATGTTGACAGCCGCCTTGCCGTTATGACACTTCTCAAACAATGCGGCTGTTTCGTCGCCATCGTCGGAGGCAAATTTATCTTTAAAGAGAAGGATATCCGCTACAAGCTTTTCTGCACTTTCATAATATTCGTCGGTATCTTTCTCGGTGCACTCTAGAGGAGTGCCTCGAAATCTTTTACCGGCATCGGTCTCGAATAGAGATATCCCTGAATGATGTCGCATCCCATTCTGTCAAGGAATTTCGCCTGGTCGGGTTTCTCCACGCCCTCGGCTACGGTCACGAGTTGAAGTTCTTTGGCCATTTCAACAATCAGGCCGATAATCTTTCGGCCGCGTTCCTCATTTTCGCTTTTCCTAAAAAATCCCATATCAAGTTTCAGAATATCAAGCGGAATGTCTTTGAGCGAATTCAGCGACGAATATCCGCTGCCGAAGTCGTCCATAGCGATCTTGAATCCGAGTTCCTTAAGCCTTGTGATTCTGTCCGCGATTTCGTCCGCGTTGTCGATATACGCACTCTCCGTAATTTCGAAATGAATCATGTTCTTATTGATATTGTACTTGCTCTGCAGCGATGCGATTACGCTGATAAATTCATCGTCAATCAGGCTCTTTCTGGAAATGTTGAGGGAAACCGGTACTCCTTTTACCCCGTTTTTCTCCCACTCGCTCACTAAAAGAAATGCTTCCTCCCAGATGTGTTTGTCAAGCGGACGAATGAATCCGTTCTTCTCGAAGACGGGGATAAAAACGCCGGGGGATATGAGTGTTCCGTCTTTCTTGATCCAGCGGCAGAGAGCCTCCGCACCGACAATCTCGCCGGTCTTGATATTGTGCTGCGGCTGAAGATATATCTTGAATTCTCCGTTTTTCATTGCTTCCTGCATTTCGGAGGTAACACGGCTTTCAACAGTCAGCTCATTCAGCATTTCGGTTGTGAACATGTTATATGTATTTCTTGTCTTGTCAATCGTTTTGCCCGATGAATGCGACGCTCTGTTGACGGTGACTTCGACCGGAGCTTCCGAATCGTTGTGAACGGCCATGCCGAATCTCATCGTTACAGGCTCGCCGACTCCGACATGACGGCAGTCAAAATTTTTACGCGACATGAAATCATCGAGTTTTTCAGCCGTATATTCAAAGAATACACCGAAAACGCCGCCTCCGAATCTCGCCGCTCCGCCCTCTTCTCCTACGAAATCGGTCAGTGAACGTGCCACGGAGAAAAGAACTTCGTCGCCCACGCGCTTGGTATAAAGGTCGTTGATAATACCGAGCGAATTGATGTTGCCCATGCATACAATATATTTGTTGTACGGATGCTGTCTGACGGTTTCCTCAAGTTTCTTCGTAAAACCGGCCGCATTGAGGATTCCCAGCTGCCTGTCTATAAAGCTTTTCATCACAAGATCGTCGTTCATGAAATGAATGCAGTTCTGAATCTTGGAATAGCCGTTCGCAACCGCAGCCGCCATCTGACGGCAGGATTTGTAACCGCATGAACCGCAGTCCATGTGTTTTTTCTCCGGAACAGTCTTGTGCATCGCGGTAAAAATATCTTCGATAACCTCTTCCGGAATCGAAAACGGCTGCACAAATTC